>CAZRIE010000003.1:0-115229 GCA_964600075.1 uncultured Flavobacteriaceae bacterium
ATTCACATTATATGATGGTCATGCCCACAATGCGTTTGGGTGAAAAAGACAGCGATTATGCTGTAGTTGGTGCGGTTCCCGTTGAAGCTGAAGGCATCACCTATATCTACGGAAGACAATCTTGTGATACCAGAAGTGAAGACGGTACTATTGATGTAGGAAATGCGAAATACGGAGGTCAAGAGGCCATGGTCATTTTTGAAGACGTGTTTATTCCTAATAGCTTGATTTTTATGGATGGTGAATATCAGTATGCCGCAATGCTGGTAGAACGTTTTACCAATTACCATAGGCGAAGTTATGTGTGCAAGTCGGGTGTTGGCGACGTTTTGATCGGTGCCGCTGCCGCAATAGCTGAAATGAATGGTTTGACCAAAACATCACATATCAAAGACAAATTAGTTGAAATGACCCATCTGAACGAAACTGTCTACGCAACGGGTATCGCGGCTTCATACCAAGGGTATCAAACCAAATCGGGTAATTATATGGCAGATGATATGTTGTCTAACGTATGCAAGCATCATGTGACCAAACTTCCGTTTGAAATAAGCCGACTGGCCCAAGACCTAGGTGGCGGCTTGGTCTCTACCTTACCGTCGGAAAAAGATTTGAATCATCCAGTTATTGGAAAGCTATTAAAAAAATATCTTCGTGGAAAAGCTGATGTAAATACCGAAGATAGAGTACGCACCTTGCGTTTAATTGAAAATATTACCATGGGAAGAAACGCAGTGGGCTATTTAACCGAAAGTATGCATGGTGCTGGATCGCCACAGGCGCAGCGTATCCAAATTGGAAGAATGATGCAATTAGAGTATAAAAAAAGACTCGCCAGTGTGATTTCAGGAATTGAAATTGAAGAGAATATAGATGAAGTGGTAGAAGAAATAGGAAGTTATTTTGAGCGGGTATTTCGGATAGACTAAACCTCCCCTCACTTAACTCTGTAACCTATCTGACTTAAGGAACACTCTGACAAGCCAAAAATAGCTTTTACCTGATAAAAACGAAAGGCTAACAAAGACGTGCACTATGAGAAGCCCTAGTCCATCCCGATAGCTATCGGGACTAAAGTTAATTGCTATTTTCTTTTTTACTTAAACTACCTTTTCTTCTTTAATATAACTTGCTCGGCATCTTATGTGTAATTAGTGCACCAAAGGCGAATCGTCAGGGGCATCTGTATGATTATAAGCTGAATAGACCTTTGCATTGCTCTCGGCAGAAACTCGGTCGTCGGAGGCAGGTCGCTATAAAAATATGATCCAAATTTTAGTGCTGTAAAACAACCTTTTTATAAAACCATAATTTTTGTTTCGTTTCAAAAACAATGCTTCTACTTCATTAAGAAGATATAAAAATGGGATAGACTTGATGAAGGTCTACCCTATTTGGAGGCTGATTGGCTGTTAAATAATTAATGAAGGTGCTGACGTGATGCCGTCCAACAGATTCGCTTACTGTCTTTAAAGTTGGAAAATAAAGTAACCCTTTTCGATTCTGTTGGCGATGGATTAATGAATGTTTTCATGATTGTTATTTTTTGATTTTAATTGTTGTTTGTGCTAAAGTCTTAATCGTATATCAAATTTCCTATAATAGCTTCTCCTGTTTTGTGTTGAAATGAAGGTTATAGGCGTACTTTACATTAGTACTACGATGTTGCCCGTTTTATGTCCCGTTTCAAAATATCGGTGCGCCTCGGCGACTTGCTCCAGCGAATAACGTTTGGCGATTACCGATTTTAATTGACCGGTTTCCATAAGTTGCTTGATTTCTTGAAGGAAAGTTCGAATTGTTGAAACATGAAGCATTCCCCTGGCTGAAAATAGTGCCCTTTTGCTCCCGAAGATGGAGGTCTTTATCATATGAAAAAGAAGTGACAGACCAAGTACAGGGGAAATATAGGCCCCTTTTTCGGTCAATGAGCTTTTACAACTTGTAAACGAACTTTTGCCCACTGTATCATAAATAACATCATAGGTCTTTCCGTTTTTCGTAAAATCTTCTTGGGTGTAGTCAATGATGATATCCGCTCCGAGTGATGCTACCAAATCTAAGTTCTTAGTACTGCAAACCGCTGTAATTTCAGTCCCAAAATATTTTGCAAGCTGTACCGCCGAGGTACCTAGACTTCCTGAGGCGCCATTGATCAAAATACGTTGTCCGGGTTTGATTTTTGCCAGTTTCTTAAGAACATTTAGAGATGTTATATGTCCGTCGCCCACAACGGCAGCTTCCTCATACGTTATATTTTCAGGTTTTAGGACAATTATTCCCTCTTCCTGAATACAGACATACTCTGCATAGGTTCTGAAATGGACAAGTAATTCTCCAAAAACTGAATCGCCTTTTTTTAACATTTGCGCCTTTTTTCCGATGGCCTCGATCTTGCCGGCAAAACCGGTGCCTGAAACAGGATTCTTGGGCTTCGCAAGACCCATAAAGAGTCTGCAGATAAGTGGATATCCCGTCCGCATCATCGTCTCGGCGGTTGTAATGGTTGCGGCATGAATCTTTATAAGGACTTCATTGTCTTTTGGGACAGGTTTTTCGATATCTCTTAGTTGTAGTACATCGGGCGACCCGTATTTTGTAGTTATGATTGCTTTCATCTTTTAGTTTTTAATATACCCCAAAAGTAGGGGTAGAATGAAAGCCAATCGTTCGGGTTTGAGAATCGGAACTAATTTGCGATTACTTCTTTCCAATAGGTTCTTGGAGTAATGCCCATGGTCTTTTTAAAGTAGGTGTTGAAAACGGTCTTGGAGTTAAAGCCGCTATCGTAGGCCAATGCCAGAATCGTCAAATGTCGTTGCGATGGGTCGACAACTTTTGATTTAAAAGTTTCCAAACGATATGAATTTACGAATTCGGAAAAGTTTTTATCAAAACCCTCGTTGAGTAGTTGCGATAAATGGTTCGGAGGTATTTCTAGCATCTCCGCCATATAACGGAGCGTCATGTTAGGGTCAAGATATGGTTCTTTCTGTACTATTAACTGATTTAATTGTTTTGATAAACCCTACACCAAATTTTTATAATGAAAAAATAATCCAAGGTTCTGATTTATGAAGTGCCCCCTAAAATTAACGTTTTATGAAACTGTCTTGGCTTCCCTTTTTCATTTAAATCTCCTACCCCAGCCCGACATCCAGCATCATCATAATAATAAAGCCCCCGATAAAGCCCATGGTGGCGATGTCGGTATATTTATCCTGTTGCGTTTCGGGTATCACCTCTTCCACCACAACGAAGATCATGGCACCCGCAGCAAAAGATAGCGCATACGGCAGAATCGGCTGAAAAGTCATAACTGCCCAGGCACCTAAAACTGCGGCAATAGGTTCGACGATTGCCGAAGCCTGACCGTACATAAAACTTTTCGTTCGGCTGAGACCATGCCGACGCAATGGCATGGCGACGGCAAAACCTTCCGGAAAATTTTGCAGGCCTATACCCAGTGCCAAAGCAACGGCTCCCCCGATGGTAGCACCATCAAAACCGGCGGCGACACCACCGAACAAAACCCCTACTGCCAAACCTTCGGGAATATTATGTAGCGTAATCGCCAAAGTCAACAAAGTGGTTCTACGCCAAGGTGTTTTAACACCTTCGGCTTCACTTTCCTTAAAATTAATATGCAAATGGGGCAAAATTTTGTCTAATCCGAAAATAAAAAGTGATCCCAATAAAAACCCGACTGCAGCGGGAATCACTTTTACAAAACCCTCGCCCGGGCTCATTTCAATACCTGGCGCCAAAAGACTCCAAAAACTGGCGGCTACCATTACGCCACCGGTAAAACCGAGCATTCCGTCCAGCACGGCACGGTTCATTGTTTTAAATAAAAATACAAGGGCCGCACCGGCGGCAGTCAGTCCCCAAGTGAAAAGTGTGGCATAAAAAGCCGCTAAAATGGGGTCGATAGATTCAAAATAGTCAATTATCTGTTGCATATTATTCTGTTATTTTTAAATAGAGGTTGGCAGCAATCTGGTTCGAGATATGAATGTCTTTACCTCTAATTTGAATATGCAGCGACCCATCAAATTCCTCTTTATCAACTACTGAAATGGTATCCCCTAGCGCAATTTTGTTTTTGTCCAAAAACTTGAGGAAAGGAGGCGAAGAATCCTTGACTCCGACACAGATACCAATGGTGCCGATGGGCACCTCGTTCAATAATTTTTTAATGGCTTTTTTGAATTCTCCATTTTTAGAGGGAATGGGATCACCGTGGGGGTCCACTTGCGGAAACCCTAAGTGCTTGTCTAACCGATCGACCAGTTTTTCGCTTTTGATATGTTCAAGTTGTTCGGCCACTTCATGTACCTCGTCCCAAGAAAAATCTAGCCGCTCTACCAAAAAAACTTCCCATAAGCGGTGCTTTCGAACAATGGAAAGGGCTATTTTCTGCCCATATTCAGTTAAACTCACACCTTTGTAGCGCCTGTAGTTGACCAACCCTTTTTCAGAAAGTTTCTTTACCATGTCGGTTACCGAAGAGGGCTTTGTCTCCATCTGCTCGGCAATAGCATTGGTCGATACGGTTGTATTATCGCCCTTACCTAAATGGTAGATTGCCTTAATATAGTCTTCTTCTGAAAGTGTCATCTTAATCTTCTATTTTAACAAAAATACATTTTTATATCTAAAAACAAATATTTAGATTTGTCTAAAAATTAATTTATACTCGCTAAAATCTAAATAATGACTTCATATCGCACCCTTTTTTGCATTTTTGGACTTCTGTTGGGACTAAATATTTCGCTGACTGGCCAAGAAGCCCAGTTGAGTGGCACAGTATCCTATAATGGAATACCAGTACCGTTCGCGAACCTTTATCTGGAAGACACCACATTGGGGACCGCCACCGATGAGGACGGTAATTTCAACTTAAAAAACATACCGGAAGGACTCTTTCGGTTAAGGGCCAAGGTATTGGGTTACCTTCCATTTAGTGCAAAAATTAGGTTTACGACCAACGAAAGCAAATCCATTCATATTGCTTTGACGGCCGCCCCTGAACAATTGGAAGAAACCGTGGTAACCGGAACCCTAAAAGCGGTCAGGCGCTCGGATAGCCCTGTTCCGGTGGAAGTCTATAGCCCTACATTCCTTAAAAAAAATCCGACCGCCAGTATTTTCGAAGCTTTATCAAACGTTAACGGGGTGCGCCCCCAAATTAATTGTAACGTTTGCAACACAGGCGATATTCATATTAACGGTCTGGAAGGCCCGTATACCTTAGTCCTAATTGATGGCATGCCCATCGTAAGTGGACTAGGAACGGTGTACGGACTCTCTGGCATTCCAAATTCGCTTATCAAGCAAATCGAAATCGTTAAAGGACCAGCTTCTAGTTTGTATGGAAGTGAAGCCGTTGGTGGCCTCATCAACATCATTACAAAAAACACCTTGGAAGCTCCCGATTTTTTTGCGGATGCCTTTGCCACCGGATGGGGCGAATACAATCTCGATGTAGGCGCAAAAATCAATTTTGGTAAAAAAACGGATATGCTTTTAGGAATCAATTATTTCAATTACGACGAAATCATTGATAATAATGGCGATAATTTTACCGATTTGACCCTTCAAGACCGTATTTCAATTTTTCAAAAATGGAATTTCCAACGCGAAGACAATCGTATTCTTTCCCTCGCTGGACGCTTCTTTTACGAAAACCGTTGGGGCGGCGAACTCCAGTGGACGCCCGAATTTCGAGGAGGCGATGAGGTGTATGGCGAAAGCATTTATACGCGCAGATGGGAGGTCTTGGGCAAGTACCAACTGCCTATCGAAGAGAAGGTGCTCTTCTCGTTCTCCTACAACGACCATAATCAAAACTCCGTTTATGGGGATGTACCCTATCTAGCCGACCAGCGTATCGGTTTTGGACAGCTAACCTGGGATAAAACATTGAACCGGCACGACCTATTGTTCGGTAGCGCACTTCGCTACAATTACTATGACGACAATACAACAGCAACGGAAATTGCAGATGAAGTCATTATTCCCAGTCTTTTTGTACAGGATGAAATCGAACTTACACAAAAACAGTCGCTTTTGCTAGGCATGCGCTATGATTACGACAAGCGACATGGCAATATTTTTACACCACGAATGGCCTATCGCTGGAAAATTAACGATAACGATATTGTTCGCTTTAATGCAGGCACCGGATTTCGGGTAGTAAACCTTTTCACCGAAGAACATGCAGCACTTACCGGTGCTCGCGATGTTATAGTTACCGAAGAATTAAATCCTGAACGCTCGTTCAACTTCAACCTGAACTATCTAAAAAAAATATATTCCGATAACGGCACTTTTATAGGTCTAGACGCCTCGATTTTTTACACCAATTTTAGCAACGCCATTTTACCCGATTATGACACCGACCCTAACCTTATTATTTATGACAATTTAGATGGCAAATCGGTTTCGCAGGGGGTAAGTGCCAATGTCGATGTGGTTTTTCCTGGCGGATTCAAATTCTTACTCGGCGCAACCTTTTTGGATGTAAGCCAAACGGAAAATGGTGTTTCAGAACGTCAAATTCTGACTGAAAGCTTTACGGGCACCTGGAACTTTTCGTATGATTTTAGACGTATCAAACTCTCTGTAGATTACACGGGAAACCTCTATGGTCCGATGCGCTTGCCAATACTCGGTGAAAATGATCCGCGACAGGAATTTTCTCCCACCTGGAGTATTCAGAATATTCAATTCACATACAAAGGCATAAAAGATTTTGAATTCTATGGCGGTATTAAAAACCTGCTGAATTGGACGCCAAACAGGGGTAACCCCTTTATCATTGCTCGTGCAAACGACCCATTCGATAAAAATGTGACTTTCGATAACAATGGTGCTGCAGTGGCCACAGCCGATAATCCCAATGCGCTAACCTTTGACCCATCCTACGTCTATGGACCAAATCAAGGTATTCGCGGTTTCTTCGGCCTACGTTATCTTTTGAATTAAGAACCTTGCTCTTGTCTGGAATACTTATTTTTGGTTTACTTTACGGGGTAGACTTGAAAATTTGGTGAATAACACGAACTATTTTGATTATGTCATCATCGGTGCCGGTGCTGCGGGATTAATGCTTGCCGACGCCATGGGGAAGGATGCTTTTTTTAAGGGCAGGTCCATTTTGTTAGTGGATAAGGATGCCAAAAAAACCAACGATCGAACCTGGTGCTTTTGGGAAAAGGGCGAAGGGCAATTTGATAGTATAGTACATAGAACTTGGAATCACATCTATTTCTCGGGGCAAAAATTCTCCAAGCATTTCCCTATAGCGCCCTATACTTATAAAATGGTCCGTGGGATCGATTTCTATACGTCCTTGTTCGAGCGCATCAGCAATTACCCGAATATCACTTTCAAACAAGAGACCGTACAAAAAGTCGAAGATTTATCGGACCAAGTTCTCATCACTACAGACACCTCGAAGTACACAGCAAGACAGGTGTTTAATAGTATGTTCGACTACAAAATGGCGACCCACCAAAAGAGATATCCTGTTTTACAACAACACTTTTTGGGATGGTTCGTGAAAACGGACAAGCCCGTCTTTGATGTTGATCAAGCAACTTACATGGATTTCTCCATTCCCCAAACAGGAAATACACGATTTATGTACGTGCTTCCTTTTTCGGAGACCGAAGCCTTGGTAGAGTACACTTTATTTTCCGAAGTACTCCTTCAGAAAGAGGAATATGAAAAGGCAATCGACCATTATATTAAGGTAGACCTGAATTGTGCTAACTACAAGATAAACGAAAAGGAGCAGGGCAGCATTCCTATGACCTGTTACGATTTTAGCGAACACCATACTCCGAACATACGTTATATCGGTACGGCGGGCGGTTGGGCCAAACCAAGTACCGGCTATACGTTTATGAGTACCACAAAAAAAATTCCAGTGCTTCTGGAATATATAAAAACGGGGGAACCGTTAAGTGATCTCAGCTTCAAGAACAAATTCTGGTACTACGATCTACTTTTTCTTGATGTACTTTTCAATGATAACGAAAGTGGGCATCTCATATTCGAATCACTTTTCAAAAATCGCACTCCACAATTAATCTTTAAATTTCTAGATGAACAAACTTCGTTTCGAGAAGATATCCATTACATACTAGGATGCTCTAAAAAACCCTTTATTTCCGCACTGTTAAATAGACTATTCTATGCTATATCATAGGTGCTTTTGATAGAATAGGGTATTACAACGTTAAAAGATGGGCTCCACCCTAAGTATTTAACAAAAATTTATAGTTTTAAATAAAAAAAAACTACATTTAGTCCTTAATAACCTAATCACCTATAACTTTATGAACAACTCAAACCCCCTTAGGAAGAATTGCGTCTTTAAAAACCGCACCTTTTTAACTGTATTTTTATTTTTAGGCGGAATCGTATTTTCTGCAGCACTCGCACAAACGGCCGTAACAGGTACCTTATCTGATGAATCGGGCGCCCCATTACCCGGGGTAAGTGTTGTGGTCGAAGGAACCACTTTAGGGGTCTCGACCGATTTTGATGGCCTTTATGCTATCGAAACCGAAAGTGCTGATGCCGTTCTCGTATTTTCATATATCGGTTTCGTGACCCAAAAAGTTCCGGTCGGTGGAAATAGTAGTATTGATGTAACAATGAACGAAGACGTACAAAATCTTGAAGAAGTGGTCGTCGTAGGCTATGGCACCCAGAAAAAAGCAACCTTGACCGGTGCTGTTTCTTCTGTGGGGGGCGATGAACTTGAAAAAGCATCTACAGCAAACTTAGGGGCCGCACTTTCAGGTAAGGTTCCAGGTCTATTTATCGATACGGGACAAGCCATTCCAGGAGCTGATACTCCGGCTATCAGGGTACGTGGAACAAACACTTTCAACAACTCCGGTGCCTTGGTCGTTATTGATGGAATACCGGCTCGTGAAGGCGGTATTGCACGGATTAGCCCTGCAGACATCGAAAGTATATCGGTCTTAAAAGATGCCTCTGCAGCTATTTATGGGGCACGTGCAGCGAATGGGGTAATTCTTGTTACCACGAAACGCGGTAAAGTTGGAGCGCCAGTTATCAAACTTAATTCCACTGTGGGCCTGCAAAATTTTACGGTCGTACCTGAAATGCTTCGGGGTGAAGAATATATGGATTTGGTAAATGTACTCAACGTATATAAGCTACCTGTGTCCGAATGGCAGGCTGCCAATGCCGGTAGAGGAGCCCCGTATACCCGAGCTGACAATGGGGAGGTCGTCAATCCGACCTTTACCAATGATAGAATCGCGAATACAGCGGCCGGAACGGACCCATGGCTATACCCGAATACCGATTGGATGGATGAGGTAACCACAACGGGCGCACCAATATCACGCCATAATTTACAAGTCTCCGGGGGTACCGAAGATGTTCGGTATTTGGCCTCTTTGGGGTATTTACAACAGGATGTCAACTTTAAGAACGCGCCCAAAGGATATAATCAATTCGATCTCAGAGTGAACCTTGATGTCAAAATAAGTGAATCTTTAAGCTTAGATATCGGTCTTTATTCAAGACAAGAAGAAAATTATCAGAACACTAGAGGATCAGCTTCAATATTCGGAGATCTTATTCGACAGTACCCTTGGTTCCCAGCCTTTTGGCCTACGGGAGAATACGGACCTGATATTGAAAACGGAAACAACCCAGCGATAAGAGTTACAGATAATCCTGGTTATGATGATAGAAGCAACAACTTCATACAAAGTAATATCGGGCTTACCTATAAAGTACCCGGTGTTGAAGGCCTGCAGTTTCGCGCTCAAGTTTCTTACGATAAGGCCAATAGGGAACGAAAGTTATGGCAAAGACCTTGGACGCTTTACACTTGGGACGGTGTGAATAGAGATTCTTCAGGTCTGACGCCCGCCCAAAGAGGCCCGAGCGATCCAAGTTTGCGTCAAGAGCATTCCACAAAGACAGATATTACCGCTACGTTAAACGCCTCCTATGAAAAACAGTACGGAGATCATTACTTCAAATTACTAGGTGGAATTACCCGTGAGGAGACCGAATTCCAACAATTTGGAGCCTTTAAGCGATTTTTCCTTTCAAGTGAGCTGGCACAGCTCGATTTGGGTGGTAATGAGGGCCAAAATAGTTTTGGTAGCGGTTTTGAGACTGCTCGTCTGAACTATTACGGTCGTCTCAACTACAACTTTAAGGAAAAGTATTTAGTAGAATTTTTGTTTCGTTATGATGGCTCCTATCTTTTTCCAAAAGAAAACCGTTTCGGGTTTTTCCCTGGGATATCTGCTGGATGGGTCGCCACTGAAGAACAATTTTTTCAAAAAGCACTACCCTTTTTCGACTACTTTAAAGTACGGGCGTCGTATGGTCAATTGGGTAACGATAATGTAGATGCTTTTCAATACTTGAACACCTATAACCTATCGCAGACCGGTTTGGAGTCTGTAGTTACTACTGCTTTTGAATCCAATGTTGCGAACCCTAATATTACTTGGGAAACCGCTACCTCACAAAACGTCGGTATCGACATGAGATTTTGGAACAATAAGGTTACCCTGGGTTTGGACTGGTTTAAAAATGTACGAGAAGACATTCTGACCGTTCCTCTCAAAACCTTACCTGAATATAGTGGTATCAATGCACCAGCAGTGAATATCGGGGAGTTTGAGAATTCGGGATATGAAATAGCGTTGGGCATTAACGGTGGGAGTGAAGATTTCAATTATAATGTGACCGTCAGTTTTAGTGATAATAACAATAAATTGGTATTTTTTGACGAGCCTGCCTTGGCGGATCGCCCATGGCAACGAGAGACAGGTGGTGAAATCGGAAGACCTTTACTATACGAATATGCCGGTGTTTTCCGTACACAAGCAGAAGTCGATGCAGCAACGCTTGACTACAGTGGCGTAACTCCTGAATTAAGACCTGGTGATGCACGAGTGGTCGATATTAGTGGAGACGGTGCCATCGGACCGGAAGACAGAAAGCGTACAGGGGGAAGTGCCTTTGCGGATACCCAATTTGGATGGAACACCTCCATCAACTATAAAAATCTCGACTTTAGTATGTTTTGGAACGGAGCTTCAGGCGGTTACAGCTATTATGAATGGAGCTTTATGTCAGGCACCTTAGCCAATGTACAACGCGAGGTTCGCGATCGTGCTTGGTCGCTTGAAAATCCGAATGCGTATGGCCCTCGATTGGCCGACAGGGGCGATCAGTGGTATTCGAACCAGACTGACGCCTACTTAATAACCCGAGATTATTTTAGATTGAAAAATCTTGAATTCGGGTATACTTTCGATAAAAGTGTTATCGAAAAACTAGGGGCACAAAATTTACGTTTGGCAGTTTCAGCTACAAATTTGGTTACAATTACAACTTTTCCCTTCGACCCGGAACTTACCCAAATAAACAATGATGAACTTGCTAACAACGGTCGTGAAGCCGATGGCGATGATGGCGATGATGGTGCTACAGGCGTTAGTGGCGGCAACGTAGCGAACGGTGGTACCTATCCTATGCTAAAAACTGTTAACTTAACAGTGCAAATAACATTTTAAAAAAAATTGCTATTAATTAACTTTATAAATTTTTTACTATGAAAAAGGACTTTTTAAAAATCACAACACTGGTAGTCTTCGGATTACTGCTAGTGGGGTGTAACGAAGATTTTTTAGAAACCGAGCCACTCAGCCAGGCATCTGAACAGAATGTCTGGTCAGATTCAAAATTGACAGAGGCCGCTGTATTGGATCTGTACCAGGGCACATGGGCAGGTACGCTCACTAGGGAAGAAACGACCGATGCGTTTACGGATCAAGCTGTTTTCACCCACCCTGGGCGTGGTGTAGATGGGTATACCGAGGGTAAAATGAATCCTGCCGGTAACTTTATGGACATGCAATGGTTCAGTTGGCCCGATATTTACCCCTTTATACGTGGCGCTAACCTCGCGATTTCGAAGCTTGAGGCAAATGAAGCCGAATTTGCACAAGAGTTCATCGAACCCTTATTGGGACAGGCCTATTTTATGAGAGCCTTTTATTACACGCAATTAATGCGGCAGTTCGGTGGGGTCGTGCTTTTAACGGAGCCATTGGAATTAGATAGCGAAGCGAACAACCCACGAGGTACCTTTGAGGCAACCGTGAACTTAATTCTTGCCGATTTAGTTAAGGCCGAAACACTCTTGGCCAATGCCCCAGCTAGCAAGGCCCAGGCCCATACCCTTACGGTATTGGCATTACGGTCTCGGGTTCTGACCCATGTAGCCAGTGATCTTTATGAACCGTCAAAAGCTTCTACGGTTTCAACGATTGCATCCTATAGCAATCCAGAATTGATTGGATGGACAAGCGGATCACAAACTGACCGTTGGGAAACTGCAAAAGCTGCTTCCAAAGCACTTTTGGATGCCACTAGCGGATACAAATTAGATTACTCTGCCCCAGCACCGCAGGAAGAAGCCATTCAAAATTATGAGGATATCTGGCTTCAAGGCGACGAAAACCAAGACTTTATTTGGGGAAGATTGGTAGAGGAATTTGGTTTTAACTCTAGAACATACCCAGGTGGTGATGGCTGGTCACAAGGCCCAGGAATGGTTGCTTTGTACCATGGCCCGAACGGTTATCACGAATGGGCCGGAACGACGCCTACAGAGGCTTTGGTCTCAAAATATGGCTTTGCCGATGGCACCGCATTCGATTGGGACAACCCCGCACATGCTGCGGCTCCGTATGATAATCGAGAAGCGCGATTCTACGCTAGCATTCTATATGACGGCGGCGCCTGGAAAGAGCGTACCGATGATGTGGTCAAGTTCGATAAATTTAATGAAATACAGTCTGGCTTTTATACGTTTACCGATGGCACTATTGTCAATGGTGTAGATACCCGTCAAGGTCCAATTGAAGATTGGAACGGCTCGAGAACCGGCTATTACTTTAGAAAATTTGCCGATCCTAGAACTCCCGCACAATGGCCTAACAATTTGCAAAAAGTTGATGCGCCCTATATTCGGTATACCGAAGTGTTATTGAACTATGTTGAGGCGAGTATCAATACCAGCGATGAAGGTGAAGCCAAGGCATGGCTGAACAGATTACGGTTCAGAAACGGCCTACCGGCAGTAACCGAATCCGGTGATGCTCTATTGGAACTGTATAAGCGGGAACGTGATAAGGAACTTGTCAACGAAGATGCCCGACTGTTCGATATGAAACGCTGGCTCGAAGGACCTGAGTCTATAAACCAGCAAGTGCAGACTGTCTTGATTCAGGGCACTCAAAAACCGGGCACAACGGTTGCTCCCGAAGATTATAGAAAAGATACTTCATTGTTCGATTACACCTTTAAACCGACCAATATCGTTTTCGAGAACCGTCTTTGGCAAGACCACGTCTATTTTATGCCCATAAAACAGGAAGAAATCGATAAGGATCCGTCTATCATTCAAAATCCGGGGTACTAATAGTATCCGATTTTAATCATTAAATTTGAATAACCCTTGACTTCGGTCGGGGTTATTCTTATTTTATGCCAATTTGAATATCCACTGAAGAGATGAAAAATTTGCTATGTTTCATTGTATTGGGCCTACTGTTCTTTTCTTGTGAACAAAAGCCTAAAACCTTATTTTCAAAACTTACCGCTTCTGAAACCGGGGTAGATTTTAAAAATACGTTAACGGAAACGCATAAGTACAACTACTTTACCTACCCTTATATGTATTTGGGCGGTGGGGTTTCCACCGGGGATATCAATAACGATGGTTTAGAGGATATTTTCTTTACCGGTAATATGGTCGAGAATAAACTGTACCTCAACAAAGGCAATCTGCAATTTGAGAATATTTCTGAAACTTCCGGTATAACTGGAGATTCACGATGGTATTCGGGCACTACCTTTGTCGATATTAACCAAGACGGCTATCTAGATATTTATTGCTCGGTTAGCGGCAAGAATCCGCCCCATAACAACGTGCTCTATATCAACAACAAAGACAATACATTTACCGAAAAAGCTGCCGAATATGGTATCGATTACGATGGCCAAAGCATGCAATCCGTTTTTTTTGACTATGATAAAGACGGGGATCTTGATCTTTATATCATAAATTACCCTCCTACAAGTTTTATTGCCCCGATCGAGTATTATGCCTACATGCTCGAAAATCATGCTGACGAAGATTCCGATAAGCTTTTCAGAAACGATAATGGACATTTTACGGATGTCACCAAAGAAGCAGGACTTAGTAATTTCGGACTTAGTTTGGGGGTCGCCGCTTCCGACGTCAACAACGATGGGTTTACGGATCTCTTTATCTCCAATGATTTTAATGCCCCTGACTTCTTGTTCATTAATAATCAAGACGGCACTTTTACCAACCAGATCAACACTAGTTTACAGCAAACCTCATTTTTCGGAATGGGTGCTGATATCGCCGATTTCAACAACGACGGCTATATGGATATTTTCCAATTAGATATGTCGGCGGAAGATAATTTCCGTTCCAAGGCAAATATGGGTGCAATGGACACTGAGGCATTTTATAATTCCGTGAAGTACGGACTACATCATCAGTACATGCAGAATTCCCTTCAGCTAAATAATGGAAATGCTGCTGGCGAACTCCCAATGTTCAGCAACATATCCCGTTTGGCAGGGGTCTCTTCCACCGATTGGAGCTGGGGAGGCTTACTCGCCGATTTTGATAATGACGGCTGGAAAGATCTTTTCGTCACCAATGGTATTCGACGTGATGTCAACAACAAAGACTTTTATGCCGAACACCGTGAGTTTTTCAATAAAATGGAGAACGATAGCAATTATAGGAACAAAGAAGAAGAAGTAGAGCTACTAAAATATCTTGAAGAACTACCGTCGGAGAAATTGAGTAATTATATATTTCAAAATAATGGAGATCTCACCTTTACCAAAAAAACCGAGGAATGGGGTTTTGAAGAAAAGACATTCTCGAACGGAGTAGCCTATTCCGATCTCGATAACGACGGCGATCTTGACCTGGTCATCAATAATTTAGAGGATGTTGCAAGCATTTACCGCAACAACACCTCCGGAACGAACCAATTGACCATTGATTTAAAGGGGGGAAGCAATGTATTACCCAATGGTAGCAAGGTATCGGTGTATACCTCCGAAGGCATGCAAGTACAAGAATACAATGTCGTGCACGGTTATTTATCATCTGTCACGCCCCTACTCCATTTTGGCCTTGGTTCTACCCAACAGGCCGATAGCATTGCAGTGGCCTGGCCCAATGGTTTCACGACAAAACTTACCGAGGTTGCCGCAAACCAAAAGCTCGCCATTGACTTTGATGAAACGAAATCGTATAAAACCCCATCAACCGATGTAACACCTTACGATCAAAAGCAATTTCAGACGGTTGCCATTGACACTGCGAATCTATTCAAGCACGAGGAGAACGATTATCCCGATTTTAAAAAAGAAGTGCTCTTACCACATCGGACCTCGACATTGGGGCCTTCGCTGGCTACCGGTGACCTTAACGGTGATGGCACCGAAGACTATATCGTAGGTGGCGCAGTAGGGCAAGCGCCTGCAGTTTATTTGCAAAATAAAGATGGTAATTTCGAATTGTTAACAATACCACAACTTGCAGAAGACAAATACCACGAAGATCTGGGAGTGTTGATTTTTGACTTCGATAATGACGGAGACAATGATTTTTACATCGCCAGTGGCGGCAATGAATTCAAGGTCAATTCATTGGGCTATGAAGATCGCCTATACATGAATATGGGAAACAATACATTCCGGCAAACCAAAGGTGTGCTTCCAAAAAATACAATCAGTGGACTCAATGTAACCGCTTCCGATTATGATCATGATGGTGATCTTGACCTATTTTTAGGTGGAAGACTATTGCCTTCAAAGTACCCGTACCCCGTGGATTCCTATATTTTAGAAAATAAAAGCGAACCCGAAAGACCTAGATTCGTCGATGCTACTGATAAGGTACTCCCCGAATTGAAATCACTTGGTCTAGTTACGGCATCAAGTTGGGTAGACTTTGATGGTGACGGCTGGGAAGACCTCGTAGTCGTAGGTGAATGGATGCCGGTCAAATTTTTTAAGAATGACAGCGGCACCTTCAAAGACGTATCAGACCAACTACTTTCGGGCAATACCTCGGGCTGGTGGTTCGATATTCAAAAAGGAGATTTTGATAACGACGGGGATCAAGACCTTGTTCTAGGTAATTTGGGCAAAAACTACAAATATACAGCCAGTGAATCGGCACCTTTCAAAATCTATCTTAATGATTTTGATGGCAATGAAAGTTCCGATATCGTTTTAAGCTATAAGAAAGGGGAAACAGAATTTCCTGTTCGTGGCCGTCAATGTTCATCCCAACAGATGCCAGCGATAAAATCGAAATTCAAGGATTATAATTCTTTCGCCAGTGCCAATTTAAAACAGATCTATACCACCAAACTTTTGGAAGAATCGTTAAGCTACGAAATCACCTCATTTGAGAGTATATATTTGGAAAATGACAACGGTAAATTTTCTGCAAAGCCCTTACCACAATTGGCCCAAATTTCGAGCATCAATAAATTCGTTGTAGACGATTTTAATTCAGATGGCAATTTAGATGTGGTATTAGCAGGTAATCTCTACAATGCCGAAGTAGAAACGCCGAGAGCCGATGCCAGTTTCGGATTGTATCTGCAAGGAGATGGTACAGGTAATTTCATTGCCAAAACTATGATGGAATCCGGTCTTAAAATCGTGGGTGACGTTCGGGGTATGGAGCAAATTTCCGTAGCTGGCCAAAAGCATCTTTTAGTGGCTAAAAATGATGATATGATGCAGCTAATAAAAGTGAATTAAAAATATCGAGATTTGAAAAAAAATGTAGACTTCTTGCTTTTTTTATGCATGCTTGGTTTCCTTTTAGTGTCCTGTCAGAATAGAGAAGAAGAAGAACCCGTAGAACCACCCAATATTTTATGGGTCTTTTTAGAAGACACCGCACCGCTTTTAGGTGCATATGGCACGACACTTATAGCAACGCCGAATATTGATAGTCTTGCCCAGCACGGTGTTCTGTACAAAAATGTGTATATGCCTGCGCCAGTATGTTCAGCAAGTCGTTCTAGTATAATAACGGGCGTTATGTCAACAACTACAGGAACACATAATCATCATAGCTCTAGAACCAAAGAATCGGGAATCTACTTGCCTGATAGTTTAAAAACAATTCCAGAAGTTTTTAAAAATGCCGGGTATTTCACGTTTAATAATGGCAAAGATGATTACAACTTCATCTATAACAGAAGAGATTTGTATACTCAAGATTATAAATTACACCCATTATACGGCAAAAGCGGTGTGCATTTAGATCTATCTACGTTAAGGGACAAACAACCTTTTTTTGGGCAAATACAAATGTATGGTGGAAAAGAAATATTTTCGGATAACTTTAAGGATAACGTAACAACCCCTGTAGATAGATCAAAAATACAAATGCCTCCCTATCTACCCGACCACCCTAGCATAGTTGAAGAATATGCCAATCACTTGGACGCCATTCAAATAACCGATGAAAAAGTTGGTGAAATCATTCAAAAATTAGCGGATAGTGACCTGCTTGAGAACACCATAGTCTTCTTTTTTTCAGACCATGGTATGAGACTTACACGAAACAAACAGTTTTTATATGATGGTGGTTTACTTGTGCCTTTGATTATAGCCGATTTCACCAAAAGCATTAAGAAATTGACTTCAGGGAGTATCAATGAAGATTTAATCAGTGGGCTAGACCTTGGAACCAGCGCGCTCGCTTTGGCGGGTATTTCGATACCTAGCTATATGAAAGGTAGAAATATATTCAATAATTCCGATAAACGCGAGTATGTTATTTCAACTAGAGATCGTTGCGATTTTACTATTGATAGAATTCGATCGGTGCGCTCAAAAGGGTATAAGTATATTCGGAATTTTATAACCGACAGACCTTATACGCAACCGACCTATATGGATTTTGATGGCATTGAGTTTGTTAAAGTAATGCATCAATTACACGATGACGGAAAATTGAATACCGCACAAGATAGATTTATGTCCGACGAGCGTCCAGCTGAAGAATTATATAATCTAAAAGATGATCCCTATGAATTAAATAACCTCGCGACAAATGCTGAATATAGCGATGTATTAAAAAAACATGCACGCATTTTAGATAATTGGATTGTGGAGACTGATGACAAAGGGCAATATCCGGAAGATGAAGAAAATTTAAAATTGATGTTAGGAATTTGGGGTAAGCACGCAATAAACCCCGAATATGATACATTAAGAAAAAAATATCCAAACTTTGAAGGGTCGTTGGTTTATTTAAAAAGTGAACCATCAAAATTAATTGATTCAAGCTTTACCAAAGAACCGTTGTTAGAATTGAATACCCAACTTCTAGAAAAGGGGGACAAATAATACCGTATTTACAAAGGCGAGGTGTTAAATTTATTTGGGGCACCAAAAAACCTAAAAATTAGACAGATGAATTAAGATTCATGGTTGCTATAAATAAAAAATATTTCTTCAACAGTATAATATTTTTAATGGCATTGTTAGTCATTGCCTCGGTATACCATTGCAAAAATCCAAACCTGGAATCTGATTACTATAGCCCAAAAGCGTTGGCCACGCATTTCACCGGCGAGCACTACGTCGGTTCGGAAACCTGCATGGAATGTCACGCCGACATTTACACCGATCATCTAAAAACGGCACATTACAATACATCCGCTACGGCCAAAGAAGAAAATATCTTGGGCAGTTTTGCATCGGGTTCAAATATCCTAGATCTCGAGCACGTAAAGTTTACCATGGAACGAAAGACCGATTCGTTCTACCAGCAAACGCTACTCAAGAATAGGGCTGAAAAAAAGCCGTCTTCAAAATTCGACATTGTCATTGGATCTGGGGTGAGGGGGCAATCATACGCTACTTGGGGGGAAGACGCAAAACTATTTCAGTTACAAACATCATATCATACCCCAACCGACAGTTGGGTAAATAGCCCTGGTTTTCCATCATTCGCTGGAAGGGACAGACCGATACGTGACGCTTGTCTAAAATGCCATGTTACCTTTGCTACGAACCTGGATTTTTCAGGACAAGGAAATCGGTATAACAAGGATAAAATCATATATGGTGTAGATTGTGAAAAATGCCACAGACCCTCGGAGAAACACGTAGTCTACCAACGAAAAAATCCGGAGATAGAAACAGCTAAATTCATATTACCGTTAGACTCCATTTCTAGACAACAGCGTTTAGATGTTTGCGCACAGTGCCATTCGGGAGCGCGCGACCGTATTTTGAAAGGAAATTCGTTTTCCTTTCTTTCTGGTGACATTTTAGATGAATACACCCGAAATACGCATAAAGGAACACCGAACGATAAACTAGACGTACACGGTAATCAATATGGCCTTCTCACAAGCAGTAAATGTTTCGAACAGACGCCAACAATGGACTGTACGACCTGCCATAATCCACATAAAAATCAACGGGGAAACACCGCCTATTTTAATCAAAAATGCATGGCATGCCATAGCGGTAGTACACCAATATGTTCGGTTGAATCTTCGAAAATGGAATATATGGGCAATAATTGTATCGCCTGCCATATGCCCGTTACCCCATCTGAAGCAATGAAGGTACAACTGAACAGTACCGATAGTTTAGAAACCTCGTTTTACATTAGGTCACACCTCATAAAAATTTATGCGGAGGAGGTATCAAGCACACCTTAATAAACCTGCTTTCATTTTTGTCGTAATAGTATTGTGTGCGAACCTGTCTTCGAACTTTTCGTATTCCCTTTTATGCCTTCATCAGTATAGAAGGCCTTTAGCGCATATGACGCCGTGTCTTTCCCATTAGGTTCATTGAGGGTTCTGAAAGCCCCCCTAGTTCCCGAAAAAAAGTTGAAATCGGCGTCCGAACCATTCTTCAGAATCCAATTAACAATCTCATTAGCTTCTTCTTGGGTAATATTCGGGTGTGCAGGCATAATCTGCTCACCCCAAGTTCCTTGTGAGCCCTTTAGGATTTTTTGCGCAATAAGTACATCAGGCTCCGTACTATTGCCATATCGTTCAGCAATTTCAGCAAAAGATGGACCGATAAGTTTTTCCTTGGCTTTATGGCATGTGAAACAATCCAAAGAACCCATGTAGGAGAGTGTTTCAATTGTACGATTGAAATCTTCGCTCAAGTTTTTTGCAGCTTTTTCACTACCAGATAGATATTGAACCGTTAAAATTACTTTGCTAGCTGATATTTCGTCATATTCCGAGTATCCATCTTCCTTGTCCTTTACACTAATGTCAAAAGGAACCAAAGTACCCCACGAAAATTTTCCGTTGTCTACAGGGGTAATAATCCTCACGACAGGTGGTTCATTTTCTTGACCGGATATTGGCAAAAAGGAAATTGCACATGCAATAAAAATATAGAGCCTAAAATACATAGGTCATGATTAAGCCTGATCGATTTCTTTCGCAACGCGGTTCGCAGATCGAGTTGCGGCTTCAGTACCCCAATTCAAATTATCGGCATAGGCCCCCGCAAAGTGAATTCGCCCTTCAGGCTGTATGATTACGGGCCAGAACTTTTTCAATTCCCCAATGGGGAAAGCCAACCGTTCGCAGGTAGGGGCATATTTTTGCTTGGTCCAGTCCCTACCGAGAGCTTGCTCTATGGTATCACTTTTACCAGGGTAAACTTCTCTGAATGCGGCAAGAGCTCTTTGAGGTGAAATACCCCCCGGCCCAGTGCCCAAAACTATTACCCTATGGGTATCGACCTCTTCGGCAGACTGCCAAACAGCCCAAAGATCAGCATGTCCCAAGTTCATATTAATAGTATCGAGACCGTCGTCAAGCCAAAATTTCGAACTCGCCTGAAAAACAAATCGCTGGTACGAATCGTAAGTTATATTATCGAGTGCGTGCTGCTTTTCTGGCGAAAAGACAGGTTCGACGGGTAGTTTTTTGAACGCCGGTGGTGGAATACAATTCACATAGTAATCAGCTTCAATAGTTTTGGACTCTTTGTTTTCATTATAGTGAACGACAACCTTATTTGGCTCATTTTGAATAGAGGTGATTTGACGATTTAACCAAACCCGAGCGCCCAATCTTTTGGCGAAGGCATTAGGTAGCATTTGGTTGCCCCCTTTTAAGTGATAAACATCAATGGGAAATTCAGCCACGCCCCTATTCTTTAGAATAAATGAATACCAAAGTTCATGTAATGCGGAAGCGTTATTTCCGCCTAAACGTTCCAAAGCTCTTTGTGAAGCACCTTCCTTTTTATAGATATCGGAAATAGGAATGGTGTCCATATCATCATATCCGATTCCGAAAGGTTGGTATTCGTCTTCAAATTTGTCAAGATAGGAATCAATGTAGAGTCTTTTTAACTCCCCCCACGGATGTATAGCTAGAAAGTCGACTTCCTTTTTGTTGAAGCCCATTGCTGTCAAAACAGAAGGGTCGTTTAGCTCTTTTTGATCATAAAACGTACCGTTGATGTTCCTAAGTAAATTTTTTCTTCGTTCATACGGAAGTGCGGTAAGTCCGAACTCTTGAATATAGTGCCAGTACAATTCGTAACCTGGTTTGGTAATATGTTCTTGGCCTCCATCACCATATAAGCCATCGGAAAGTTCATCGTGCACGGTAAACACATGACCGCCGTGCCTTCCCGATGCTTCCAAAACCGTAACGTCATGGCCGAGCTTCATAAGTTCATAGGCCGTACACAGTCCGCCTATACCTGCTCCACCAACTACTACTTTTTTCGGATTTACATTCTTTTTTATTTTTCGTGGCCGCGGTGCATTGGCTTCGGTAGCGTTAGCATTTTCGACACCAAGCAGAGAGAGGCCCACTCCTGCCTGAATAGTGTTCTTTATAAAACCCCTTCTTTTGTTTTTCTCCATAACCATGATATTGTCTCCCTAAATTTACATAATTTAGCTTAGAGAGTACTCTGAAGGGCAATTGAAAGTTTACGATGTCATGGTGAAGACGAAATAATCAAAATCTGTTGACAATAAACGAATACCCCATCTGAACGTCAATGTTGAGCATGGACGTTTTTGAATTTCGAAGCGATCTTTTCCATATGTAGCGAACTGATATTCTAAGTAAGAGTATGTACTTATCTATTTATTAAAATAAAATCATCTTCTGAAAGTTCATGGTCGCTAACGGCAATCTTTCCTGTTTTTTTATCAATTTCCAATTTTAGCCAACCTATTAAAAATATATCCTCTTCCCAGATTCCAACGCCCACATAGTAAGGGTTTGAGGTTTTTTCGCTTTCGATTTGCCATTCTTTTGACCAAATACCGTCACCTCCTTGGAACAAACTCGTAAACCAACCAAGATAAGTCCAGCTCTGTGGATATGTCGCTTGCCTTTGAATCGAGTCGCCCATTTGCGCAAAAAGAAAAGATGTCGACACATTTTCTTCATATTCTTCCAATATTTTATTCTCGCCCAAAGGCCTGAATTTCCCTGAAAAAACACCTCCACTTGCCCCGACGCCGTCCCAAACGCCCTCAGAATATACTATGGTAAAATCATCTACCGAATCTTCGTTTAGGTCAAACGAGATGGCTTCCGGTATATCAGGTTGTTCGGAATTCTGCCGCTTTAGATCGTCGTCGTCATTCTTTGAACAACCCAAAATCATAAGCAGTATACAGAATATTGATAATTGATATGTTTTCATCTTTTGATTTTACATTGAAGATTCAAAAAATAAAAAAGGTTGCCTGAAAAGAGGAAGAATGTTTTATATTCCTTCACTTAAACCTCTCTGCGCATCAAGTTCTCTCCAAAATTTTGAAGCAGGTCTTTCTTATCAGCAGATACATCTAGCTTTTCTAAAATGGCAAAAGCCTTTTTGGTATACCCGGCAATGGCAAATTTCGTTTGTTCTGCCGACCCACTTTCTTCGAAAATTTCCTTAGTGGAGACTATTTTATCAGATGAGTTTTGTGGCTTTATCGAATACATATCTAATAGCTCCTTTTTTTGTTGGGCCGTTCCATTTTCAAGAACATTCAGATAGAGAAAGGTTTTTTTGTTCTCAATGATATCCCCACCAACTTGCTTTCCAAAGGTTTTCGGGTCGCCGAAGGCATCTAAGTAATCATCTTGCAGTTGAAAGGCAATACCGAGATTTAAACCAAAATCATAGATGTCGTTCTGGTCTTTAAGGGAAGCTTCGGCAATAATTCCCCCCATTTTTAAGGACGCGGCAACCAATACCGCTGTTTTGTATTCGATCATTTTCAGATATTCGGGTAGGGTCACATCGTCCCTATCCTCAAAATCAATATCATATTGTTGCCCTTCACATACCTGCAAAGCGGTCTTACTGAACAATTTCGCTAAATTCTTGAAGGTGTCTCCGTTGTAGTTTTCGAACAACTGATAAGCGGTAATAAGCATCGCATCGCCTGAAAGAATTCCGGTGTTTATATTCCATTTTTCGTGAACGGTCGATTTACCACGTCGCAATGGGGCGTCATCCATAATGTCATCATGTACCAATGAAAAATTATGAAATACCTCTATTGCCAAAGCGGCATCCAAAGCATGTTTATAATCGGTTCCGAAAATTTCAGCAGAAAGCAGAGTGAGTACCGGACGTAACCGTTTTCCACCCAAGCCTAGAATATAGGTTATCGGCTCGTATAGGTTTTTAGGTTCTTTGGTCTTGGTTTTCAGCTCTAGATAAGAAATAAACTCGTTGCGGTAGAATTCGACGGAATGCATAAAGAGCCTGTTTAGAAGCGATTTTTGACAAAAATACACCCATTTTATCAAACCAAACCCATAGGTACTATTTTCTACCCGTAAATATGAATATCAAAAAAAGAGTTCTAAAAATGCAATAGCTTTGAAAAGTATCGTCTTTATTAATGAAGCTATTTGCAAACCACTTTTGAATGCCAACCAATTCAGAAAATTATAAAAACCTAAGGTCATTCTTCGATGATGAATATCATTCGCTCAAAGCGTATGCAAAATCTCGAATCGATGATACAGCGGATCGTGATGCCGAAGATATCGTTCAAGAGGTTGCCCTGAAGCTTTTCTCGCGTGCAGACAGCCTATCACCCATCGACAATATCGCCGGTTTTGTGTACAATTCGGTTCGCAATAAAATCATTGACCTAATGCGAAAGAAAAAGAAAGAAACCAGTCTTGAGGAGGATATGGAAAAACGCCTGTTCGAGTTTACAGAATTGCTGTATGGAAAAACGGATAATGAGTATTCCGAAGAAATGAAAAAGGAACTCAAGAAAGCGATTGGTAATCTTAAACCATTACATAGAGACATTATAGTCGCAATAGATTTCGAAGGTTACACCTATAGGGAATTGTCGAAGGAAACACAAATTCCTTTAGGAACACTGATGTCTAGAAGACATCGCGCATTGTCGATTTTGCTCAAAGAATTAGAAACTAAAAAACAATATATAAATTAAAATCTCAAAAATATGGAAGAGTATATTGAACATCAAGTCAAGAACAAAGCAGAAAAATTCTTTCACGGATTTTTCAAAGTAGTATTTATGATTATTGCCGTACTCTTTTTTATACTCCTGTTCGGTTATGGATTCATGTTGTTGTGGAACTGGCTCATGCCAGACGTCTTCGGCTTACCGGTTCTGACCTACTGGAAAGCTGTTGGCATACTTGTAATGGCCAAATTATTGTTTGGCAACTTTGAGGGGAAAGGCCATAAAAAGGAATCCAAAAAATCATATAAACGTTTTAAGGGCCGGAGATGGGATAACTGTAAAAGCGATTTTTCCAAATGGGAATTCTATGATGACTTCTGGAAAGAGGAAGGAGAAAACGCCTTTAATAATTTTGTAGACCGCAAACAGCAAGAAAAACCATGACTTTCATCATAAGGCAGTGTTAAAAAAATGTAAAACTTAGGAAACTTTAAACGTTTTTAAAGTTTCCTAAGGTATATTTGTCGCCGAGTATGAAGAAAAAGATTTTAGAAAAAGCGACTGATATGTTTTTGAGCCTCGGGTTTAAAAGCGTCACCATGGACGATTTGGCCAACGAAATGGGTATTTCTAAGAAAACTATCTATTCCCATTTCAAGAACAAAACAAGTTTGGTCGAAGAAAGTACATCGCATCTTTTTTGTAATATTTCCGAGGGTATTGACTACATATGCTCCTTACATAAAAACCCCATCGAAGAACTGTACGAAATAAAGAAATTCGTAATGTTGCATCTGAAAAACGAAAAATCATCACCACAGTATCAGTTGCAAAAATATTACCCTAAAATTCATGTGTCTTTGAAGCATAAACAGTTCGAAGTGATGCAAGATTGCGTTTTAGAGAACCTAAAAAAAGGAATTGAACTAGGTATTTACCGCGAAAATCTAAATATCGACTTTGTGTCAAGAATATATTTCACCGGTGTTATCAACATCAAAGACCAGAAATTTTTTCCAATTGAAAAATTTCCTATTACTGAACTAATGGATGACTATTTGGAATACCACCTCAGGGGAATAGTAACTCCAAAAGGAAGAAAAATATTGAATTCAATCATCAACTCAAACCAGGGATAATGAGAAATTATTTTATACTATTCTTAGCGATTTTCACCATGTCACTAGGGTTTTCTCAAGATCCTATAGAGCAGACCTACAGTTTCACTTTAGAAGAGGCGATTGCTTTTGCCCTAGAGAATAACTATAGCGCCATCAACGCAGATAGAGATCTTATCGATGCCGAAAAACAGAAATGGGAAATTATTGCCAGCGGACTGCCTCAAATAGATGGGGCCGTAGGCTATCAAAACCAATTAAAACAGCCGGTTTCCCTTATTCCGGGAGAAGTTATAGGTGGCGAACCGGGTACTTTCATTCCGGTCGTGTTCGGGCAGCCCCAATCGATGGTTGCTACGGCAACATTAACGCAGAAAATCTTTGATGGTTCCTATATTGTAGGGGTGCAGGCCACAAAGTCTTTTCTGAACTATAGTGCCTACAATAATGAAAAAACAGATCAAGAGGTTACTATTGCTGTGGTAGAGGCTTATAGCAATATGTTATTAGCGGAAGAAAGTGTTCTTATATTGGATAAGAACAAGGTCAATCTTGAAAAAAACCTTTTCGAGACCACCAAATTGTTTGAAAACGGCTTAGGTGATGAAGAGAGCGTTGAACAACTACAGATAACCTTATCTTTAATAGACAATCAACTTAAAAATGCAATTCGCTTTCAAGGCATTACCCGTCAAATGTTAAATCTGATTATGGGTATCGCCCTCGACGCACCAACACAATTGGAAGAAAACCTTGACAAACTTGTTTTGAAGCAAATCGATTTTGATTTGATGAAAGCCGAGTTCGATTTAGAAAACAATGTCGACTACAAACTGGCCCAAAATTTTACAGAACAAAGGTTTTACGAGTTGAAGCTTGCCAAGAGCAGGGCCTTACCTAGCCTAAACTCCTTCGTTAACTACGGTTCTTCTGCCTTTTCGAATGATTTCAGCTTCTTTCAAAGTGGCCAAGATTGGTTTGGTTCGTCAATTTTAGGTCTAGATTTAAAAATACCTATTTTTAGTTCGGGTCAGCGTGATGCTACCACGGCCAGGGCGAAAATCGCTTTGGAAAAGTCTAAAACAGAACTTTCACAAGCAGAAGAACAAATCCGCCTAGAATTGGAGAGGGCCAAAAGTGATTATATTTTTACTATTGAACAATACGATACGGCAAAAAACAACCTTGATTTAGCCGAACGGATTGAAAATAAAAACCAAATCAAATATTCAGAAGGTATCGCCACTAGTTTTGAATTACGCCAAGCACAAACGCAGTTATATGATGCACAAGAAGGCTACCTAGAGTCAATGATAGAAGTCATCAATAGCAAAACGAATTTAGAAACGATATTGAACAATTAATGATTTTTACAAAAATACATCAACGAAAAAAATACAGTAAAATGAGAAACATAATCTATTTTCTTACCGTATTGATTCTGCTAGTTTCCTGCGGGAGCGAAAAAGAACAATCCGTAAGTAATTTAATAGCCTCGGGAAATCTTGAAGACCTTCGGACCAAAAAAACAGAAATTTCGGACCAACAGAAACAACTTGAGGCCAATATAAGATTATTGGACTCGGCAATTGCCACGAAATCGGGAGAGGAGAGATTACCACTGGTAACAACAATCAAAGCCAAAGCACAAAAATTCGATCATTTACTTGAACTTCAAGGCAGTGTAAAAACAAAGCAAAATGTTCTTATTTATCCAGAAATGGCCGGCACATTGCAGCGTGTTTACGTAAAAGAGGGGCAACGTGTTAGCAAAGGCCAGCTTCTTGCCACTATCGATGACGGTGGTATGGGCAGTCAATTAGCGCAATTGGAAACGCAGGCCGCATTGGCAAAAACCACTTTTGAACGTCAAAAGCGTTTATGGGATCAGAAAATAGGGTCCGAGATACAATACCTTCAGGCAAAGGCGCAATATGAGGCTAATGAAAATTTTGTGAAACAGGCCGAAAGCCAATTAGGGAAATCGAAGATAAGGGCTCCTTTTTCTGGAATTATTGACAATGTCATAAAGGATCAGGGCACTGTGGTTTCTCCAGGTCCAGGTTCTGAAGTATTTAGAATCGTGAACTTATCGAATATGTATATCGAAGTCGATGTTCCTGAAAATTATTTGGGAGGAATAACAAGTGGTAAAGATGCCATGGTATACTTTCCGGTATTAGGTGATACGGTTCACACAAAGATTCGTCAGACCGGCAATTTTATCAACCCCAATAATCGCGCTTTTACCGTGGAGATTCCCGTACCCAACAAAAAAGGAAATATCAAGCCGAACTTAACCGCGAAGGTCAACATCAATGACTACAGTAGTGATGAAGCTATCGTTATTCCACAGAGCATTATTTCTGAAAACGCCAAAGGTGACCAATACGTTTATATTGCTAAACAATCTGGCACTGAAAATCGTGCTTCTGTGCATAGACAGGTTATTATCACCGGCAAAACACAAGGTAGCGTTGTCGAAGTCCTCACAGGTATCTCTAATGGAGATGAATTGATAAAGGAAGGTGCAAGAAGTGTCAAAGATGGTCAAAATGTACAAATATTAAATTAGTAAATAGACGGTAGACGAAAGTATTGGACAGATACTAAATGCTTGGCAAAGATTAACGATTATATACAATGAGCAGACAAAAGAAGAACGCAGATAAGGAATTCCGGCTATCGTCATGGGCGATTGACAATCCCTCGGTAATCTATGTGATGATAGCCATTTTTTTATGGATTGGGTTTCAAGGCTATCAAGCCATGCCACGCGAAGATTTCCCCGAAATCGTCGAGACGAAGGTATATATCAGTACCCCTTACCCCGGAAACACGGCAGAAGATGTAGAGCGTTTAATTACCGATCCGCTTGAAGAACGTTTGAAAAATGTCAGTAATGTGGTGGAGGTAACTTCTACTTCTCAAGAAGATTATTCCATTATTACTGTGGAATTCGATGAGGAACTCACAGTCGAATCGGCAAAGTTAAAAGTCAAGGATGAGGTCGATGGCGAAAAGGCTGGTGAAGATTGGCCCACGTTCAATAACGCCAAGGTAGAGCCCAACATTTTTGACCTCAATCTTTCGGAATCCTTTCCGATCATGAACGTAAACTTTACCGGTGACTATCCTGTAGGTAAATTAAAGGAATTTGCCGAGTACATGCAAGATGAAGTTGAAGACCTTCCGCAGATCAAAGAAGTGAGCATTCGTGGGGCGCAGGAAAAAGAAGTAAAAGTTGCTGTCGACGTTTATAAAATGATGGCCGCAAAAGTCAGTTTTCAAGATGTGCTGAGTGCTATTGGCAATGGTAATATGACCATGTCCGCCGGCAACATCGAGTCGGGTGGCCAGCGTCGTACCATTCGTATTATTGGAGAAATAGAAGACCCCAAGCAATTGAACGAGTTTGTTGTAAAATCTGAAAGCGGTGCGGTGTATCTTAAGGATATTGCTAAAGTCACTTTCGATGAGGAAGAAAAGACAACATATGCCCGGGAATTTGGTGAAAGCGTTGTCATGTTGGATATCAAAAAACGATCTGGCAAGAACATGATCGAGGCCACGACCAAAGTCAGGGAATTGGTAAAGGAGGCCCAAGAAAATTATTATCCGGCAGATTTGAACATTACCATTGCCAATGACTCCTCTGGGCGAACCTTGAATCAAGTCGATGATCTAGTCAATAATATCATCTTCGGAATTATTCTCGTAGTTACCGTCTTAATGTTCTTCCTTGGGTTTCGAAACGCGCTGTTCGTAGGTTTCGCAATTCCGATGTCCATGTTCATGTCGTTCATGATTCTGAATCTTCTAGGTTATACGCTGAATACGATGATTCTATTCGGAATGATTATGGGTCTCGGAATGATGGTCGACAACGGAATCGTTGTGGTCGAAAATGTCTATCGATTGATGAGCGAAGGCATGTCGCGAACCGAAGCCGCTAAAAAAGGAATCGGCGAGATTGCATATCCGATTATCATTTCAACGGTAACTACGGTGGCCGCTTTTGTACCACTCGGACTTTGGCCAGGAATTTTTGGGCAGTTTATGATCTATTTCCCGATTACGCTTTCGGTTGTTTTGGGATCGTCTCTTTTCGTGGCAATTTTCATGAACTCCATGCTGGTTTCCCAGTTCATGGAAATCGGGGAAAAAGAACTGAAATTGAAACAGCTGATCCGTCTCAGTATAATTCTTGGCGGTATCGGTACATTCATACTAATTTTTGGTGGGGCCATGCGCGGGCTAGGTAGCGTTATGATTTTAACGGCGCTACTATTCTGGGTCTATAAATATGTTTTAAAGAAATGGTCGACAAGTTTTCAGAACAACGCCATGGTGCGTTTTGAAAATTGGTACGAGCGGCGCATCAAACATGCACTAAGGGGCGGTAATGTGTATTGGTATTTTGGGAGTACCTTTTTCTTATTGATAGCGGTCTTTATGCTGTTCGGAATGTCAGTAGGAAGTGGTCGAACCAAAATCGAGTTCTTCCCTGACAACAAGCCCAATGAAATCTATGCCTATATCGAATATCCGCAGGGCACATCTATTCAAAAAACAAATGAGCTGACCAAGGAAATTGAAAAAAGGGTCTATGCGGTAGCTAACCGCGATAAGTATACCAATGGCGAACATAACTATTTGGTGGAGTCCGCAGTATCACAAGTGGGTGAAGGAGCTGGAAATCCACAGACCGATGGTGGTTCGAGTGCAGAAATGCCGCACAGAGGTAAGGTAACAGTATCAATGCGCGAATATAAATATCGTAACGGCTTGGATACGGAAGAACTTCGCGCCGAAATCCAAAAAGAATTGACCGGAATCTATCCTGGAGTAGCTATTTCCGTTGAAAAAGAGGCTAATGGCCCCCCGGCAGGATACCCTATCAACATCGAATTAGAAGGCAAAGATTATACTGAACTGATCAACACCGCCGAGGACATTCGAAACTTTATCAACACGAAGAATATTGCAGGTATCGAAGAGCTGAAAATCGATGTGAACAAAGGGAAACCCTCTATGCAGGTTGTAGTCGATAGAGAGAAAGCAGGAGAGCTTGGGGTTTCCGTAAGTCAGGTCGGCCAGCAATTAAGGCGTTCTGTTTTTGGTGAAAAGGCCGGTGTTTACAAAGTTGATGGAGAAGATTATGATATCAACATTCGTTTCAATGAAGATATTCGATATAATAAAAGTGCCCTTTTCAACCAGAATATCATATTTAGAGACCAGGCATCAGGGAAAATTAGAGAGATTCCTGTTTCGGCCGTAGCTACCCAGAAGAACTCTTCAGGCTTTAGCGCAATCAAACACCGCGATAATAAAAGGGTAGTTACGGTGTATTCTCAGTTAAAGCCAGGATTTAGTGATGCAGGCGCAATCGTTACCGAAATTCAAAAGGAAATGGAGGACTATAAAGGTCTTCCGGAAGATGTGAAAGTCGATTTTACTGGCCAAATCGAAGAGCAGAACAAGCAAATGGCATTTTTAGTCGGAGCTTTTTTCTCTGGCCTTGGATTGATTTTCTTGATATTGATTTTTCAGTTCGGAGGTATTTCTAAACCCTTTATTATCATGATCGCCATCTTCTTGAGTTTTATCGGAGTTTTTGGCGGACTAATGCTAACAGGATGGTCTTTCGTTATTATGATGACCATGATGGGGATTATCTCCCTTGCGGGAATCGTGGTAAACAACGGTGTTGTGCTGCTCGACTATACCCAGATATTGATCGACCGTAAAAAAGTGGCTTTGGATATGGAAGATAAAGACCTTCTGACCATGCCACAGGTTACCGAAATCATAACAAAAGGGGGTAAAGCGAGGCTAAGACCTGTAATTCTAACTGCGATTACGACGGTTTTAGGTCTTATTCCGTTGGCGATAGGTCTGAATATTGATTTCTTTTCGCTGTTTTCCGAATTCGATCCAAAAATTTATATCGGAGGCGACAACGTTATTTTCTGGGGGCCATTGGCCTGGACAGTTATCTTCGGCTTGATCGTGGCTACCTTCTTGACCTTGATTATTGTTCCGGTGCTATTTAATATCATATACCGCATCAAGTTACGATTGCGGGGAAACAAAGATAAAAAAACAGAAAATCAGAAAGGGAATACATTGGATACGGCCGCTTAACTAATATTGGCAAACCCGTATTAAATTTAAAAACCCTGATGTTGTGCATCAGGGTTTTTAAGTTTGTAATCAATCTACTTCTGCTATTCGTTTCCTTTGGCAGAAAAAAAACCAAAGAAAATGATACTTCTAAATTTTTAGATGATAACATCATATCTTCTTACATTTGCCCTTTAAATCAAACACCAATGTACAGAAGCCATACCTGCGGAGAATTGCGTGAATCGCATATTGATACTAAAGTCACCCTATCGGGATGGGTGCAAAAGACAAGGGATAAAGGTTTTGTCGTCTGGGTAGACCTGCGCGACCGCTATGGTATTACGCAATTGGTCTTCGATGAGGATAGAACTTCATCAAAACTATTGGAACTGGCGAGGAGTTTAGGTCGTGAATTTGTAGTTCAGGTAGAGGGCAAAGTCATCGAAAGGGCGTCCAAGAATGCGAACATTCCGACCGGAAATATAGAAGTTTTGGTCGAAGAGCTTACGGTACTAAACGAATCGAAAACACCCCCGTTCACCATAGAGAACGAAACCGACGGCGGTGAGGATCTACGTATGAAATATCGTTATTTGGATATCCGCCGAAACCCTGTAAAAAACAATCTTATTTTCCGTAGCAAAGTGACTATGGAGGTACGCAAATACCTTTCAGGGAAAGGATTTATTGAAGTGGAAACGCCTTATCTGATAAAATCGACACCTGAGGGTGCGCGCGATTTTGTGGTGCCCAGCCGAATGAACGAAGGGCAGTTTTATGCGCTTCCGCAATCACCACAGACCTTTAAACAATTATTGATGGTCGGTGGTATGGACAAATATTTTCAAATCGTAAAGTGTTTTCGAGATGAGGACCTGAGAGCTGACCGGCAGCCTGAATTTACGCAAATCGATTGCGAAATGGCCTTTGTCGAGCAGGAGGATATTCTTGATGCTTTTGAAGGCTTGACAAAACACCTATTGAAAGAAATCAACGGAGTAGAAATATCAGCTTTTCCAAGAATCACTTACGACAATGCGATGCGCATCTATGGCAACGATAAACCCGACATTCGTTTCGGGATGGAATTTGGGGAACTGAATGCGGTGGCGCAAACCAAAGATTTCAACGTTTTCAATTCAGCGGAATTGGTTGTTGGTATCGCGGTACCAGGAGCTGCCAACTATTCCCGTAAAGAAATCGATACTTTGGTAGATTGGGTCAAAAGACCACAAGTTGGGGCAAAGGGCATAGTCTACGTAAAATGCAACGAAGATGGAAGTTATAAATCATCGGTCGATAAATTCTATGATCAAGACGACCTAGCCAAGTGGGCGCAAATAACCGGAGCCAATTCAGGAGATATGATATGTGTGCTTTCTGGGGAAACGAATAAGACAAGAACACAATTGAGTGCCCTTCGAATGGAACTGGCCCAACGCTTGGGCCTCCGAAAACCCGATGAATTCGCACCATTATGGGTAATAGATTTCCCCTTGTTGGAGCTTGACGAAGAAACCGGAAATTACCACGCGATGCACCATCCCTTTACCTCCCCGAAACCAGGTCAATTAGAATTGTTGGAAACGGATCCAGATGCGGTTCGGGCCAATGCCTATGACTTGGTCTTGAACGGAAACGAAATAGGGGGAGGATCCATTCGTATTCATGATAAGGAAGTTCAGGGTACAATGTTGAGGCATCTAGGTTTTACGGAGGAGGAAGCCAAGGCCCAATTTGGTTTTCTTATGGATGCCTTTCAATATGGTGCTCCTCCACATGGCGGTATTGCATTTGGTCTCGATAGATTGGTCGCTATTCTCGGTGGACAGGAAACCATTCGCGATTTTATCGCCTTCCCAAAAAACAATAGCGGCCGCGATGTGATGATTGACGCACCTGCTCCTATTGATGTTGGGCAGTTGGAGGAATTGGGGCTGAAGTTGGACATCAAAAAAACTTAAGAGCGCTCCATCTTCTGCTTATTGAGCGAAACAAGGACTTAGCTGCTAATTTGTCATTCTGCCCTGCACACCAAAGCATTCCACAATGGCCCTCCTATCAAATGACGACGAAAAAGTGAATCATACATTTGAATACGGATCCTTCGACAGAATTAGATACCTTTGGATGGCAAAGCTTTTCAAGTAATATGCCCACCCGACTACAAAAATTATCTACCAAATTTTTAAAATGGCGATATAAAAATATCTCCCACAAGACCTTTATCCATATTATGAGCGTATTGGTCGGTCTGTTAGCGGGCTTGGCATCGGTTACCCTTAAGAATATCGTTTATTTTATCGAATCTTCCCTGGAAAAGGGTATCCTCATTTCCAACAACGGACTCTATTTCATCTTACCCATCATCGGCCTTGCATTGGTCTATCTGTATGTGAAATTCGTTCATAAAGAAAAACTAAGACATGCGGTGTCGTCTATCTTATTTTCCCTTTCAAAGAGAAAAGGTATTATCAAACCGAAGCATATTTATACCCAACTTATCGCCGCACCGTTGACTATCGGTTTCGGTGGATCTACGGGGCTTTTGGGTCCGGCCGTTGCCTCTGGAGCTGCCATCAGTTCGAATTTGGGTCGGTTTTTCCACATTAATTCCAAAACACGGTCTTTGCTAATCGCATGTGCTTCCGCTGGGGCGATTGCCTCAATATTTCAATCGCCGATCGCCGCCATTATTTTTGCCGTAGAAGTCTTTAGTCTAGATTTTACCATGCTTTCAATGTTACCCCTTTTATTGGCATCAATTTCCGGGGTTTTGACTTCGTATTTTTTCTTGGGAAACGAAGTACTTTTCAGCTTTACCATCACCCGAAATTTTGAGGTCAAGGACACACTTTTCTATATTGTATTAGGGGTGGGCACAGCTTTTGCCTCCATTTACTTCACTCGAATGTATTTTGGTATCTTAAAATTGTTCGAGCCATTAAAGAGTCCGAAAAACAAACTTTTGGTCGGAGGGTTGGCCATTGGCATCATGCTTTATTTTATTCCCCCACTCTATGGTGAAGGCTTCGGTTTTATCAACAACCTATTGGATGGCAACCATATCGAAGCGTTGGGCAAAACTCCCTTCGACAAGTACATCGGAAATATATGGGTCGTTATAGCGCTACTTTTCGGGATTACGATTTTTAAGGCCGTAGCCATGACTACGACCTTAGCGGCAGGTGGTGCGGGCGGTATCTTTATCCCGACCATGGTGATGGGCAGTGCACTTGGCAACGTAATGGCCAAGGTCATCAACAACTCAGGATTAGGATTTGCCGTCTCTGAAAGTAATTTTACATTAATCGGTATGGCAGGTCTTATTGCAGGTGTACTGCACGCCCCATTGACGGCCATTTTTCTGATAGCGGAAATTACGGGTGGCTACGAACTTTTTGTTCCCTTGATGATTACAGCATCCATTTCTTATCTAATTACGAAGAACGCTATCGACTACACTATCTATACCCGTGAACTTTCAGAAAGTGGCGCACTGCTAACACACAATAAAGACCAATCAGTACTGACACTGATGAAGTTGGACGATGTTATCGAGACCAACTTTAAAATGGTACATCCGGATATGACTTTGGGCGATATGTTGCACGAATCGGTCGCCAAATCTACACGGAACCTTTTTCCGGTCGTAGATAAAAATGAAGCTTTGGTAGGCATCGTTTTGTTAGACGACATTCGGGAATTTATGTTCGATACTTCCCTTTACAAAAACACCAAGGTCGAAACCTATATGCACAATGCCCCGGAACATATTTTCTATGAAAAGGACAGTATGCAGAAAGTAATGGAAAAGTTTCAGAATAGCGGCGCATGGAACTTACCTGTTATCAAAAATGGAAAATATGCAGGTTTCGTTTCCAAATCAAAACTGCTGACGGCCTATCGGCGGGAACTGATTAATTTTACTAGATGATTTCTTTGAGAGAAAATAACAAAGAAAATAGGTTTCCAGATTCCGGGTTTCTAAAAACATTTTACGTTCTATTCTCTTTTTTCTAATTTTAATCTAATGAAATACATTATCCTTATTATCACATTGGGTTGCTTCGGCGCCATTACCTATGGTTTTTCCCTTCATCCAGAAAATACCATTCTCGCCAATAAATATATCGGTTTTGGCACGATAGTCCTTTTTTTCGTGGCTATGCCCCTTTTCCTCATAAAACATAGCAAAGGGAAAAAGATGAAAGACTACATGTTGACTGAAGAAAACGTCAAAAAGATGCGGGCAAAAAAAAACGAAAAGGCTGAAAACCAATAAGCTCCATTCGAAAAACTGTCTGTTTTCGAGGTAACCTACCCGAAAATTCTTTACATTAGTAACTCAATCAATTAATATTTATCGGCATGACTGGTATAGTAAAATTTTTTAATGGATCCAAAGGATATGGGTTCATTACCAACGATGACACGGGAAAGGACATTTTCGTGCACGCAACCGCCTTGAATGGTATTGACCTAAACGAGGGAGACAAAGTAGAATATGTAGAAGAAGAAGGTAAAAAAGGAACGGTAGCAGGCCAAGTGCAAAAGGTAGGCTAAAAACCCGTTCTTTTTGGAAATTCAAACCCCTGCTAACGTTGGGGTTTTTTAGTACCAATCGCAAATTTGCCCCCACAAAGAGAGGGAGTGTGAAGTAGGCTTTTTCAAAAACCTTTGCTAGGAATTGGTTTAATTCAAGTTCCGTTTTTGAATAAAAAACCGTTTCAACAGGTCGCTGGCCTCTTTTTCTAGAATTCCGCCGAATAGTTCTGTCTTAGGGTGCAATTTCGTTCCCATAATCCCACAACCTCTTTGTGGGTCTTTGGCCGCATAAACTATTTTTGAAATTTGGCTCCAGTACAACGCTCCCGCACACATTTGACACGGCTCTAAAGTCACATAGAGCGTGCAATTCTTTAGATATTTACCCCCAAGAAAATTGGCCGCCGCAGTAATGGCCTGCATCTCGGCATGGGCAGTAACATCGTTCAATTGTTCGGTTAGATTGTGGGCGCGGGCAATGATTCGATCTTGTATTACGATGACTGCACCGATAGGTACCTCCTTTTTTTCAAAGGCGGCTTCGGCCTCTTGTAGGGCCTTTTTCATAAAGTAGGTGTCGTCGAAAGGGAGAATCATAGCTTGGTTTTGATGTACAATAGTAGCAAATATAGTTTTCTGGCACAAAAAAACCCTCCATGGAAATAGAGGGTTCTTAAAAAGAGTTTTTTTTAAAATCTATTTTTCAAAATATGTTTTATATAAAAGATCGATAATGCCGTCATTGTCATCATCATATTCTTCCATAACAATGAACGCATTTCCGTCTACGGTAATTTTACCATCGAAAATCAACTCTCCTTCTCCGGGATCATAGGTCTCCGACTCAGAAAGAACTCCGTCTTCAGTATCTGACCAGCTATATTCGACCAAAGTCAATCGCGATTCGCCCTTCACATATGCCCAGTTTCCAAGACTTTCATATCCATAGGTCCTCAATGCATCCTTATAGACAGCTTCGCACGCTTCTTCAGTCGCAGCGGTATCTAGAACTTGCCTTTTGCTTTGATCATTATATGAGTAGGTGCCATCAGCTTTCAAAGTAAGTTTTGCAATTTCTGTAGTTTCGCACTCAAAGAATGACGTGAACTCTTGATTACAAGTTGTTGATAAAAAACCACTCTCAAAACTCATACAGTCCTCTTCTCCGAGAACAGTAACTGAGGTCTGACCGTCATAGGTCTCTTCAGATTTCACATTATTCCATTCAGCTACCAATTCGGCATAACCGCCCCAACTTTCTACAGTGGCGCAAACCTCACTTGGCCCACTGATGTTTCCTTCTGCATCATATACGCATACCACGTAACAGAATGTTCCTGGCTCAATATTTACATTAAAATCCACATCGATAACCGTTGCTTCATCATTCTTAGCAACCAATGCACCTTTGTTTTTTTTATCAAAATTAAAACCTTTTTTTGATGCCGTAATTTTACTACTTTTCGAGTTTGCCGAAATATCAATATCATAATAACTATCTGAAACCGTTCCGTCCTCAGATTTGAATTGAATATAAGCACCGGCCAATTCAACATTTGAACTCACCGAAACATCAAAGCCTTCGCCTAAAAATGCTGTTTTTGAAGTGCTCGAAACATCCAAAGTTATTCCCTCGTTAGGTGTTGGGGGAACTCCATCTTTTTTTGTTCCACCCTCGATGATAACATTATCTGAAACACTATTTGCCTCTAATGGGGTTTGTTCCTGTTGTTCCGCTTCTTTTTCAAATTCTTCAGCTACATTTTCAGGGGCATCTTTTCCGCAAGAGGTAGCTATAAATAAAGCAACTATAGCTGCACTTCTAAAAATAATCTTCATTTGTATTGTTTTAGGGTTTATGAATCAAATACCCGAACGATTATCTGGAGTGTTAATTACTAACGACAAACTTAATGTTGTGAATTGCTAAAAAACCAGTATGAAATTTTGAAAAATTGTAGCTTTACATCTTCAAAATCTACGAGTGGAAAAAAACATGCTTGCAAAGATTGAATTTCCCAAAGACCTTCGCAAACTAAAGTCTAGCGAGCTGCCCCAACTCGCCCAAGAACTCCGCAATTTCATTATAGATATCGTTTCAACAAAAGAAGGGCATTTAGGAGCCAGCCTCGGCGTTGTTGAACTTACTATTGCACTTCATTATATTTTCGACACCCCGAACGACAAATTGATTTGGGATGTCGGCCACCAAGCCTACGGTCATAAAATACTGACCGGCCGAAAGGCCATTTTTGATACCAATCGGCAACTGGGCGGCATTAGTGGATTTCCGAAAAGGAGCGAAAGTGAGTACGATACGTTTGGCACCGGACATAGTTCAACCTCTATCTCCGCTATTTTGGGAATGGCCCTAGCATCTCGATTACAAGGGCATTACCGAAGACAACATATCGCTGTTATAGGGGATGCTTCTATCGCGAGTGGAATGGCCTTTGAAGCCCTGAATCATCTCGGCTCTACGGACGCGAACGTGCTGGTTATCTTAAACGACAATGCCATTGGCATCGACCCCAGCGTGGGGGCATTAAAAAAATACCTGACCAATGTAAAAAAAGGCACGGCCAAGGACGAAAACATTTTCGAGTGTCTGAATTTTAATTACACTGGGCCTGTCGATGGCCATGATATCAACGTACTTCTTGAAGAATTGAAACGCTTAAAATCTGTAGAAGGGCCGAAACTACTTCATGTGATTACGACCAAGGGAAAAGGACTTCAAAAAGCCGAGGAGAATCAAGTTACTTATCATGCCCCCGGAAAATTTGACAAAAATACAGGAGAGCTTCAAAAAAAGTCAACTGAAAATCAACTGTTAAAATATCAAGACGTCTTTGGCCACACAATAGTCGAACTCGCGCGTGAAAATCGGAAAATAGTCGGTATTACACCAGCTATGCCAACGGGTAGCTCACTCAAATATATGATGGATCAAATTCCCGATAGGGCCTTTGATGTCGGCATTGCAGAACAACATGCCGTTACAATGGCCGCAGGCATGTCAGCAGAAGGCTTGATTGTTTTTTGTAATATTTACGCTACCTTTCTACAACGGGCCTATGATCAGGTAATACACGATGTTGCCTTGCAAAATTTGCCTGTTATTTTTTGCTTGGATCGCTCCGGTATTGTGGGCCAAGACGGTGCCACCCACCATGGGGTATTTGATATGGCCTATTTGCGTTGTGTACCGAATCTTGTGATTTATTGTCCGATGAACGAAACGGAACTCCGTAATATAATGTACACGGCACAATTGGGCTTACCATACCCTATTGCAATAAGGTATCCAAGAGGTCGAGGCGTTCAGGCAAACTGGAGAACCCCCTTTGAAAAAATAGAAATCGGACGTTCGAAAGTCTTGAAAAAAGGCACAAAAATAGCCGTGCTCTCTATTGGCCATATCGGAAATGTTGTCTCTGAAGTAATTGACGAAATTGACGAAAAAGAAAAAATTGGGCATTATGATATGGGGTTCGTTAAACCGCTCGACAAAAAACAACTTCAAAAAATACTTCAACAATATCAACATATACTTACTATTGAAGATGGTTGTAAATCGGGCGGTTTTGGAAGTGCAGTACTTGAATTTGCTAACGAAATAGGTCATGCCCATAAATTGGTTATTTTGGGTATTGATGATGTTTTCCTAGACCACGGCACTGTTGAAGAACTACATGGCTTGGCAAAAATCGATGCATCTGCTATAAAAAATCAACTAAAAATATTCCTCTGTGTGTAACGACCTACTTAGAACTTACGTTTTTGGCCTTCTATTTTGTTTCTCTATTTCTATCCTATCGGCCCAAGATAGCGATGCGCTTTCGCTTGAACAGCAGATAGATTCTATGGTCGTTGATACTACAGTAGTCGATACGGTTGTAATCCGTAGGACTTTGAAGAAGATAAAAATCGTTCCGAGAAGTGTTAATCTGATGAACCCGGTGATTTCATTTAAAAGTACAAAAGCGTTGAACGAAAAACCAAATCGTTTCAGGGTGCCCTCTTTTTGGACGAATATTAACAAGCTCGGGGCTAATTTTAGTCAAGTAGCGTTTGTAAATTGGAACGCAGGTGGTAATAATGCCATATCGGCCATAGGTAATGCCCGTTTCGAACGCAATTACAAGTTTCGTTATATTCAATGGGACAATTACCTCGAAATGCGCTATGGCCTTAACGCTCAAGAAGGGCAAAAACCTCGTAAAACAGACGATGCCGTCCGTTTGAGTTCGACCTTTGGATTTCAACGAGATACGATAAGCAACTGGTATTATTCCGCTAGGGCAAATTTTAACACCCAGTTTTCCGATGGTTTCAAATATCCCGACAGAACGACGCCGATTTCTAGGTTTATGGCGCCGGGCTATTCTTTTGTGGGCGCAGGTGCATCATACATAACCAAAGACCAAAAGTTGAATATTTATATTTCGCCAATTACTCAAAAGACGACCTTTGTACTAGATGACGATTTGGCCAATAAAGGTGCGTTCGGGGTACAAAGAGCTGTTTTGGATGCCAATGGCAATATTATTGAAAAGGGTAAAAAAACATTTTTAGAATTCGGAATCCTTCTCACAAATCAGTATGAAAAAGAAATCTGGGAAAATATGCTACTGAAGCATCGACTTAGTCTATACACGGACTATTTGCGAAATTTTGGCAACATCGACGTCGATTGGGAACTCAATATCGACCTTCAGGTCAACAAATACATAGTAACCTCTATCGGTACCCATATTATCTATGATGATGATATTCTGTTCGATGAGCAAAAAAACGATGAGGGATTGATAATCGACCCCGGTAGGCCCCGAATACAGTTCAAACAGGTGCTGGGTGTAGGGGTTTTATATGCTTTTTAAAAAAGTGAAAGAACAAGTACAAGTGTCGAGTTCAAATAAAACCTACTTTTGAAGACAGCCCTAGACTATTGAAGGTGGCCCCATACTGAACTATATCCGCTCCTATATTTTGTTTCTAATCTTGAATTTTTCAAAGCTGCTTTCCCATAATCTTATTGTGGATATGAACTGCGGCACTATCGGAAAGACTCGCTACATAACAGCACGTATTTAGTAGGATATCATAAACGGAAGAACTTGTAGTTCTATAAAATTTGGGTAGAGTTTGCAGCATCAGATCATCATAATTAGAAGCACAGTATTCACGATTTCGTATCAAGGCATTTGTGTACACATCGAGAATATCGGAAATGATTTTATATCCTGCAATTTCTTTCTCTACAACTTCCTGAGACCGATATATCTTGTTTATACTTAATGTGATGATATCAGCAATTTGTGCTTTATAGGTGCTTTTATCTAACAAAGAGCTTTCAAAAGTACCATTTAGTATTTTTTCTTCATTAGCAGTAAATACGGCGATAGCGTCTCTTATCAAGGTACTTATTGCAAGCGCGCGTAGGTAGCTTAATCTATCTTCCTTAAAGACCAATGAATTATATTTTTTGGTATTTATCGTGTTTTTAACAAGTTTAATGAGGTATTCCAACGCGAAATCCTCAGAGATAAGACCAAGATTGATCCCGTCTTCAAAATCAATTATGGTGTAACAGATATCATCGGCGGCTTCTACCAAAAAGGTCAATGGGTGTCTGGCATAGGAAATAGTTTCTCCTTTGCGGGTCTGCAACAATTCCAATTCATTGGCCACGGCCTCAAAAGTCGCTGTATCAGATTGAAAAAAACCAAATTTTTTATCGGCAATATGTTTAGTTGGTTTTTTAGGAAGTGATTCCTTAGGGTACTTCATAAACGCACCCAAGGTAGCATAACTTAAACGCAAACCGCCCGTTACGCCCTCACGCGATTGCGTAAGCAGCCGAAAACCATTCGCGTTCCCCTCGAAATCAATAATGTCTTGATATTCCTTTTGAGAAAGAACCGTTTGGTATTTTTTTCCGTTCCCGTTTTTAAAATATTCGCCGATGGCCTTTTCGCCGCTATGGCCAAATGGTGGGTTTCCAATATCATGTGCCAATGATGCCGCTGCCACGATCGCTCCAAAATCGTTGAAGCGATAGCCATGAACCTCACTGAGGTACGGGTGTCTTTCCAATATTTGTTGCCCGGCAATTCGGCCAAGACTGCGGCCCACCACGGAAACTTCTAAACTATGGGTCAAACGTGTGTGAACGAAATCTGTCTTTGAAAGCGGAATGACCTGCGTCTTATCCTGAAGGCTGCGAAATGCTGCCGAGAATATGATACGGTCATAATCGACCTCAAAGCCCAAACGGGTCTCGTCTTGTTCTTTTCGAAGTCTTTTATAGGTATCGCCATGGCGTTTTAGTGAGAGAAGTTTTTCCCAATTCATTACGGTCGTTTGCATATGGCAAGATACATTTTTTCGATTTTAGTTCTGAGATTTCTAAAAAACAACTAACCAACATTTAACCTTAAAAACACATAGTTTTAATCTAAATTTTACGCCAACTTAACATTGAGGGATTTTCTTTGTATCAAAGAAAAATACGATATGAAAAATCTGTTTTTGCTATTAATTCTGGTTGCTACCACAAGTCTTTTTGCCCAGAACCAAGGAGCAATCAAAGGAAACATTGTTGATTTAGATTTGGGTGGTGAGCCCCTTATCTTCGCCGACGTTTCCCTAAAAGGCACCCCCTGGAATACGCAGACCAACTTCAATGGTAATTTCGAAATATTAGATGTCGCTCCCGGCAGTTATACAGTAGAAATTATTTCTTTAGGCTATGAAAACTTGAAAATACCTATTGAAGTTGAAGCGAACTCCTTGGTGCAAATCGAAACTGGCATTCAAGCTAAATCTATTAGCATTGATGAAGTATCTTTTTTAGATATTTCGGAAAGGTATGAGAGTGATGCGTTGGACAAAGCCGAAAAGAGGCTACCCTAAATAATTCGTCACTAAAACCGTTATTTCCACCCTCAAATAGTCCATACCGTTTATTAAAAACCTGAGATACTGTTCAGTTTTCTTATATTGCGATATGCTGCTCAGACTTCAAAAGTGCAAACCCATTGACTTGGATTTACTCGCCCAAATCTCGATAAAAACCTTTGTAGATGCCTTTGAGAAGGCCAATGATCCGATAGACTTCAAGAGTTATACCGACCAAGCCTTTTCGCGTGAAACGCTGCTCAGTGAACTCAACAATACCGATACTTCTTTTTATTTTGTTTTCAAGGATACTCATCTTATTGGTTATTTCAAATTGAACGAAAATCAAGCGCAAACCGATTTGAAATCAAAGGAAACCATAGAGCTTGAACGTATTTATGTTGTTGAAAATTTTCAAGGACAACACATCGGAAAATGGATGCTCAATGAAGTCAAGAAAATAGCATTCGAGAAACAAAAAGAATTTCTTTGGCTAGGGGTCTGGCAAGAGAATGGTAAGGCCATTAGGTTTTATGAAAAACACGGATTTTCAAAATTCGCTGAACATCCTTATTATATCGGAAATGATAAACAGACCGATTGGCTGATGCGCTGCGCTGTCAAAAATGATTTCGATTCCGAAATTTAAGTATATTGTTAATACTGACATGGCTTATAATTTTCAAAAAAACTACCTCCGCTAAAGATTCAGTCTTTTTAAGAATAAAGGTTTGTACAACCTCCCTAAAGGTATTTTTTGCTCCCCGAGATACAAAAGGTTTCCATTCATTTTTTCGATAACCTTATAATTAGCGTTGAAAAAAGTGAGCAGAATAGTAGAATCGCCAGTGGTATCTTTGGAAAAGGGTAAAAGGACATCATGGACGAGGGAAACTATCGGCCCAATTACAGCTCAATACCAACTGCTCTACCACAAGACTAGAGTTTTCTTAAAATCTCGACAGCTCTCTCTATCGTTTCGTGCTTCTTAGCAAAGCAGAACCTCAATACACCATCTTGACGATGAGCCACATTAAAAGATGATATTGGAATACTTGCCAATTTATGGTCAATAATCAGACGCTTGGCCAAGATCTCATCACTTTCGTTAGTGATTTGAGCATAGTTTATTAATTGAAAATAGGTGCCTTGTGAAGGGGTGAATTTGAATTTTGATTCTTTCAGCCCAGCTAAAAATAAGTCTCTTTTTTCTTGATAAAAGGCATTCAGCTCCAAATAGGTCGCCTCGTTTTTTAGGTATTTGGCCAGGGCCCTTTGCACAGGATGATCAACACAGAATACGGCGAACTGGTGGGTCTTTCTGAATTCGTGCATTAATTCGGCCGGAGCGGCACAGTACCCCATTTTCCAACCGGTCACGTGAAAGGTCTTGCCGAAAGAGGCGCATACAAAACTACGTTGGGCCAAATCATCGAACCGAGAGGCACTTTCGTGTTCCTGAGCATCAAAAACAATATGCTCGTAGACCTCATCACTGATTAAGATGATATTAGTCGGTCGGAGAATTTCCTGCAACTGTAACATATCATCCTTTGAGAAAATACGGCCGCTTGGGTTATGTGGCGTGTTGATTATCACCATTCGCGTCTTGGGCGTAATCTTACTTTTAAACTCGGCCCAGTCCACCCTATAATCCTTGGCATTTAACTGCACATAAATGGGAATTCCCCCGTTGACTTCAATCGCCGGTTCGTAACAATCATAGGCAGGTTTGAGAACAATGACCTCATCGCCTGAATGCACAAAAGCCGTAATTGCCGTAAATATCGCCTGTGTTGCCCCGACGGTTACGGTGATTTCCTTTTCAGGGTCATAACTTCTTCCGTGCAGCTTTTCTATTTTTTTGGAAATAATTTCCCGAAGGCCATAATACCCTTGCATAGCTGCATATTGGTTGTGACCGTCGTTCATGGCTTGCGAAACTAGTTCCATCAGTTTTGGATCGGCCTCAAAATTGGGAAAGCCTTGTGACAGATCTATGGCATCATGTTTTCGGGCCAAATTACCCACAGTTGTGAAAATGGTGGTTTTTGAGTTGGGGAGTTTTGAAGTAAAATTCAATTTTTTCGAAATCATTTTTCGATGCTTCGATTAAGCATTGAATTTACAACTTTATTGGCTATTTAGTTTTTCCATTTTTAATAATCTTCCTTACAATCCCTTATATTTATAGAATCAAAAAAAATATCTATGTGCAACTTAAGAGTTATACCCCTTTTCTTTTCCTTTGCTTTAAGTACCGCGGCCGTTTTTTCTCAGACCGATAAAGGTGTATCAAACCAAATTATAAAAACCCTCATCGTAGACGGCCAGAACAACCACGACCAGTGGCCGAAAACCACCTATATGCTAAAACAAGAGATGGAGGCCACAGGTCTTTTTACTGTAGATGTTGCACGCTCCGCCTTTACTTGGAAAGGAGATGAATATTTGAAGGGGTTTGCCATAGAAGGGATTTCTAAAACGGAAGCCTTGGAAAAACCGAAACCAGACCCGAATTACAGTCCCGATTTTTCAAAGTATGATTTAGTGGTCACCAATTTCGGATGGAACGCCGCCCCATGGCCCGAGGCCACTCAAAAGAACTTTGAAAAATTTATGAAAAAAGGCGGGGGACTGGTTGTTTTTCACGCTGCTGACAACTCTTTTCCAGATTGGGAAGCCTACAATAAAATGATCGGACTTGGTGGATGGGGCGACCGTACCGAAAAAGATGGACCTTATATGTATTATAATGATGCCGGAGAGTTAATCCGAGACGATTCCCCGGGAAAAGCCGGTGCCCATGGTCCGCAGCATGAGTATCAGATACAAATCAGAAATAGTGACCATCCGATAACTCAAGGAATGCCGCAAAAGTGGCTGCACACAGAAGACGAACTCTATGAACGTCTGCGTGGCCCGGCAGAAAACATGGAGATTTTGGCAACGGTTTATGCTTCACCTGATCAGAAGGGTTCCGGTCATCATGAACCGGCCCTGATAACATTGACTTATGGCAAGGGTCGTATTTTTCATAACATCATGGGGCATGCCGATTACTCGGTAGAGTGTGTAGGTTTTTTGACTTCGATGCTTCGGGGATCTGAATGGGCAGCTACAGGCGAAGTGACACAAGAAATTCCAGCAGATTTTCCAACTGCGGAGAAATCAAGCTCACGAAAGTTTGAAAAGAAATAATGGAATTGACCCTGAGTATTCCCGCTTTACTCTTTCCTGCAATTTCATTGACCATGTTGGCCTATAATGCACGATACTTGGCGATTGCCGCCTTGATTCGGCAATTGCACCAAAAATATCAAGAAACGGAATCTAAAGCGGTGGCACTTCAAGTAAAACAATTGCGCAAACGTCTTTCCATTATCAAAAATATGCAGGCAACGGCGATTTTCAGCTTTCTTTTAGCTGTGATTACCATGTCTCTAATTTATGTGGAATTGCGTTTTTGGGCGAATCTTATCTTCGGAATCAGCCTTTTCGCGCTGATGGTTTCACTAGTACTTTCGCTAATTGAAGTTCAACTTTCTACCAAAGCACTTTCAATCCAATTGGAAGATATGGAGAAGTAGGCATACAAAAATAAACAGCTATTCAGTAGTGGTATTGATCAAAGAATAAGCGTACTTCTAATAGTAGAACTAACATCGGTAAATTCAAATGAGAAAACAGTATATACTTTTCTTTGTAGGCATTCTATTATTCGCCTGCTCACAACCTTCCAAAAATGCAAAGAACATCTCCGCAGCAGACCGTTTGGCTCTTGAAGAAGCTAAGACCAATGGATTTTTGGTGAATGAAGGCTTTGAACGTTGTAGGCGCTTTGTGGCCGATTGGTTGGCTTACGCCGATTCTACGACAGGACTCATTCCAAGAAATTTGGATGAAAGCTTGGATATTTGGAATGCCAAAGACGCTGCCGCGGATAACTATCCCTTTATGGTTTTAACAGCTGCCTTAACGGATGAAAATCTTTTCAAAGGGAGAATGCTAAACATGTTGCGTACGGAGACCCGATTGACCTCCCGCATTGGCAACCTTCCCGATACCTATTCATTTGGAAAAAAGGATTTTGAAACCCCAGAACCCGATTTGAGCAGTGTGCTTTTCGGATCATCCGAATATATAAAAGATGGACTTCTACCACTTACGGAATGGTTGGGCCTTAGCCCCTGGTCCGATAGGATGATTGCTATTTTGGACGATATCTGGAAATATGCCCCCGTGGAGACTGCATATGGAGATATTCCTGCTACCAATGTAGAGCTGAACGGGGAAATGTTGCAGGTACTTTCCCGAGTCTATTGGATGACTGGGGACCAAAAATACTTGGACTGGGCAGTTCGGTTGGGCGATTACTATTTGTTGGGAGGCCACCATCCCACACGAGATTTTGAAGTCTTAAGGCTACGAGATCATGGCTGCGAAATTGTATCCGGTTTATGCGAGCTCTATGCAACCCTAAGTATTGCAGACCCCGAAAAAAAAGAAGTGTACCAACCGCACATACATGAGATGCTCGATCGTATTTTGGCAGTTGGAAGAAATGATGACGGTCTTTTTTACAACGGTATATACCCTACGAACGGAACCGTGCAATGGCAGGGAACGGCTGACAATTTCGGCTATACCCTGAATGGATTCTATTCGGTGTATCAGGTTGATTCAGTACCTGCCTACAGAGAGGCCGCTCTAAAAGTATTAGGTGTACTCAACGCGAAGTATCGGAATTTTGATTGGGAAAAAGGTTCCTCAGACGGATATGCCGATGCAATTGAAGGGACTCTGAATTTGTACGCTAGAGAGCCCGTTGCATCTACAAAGGAGTGGCTCGATAGTGAAACACAGGTCATGTGGTCTCTTCAAGATTCTAGCCATCGGAAGAATGCACGAAAATGGAAAGGTTCGGGTATTATTGAAGGTTGGCACGGCGACGGCAATTTTGCGCGTACCACCATTATGTACTGTTTATGGAAAACCCAAGGTGTCACCGCCCAGCCTTGGCGGTCCGATCTCCAATTGGGTGCCGTCAAGCATGGCGATGGCATAATAATTAACTTTAGGTCAGATGAAGATTGGCAAGGCACCTTGAATTTTGACAGTCCGCGGCACCAGACCATTATGCAAATGCCTGTCGATTGGCCAAGAATCAACCAGTTTCCAGAATGGTTTACGGTGGAGAGTGATAGAGCGTATCAAATGAAAGACATCATTAATGGTTCATCGACAAAATATAACGGAAAACAACTGTTGGAAGGCATTAAGGTTACTTTAAAAAAGGATATGGTTTATACTATTAAAGTAAATTCCATTTGAAGACCTAGAAGCCTAATTAGGGGATATTAACAGGCCTTAGTCAAGGTTTGAATTGATTTTAGAGGATGTTAGACTGATAAAATTGAGAAAACTTTAAAAATTAGAAAACCGACCACATGGTCGGTTATTTACCTTAGTGAAAGGCTGTTCGTGCTAGCAAGCATCAGATTTAACTCTGCAAAACATCGATATAATGCCTATTCTCATAGGTCTTATCGATAAACAACCAAGTCTACAGACCGATGAGTCGGTTTAGAGATAAGCTATAGACATCATGAAAAGGCTTCCAAATTCAAATAATACCATTTTTTGGTAAAATTGGTGTAACTCATTCCACACCAAAAAAAACATTATGACCAATCCCATACAAGGAAATAGTCTGCATAGTTACTGTTCCGTCAATTATACAGCTTTTCTGTTCAGCTATACACGGAATACCCCAATCTATATAATACTTTAATTATCAGAACTTTAAATAACTTTTTTGTCATGAAAAACAAAGTTACATTTCTTGCATGCTTTGTTACATATGAGGCATGTTTCAAAGACGACCATGGCTACTTTTGAACTATAGAAAGTAGTCAATGATTAAGGGGTCTTCTACAAAGCTTGACAGTGAAGCATCCAATAGCTTACGAAAAATTGAAATCTTAAGTAAGAAAACCATCTTCAATACGATACTTATGAAGATCTTGAGAAATGTAGGTGACGGTTAATTATAGCAGACCGAGTTGTCGGAAATCTTTGATGAGGGCCCCTTTTTCAAACGATTTTATATCTGTAAATGTCATGTGAAGTAAAAGCGGAATAAGTGTACAGGCACGAGAACACATTTTATGCAAGATAATACAACGACATACGGCCTAGATGAAATAAAAGCAATCAGTTTTTTTTCTACCTCGCTCAATACAAAGCAATCGGTGGAAGAGCTGCTATGGACCATAACCAAAAATGTGGTTCACCAATTGGGGTTTGTAGATTGCGTTATCTACAGGTTAGATTCCGAACGAAAGCTATTGATCCAACAGGCGGCTTTTGGCCAAAAAAACCCAACGGATAACATTATATATAATAAAATCGCCATTAAAATTGGGGAAGGTATTGTAGGTAGTGTGGCCGAAAACCGAAAACCTGAACTGGTTGGCGACACCTCTAAAGACCCACGCTATATTATCGATGACGCAGAACGCCTTTCTGAATTGAGCGTTCCGATAATTGTAAACAATAAGCTTTTTGGGGTTATCGATACCGAACACCCTGAAAAGTATTTTTTTACAGAGAAGCATTTGCATTTACTTACGATCATTGCGACCCTTTGTTCACAGCGACTAAAGGCAATGCAAGTTCAGGGGAAAAAACCGCTTGCGAAGTCGAAAACCTATTTTGAAAAGCTCGAAGTTCTCTTACGGTTCAAAAAGCTCTATCGCGACCCGAATCTTAGTTTGAGTACTGCTGCCGAGTTATTAGATATTTCAGCCTGTTACCTATCGAGTATGGTGAATACTTTCAATGATAATAGTTTTATCGATTACATAAATGGCTATCGGGTGGCCGATGTCAAAAAAAATCTTCGCTCTGAAGAATACAGTCAGTATACCATTTTATCCATTGGTCTTGAGGCAGGGTTCAATTCAAAATCTGCTTTTTATTCTTCCTTTAAAAAACATACTGGCCTTACACCATCCCAATATCGGGAAAACCGCCTTTTGGTTTCCTGATTCCTTCTCCGATTTAAAAGAAAAGATGGTGTAGCCATGGAATTTTCCCATAGTGTTCTAATAGCGCTGAAGACAGCCTGTTTTTTAAACTTTCTGCATTCTCCGATACCTTTTTTAACTCTTTTGTATGCTTGGTGCGAAATCAATGATGCATGGCAGGTTTTTCATTATCAGCGGTAAAATATATATCTATATCCCTGTTTTTCAGCATATTAAAAAACGTCCCGATTCTTTCGATCTTAAATATTCAGGACATTTCAATCTCGAATCACCTCTAGGTTTGTGTCATTATTAATCCATAAAAAACAAAGATTATGAAAACACAAATGAAATTAACACGAAGATTTTTTAGCATTCTATTTGTCGCAAGCCTTATCGTATCCTGTTCACAGGACGACGTGAGCGATGGATCCATGGGCCCGCAAGGCCTACAGGGTGAGCAAGGGCCTGCCGGCGCTAAAGGAGACCCCGGTGTAGATGGCACGGCGGCCAATCAAGGAGATCCGGGAGCTCAGGGCCAGCGGGGCGAAGAAGGCCCAAAAGGAGACCAAGGAGAACAAGGTCCCAAAGGTGATACTGGGACGGCCAACGTCATTTATTCCGATTGGATCCCTACTGAATTCCCGAACAACATTACCACTTCGGGTGCTGGTTTTGATATCGATGCCCCCAACCTGACGATGGATATTATGAATAAAGGTACGGTTATGGTTTTCGGCAGAAACCTGACCATATTTGGGTTTGATTATTTTGCTTTGCCGTTTATAACTAGTGGTGACCAGCACAATTTCAGGATAGAAAAGGAAAAGGTACTGCGAATTACCGCGGCAACGCTTTCTGGCACGGTCTCTTCGCAGGTCGGCAATCCGTTTTTCGAAGACTATCGCTATGTCATAATTCCGGGCGGAAAGCCGGCGACTACAGGCCCTGTTATCGGTACCGATAAGAAAGCTTTGAATTATTCCAAAATGTCCTATGAAGAGCTGACGCAGTACTTTGATATTCCGCAGTAATAATTTAAAAAAAGCAATCCTTCATTACAATTCCAATGGAGGGTTGCTTTCTCTTTTTGACTATCTCGAGCAGCAACCTTCCCCCTAAGTAAGGTGCAAAGGTTGACCCTTATCTAATCTTAAAATAAAATTACTATGAACACTCCAAATGTAAATGTATCGTTAACTCCTGAAGAAGGAAATGCCATTGTCTACCACCCAACCCCAGGGTGGACATCAAAAGATAAAAAGCGGGCACAAATTTCGGTAAAGATAAAAGTGGTCAACAATGAATCGACAATACTGACATGGAAAAAGGTCGTTATGAGCTATATGACCAATGGAATAAAAGTGTCGAGACAGTTCTTGCCCAAAGCAGGGGATCCTAAAAAAGTCATAAAAATTGCACCGTCAAAGTCAAAATCTTGGCAGAATGGCCGAGATTACAATGTAGAAGGTGATGTCATCTATATCAGTGGCAAGGTACCCAAGAAATTGGATATTGAATTGTTTTTTACAGGGTTTACCGACACCGTCTCAATTTCAAAGGAGCTAAAACCTTTTTCCGAAGCTTTTCAATTGCCGTTTAAAACATCGGATCTTAAAAAAGATGAATACTGGAGGGGTGGAAGTACGCACGGAAGCGGCGGCGGTCAGGTTTTTGCTTATGATTTTGGTGTAGATGGCTACTCGAATGAAAGTTGGAGCGGGAACTTACCAGGTAAAGACGGTACAGAAAACAACCATAAAAGGGTATGGGGCAAAAAAATATATGCAATGGCCGCCGGCAAAATCGAAGGCTTCGACAATGATGAACCCAATAACCCGAAACCGGGTGTAAAGGTAGAAACACAAAATGTTGGGGGCAATTATTTTCAGATAAACCATGGCGGAATTATTGCCAAATATTCACACTTTCAAAAAGGTTCATTGAGTTCTAAGCTTCTTTCTGTGGGTGCTTCGGTCACTAAAGGACAATTTCTGGGATTGGCTGGAAATTCCGGAAATTCAAGCGGCCCACATCTTCATATACACATTAGTAATAAGGCCAATGGAGCTTTTCTTCCGCTATTGTTCAAAAATGGATATGTTATCGGAACCAAAAGATATACGGAACCCTCCTCAAATGTAAATTGGTCTGCTTTGAAGAAGCAAGGTATTCCAGGATTTGCCGGAAGCAAATCTCTTATTTATCCCAGCACAAAACATCCATATTGCAGTTATTCGAAAAACCTCAAGCAAATCGGAAGGCATGGCATTCCTGAAAAGAAATATCAATCCGTAGTAGATAAAATATGGACCTGTGGTTTCTATCCGTATTGGATCGATGCCTATGATGTAAACGGCAAAACCTATTTTAATGTAATATTTCGACTCAGTACCGCAGCCAAATGGGCGACCAAGCACGGAATGAGTAGAAGTAGCTACCAAAAGCAGTTTGACAAGTTCAAAAAAGCCGGCTATCGGTTGACCTTGGTCGACAGTTATATCAGCAATGGTAAGGTACGCTATACGGCCATTTGGATAAAATCACCAGGCTTCGCAATCTATGCATATCATGACGCCCCCTCAAATTGGCACGGCGATAAATTCAAAGAGTTAACTGCCAAAGGGTGGGTTCCGATTAATGTTTCATGCGTTTCGACCAGTGGTAAAAGAAAGATTACCGCACTTTATGAAAAGAAAAACGTCGGTGGGTTTAAATTAAAAAGCCTCATGACCTTGGCCCAATACCAAAATCTGTTCGACAAATACAAAGCAGCCGGATATGAATTGGTATATGTAAACGGCTATACCCATAACGCCCAACCAAGGTTGAGCGGTATTTGGCACAAGAATCCCCCGTTTAATGCTTATTCCGCAAAACATAATTTGACAAGTGCAGCATACCAAAATGAATATAAAAAGAAGAAAGCAAAGGGTTGGTTAACGCGTTGCATAACAGGTTATGAAAACGGCGGTTCAAGGTTTGCGTCCTTATGGACGAAATGAACGTACGGCAATTCTTTGGATAACGCATTTTCAAATTTTAGCGATAATAATTCTGGTTGGGTATCGTTCTGAAATTTCCCCGACCTATTTCTTAGGCTCCCTTTCTAGCAAGGGAGCCTTTTTGTTTCATAAAAAGCCCAAAATATATAGGATTCATAACTAGAGGTTCAACAGGTGAAACACCTTGCTTAAAATGGGTCTAAATATGCGACTAAACCCTCGTAAAATTTGTTAAAGCCGAGCCTATGCCCTAATTTTGTGTACAGTCTTTAAGTTAACTCCAACCCATATATAATGAGCGGATTAATAAAATCTTCGATAGCCCGAAAAGTGGTCATGGCCCTATCGGGTCTTTTTTTAGTGTTCTTTCTAGGGCAACACTTTGTAATCAACGTTACCTCGGTCATTGCCCCTGATACTTTTAACTCGTGGTCCCATTTTATGGGCTACAACGTTTTGGTGCAGTTTATTTTGCAACCCATTCTAATAGCGGGAGTCATTGTACATTTTGCAATGGGTATTATTCTCGAACTGCAAAACAATAAGGCAAGGGTCATAAAATATAAGAAATACAGCGGTGGGGCCAATGCTTCTTGGGTATCTCGAAATATGATCATTACAGGCTTAGTAGTTCTTGCTTTTGTGGGACTGCACATGTATGATTTTTGGATTCATGAAATGGATTACAAATACATAACAGGCAGCCCAGAAGATCCGACACGTTATTATGAAGAGACCGTTCATAAATTTGAACCTTTTTGGCGCACCATTATCTATGTCATTTCTTTTGTGTTGTTATCCCTGCACTTGTTACATGGCTTTGCATCTTCTTTTCAGACAATGGGGTTAAACAACAAATACTCGCCGGCCATTCTGACATTTACTAAAATATATGCGATAGCTATTCCCTTAGGGTTCATATTTATCGCGTTATTCCATCATTTTAACCCAATAACACAGTAACTATGGGCATATTGGATTCTAAAGTACCAGCAGGGCCGTTGGCCGACAAATGGACCAATCATAAGAACCACATCGAACTGGTCAACCCCGCCAACAAACGAAATATCGATATTATTGTTGTAGGCACGGGTCTCGCAGGAGGCTCAGCAGCGGCGACCTTGGCTGAACTTGGCTATAATGTAAAGACTTTCTGCTATCAAGATTCACCGAGAAGGGCGCATTCCATTGCAGCACAAGGAGGCGTGAATGCCGCCAAAAACTATCAGGGCGATGGTGATAGCGTTTACCGACTTTTTTACGATACCGTTAAAGGGGGGGATTACCGTTCACGGGAGGCCAACGTTTACCGTTTGGCCCAGGTCTCTTCTAACATTATCGACCAATGCGTAGCACAAGGCGTGCCTTTTGCTAGGGAATATGGCGGATTGTTGGACAATAGGTCTTTCGGTGGGGTCTTGGTATCAAGAACGTTCTATGCGAAAGGTCAGACTGGTCAACAGTTGCTCCTAGGGGCCTATGCCGCCATGAACCGACAGATTCAACGTGGAAAGATAAAATCATACACCCGTCATGAAATGCTTGACATGGTATTGGTAGACGGGAAAGCTCGTGGTATTATCGCACGAGATTTGGTCACGGGGGAAATTGAACGCCATTCAGCTCATGCCGTGGTATTGGCCACAGGGGGTTATGGAAATTTATTCTTTCTTTCTACATACTGTATGGGTGCAAATGTGATGGCCGCTTGGCGGGCACACCGCAGGGGAGCTTTTTTCGCCAATCCCTGTTTTACACAAATTCATCCCACCTGTATTCCCGTTTCGGGAGACCACCAATCGAAACTGACCTTAATGTCGGAGTCATTACGTAACGATGGTCGTATTTGGGTACCTAAACGATTAGACGATGCAAAGGCGATTCGTGAAGGCAAATTAACGCCTATACAACTCAAAGAAGAAGATCGCGATTACTATCTCGAAAGAAGATATCCCGCATTTGGAAATCTTGTTCCTAGGGATGTTGCTTCCAGAGCTGCAAAAGAACGTTGCGACGCAGGTTTTGGGGTAAACAAAACCGGGGAGGCCGTTTACCTAGATTTCGCTGCCGCGATTTACCGCTACGGCAAGGAGGAAGCCTTGACCCATGGAATGAAAGATCCCGATGACAAGGAAATCATCAAGCTTGGCAAACAAGTTATCGAAAACAAATATGGAAACCTTTTTCAGATGTACGAGAAAATCGTCGATGAAAACCCGTATGAGACACCGATGATGATATATCCCGCGGTACACTACACCATGGGCGGACTTTGGGTGGACTATAACTTACAAACCACGATACCAGGCTGTTATGCGGCGGGAGAAGCTAATTTTAGCGATCACGGAGCGAACCGTTTGGGAGCTTCTGCCCTTATGCAAGGATTGGCCGATGGGTATTTTGTACTGCCCTATACGATCGGTGATTACTTATCGGACGATATTCGAACAGGCGCCATTACAACCGATTCTCCCGAATTTGATGCGGCTGAAGCCGATACTCGCGCCCGACTGGAAAAACTGATGTCAGGCAAAGGCGCACATTCAGTGGATTATTATCATAAGAAACTCGGTAAAATCATGTGGAACAAATGTGGTATGAGTCGTAACGCAAAGGAACTACAGGAGGCCATCGATGAGATTGCGGAATTGCGAGCCGATTTCTGGGAAAACGTTCGTGTTCCAGGGACTGCTGACAGTAAAAACCAAGAATTGGAGAAAGCAGGCCGTGTGGCCGATTTCTTAGAGTTAGGCGAGCTATTTGCTAAAGATGCCCTAACACGAAATGAATCGTGTGGCGGACATTTCCGGGATGAATATCAAACTCCGGAAGGGGAAGCGCTCCGTGACGATGAAAACTTCAAATTTGTCTCCGCTTGGGAGTACAAAGGAGAACCGAAGGAAGCCGTACTTCACAAAGAAGAATTGAAGTATGAGAATATTGAATTGAAAACGAGAAGTTATAAGTAATTTATCAATGGTCGAATGCAATCAATAAAACAATTGATACATTTTAAAGTTGACAAATTTTCAAATTAATTGCTATGAAATTACACTTAAAAATCTGGCGTCAAAAAGATGCCAAATCCAAAGGACAAATGGTTGACTATCCCTTGAACGGGATTGAAAAAGACATGTCTTTTTTAGAGATGTTGGATGTACTGAACGAGCAGTTAATCAACAAAGGGGAAGAACCTATTGAGTTCGATCACGATTGTAGAGAAGGTATCTGTGGTACCTGTTCATTGATGATCAATGGCCGCGCCCACGGGCCCGATACTCGAATTACTGTTTGTCAGCTGCATATGCGCAGCTTTAAGGACGGCGACAATATCGTTATCGAGCCATGGCGTGCGAAGGCCTTTCCCGTCATCAAAGATCTGATTGTAGATAGAACTGCCTTCGATAGGATACAGCAAGCTGGGGGATATATATCCGTAAACACCTCTGGGAATCCTGTGGATGCAAACGCTATTCCAATTGAAAAAGATATGGCCGACAAAGCCTTTAATGCAGCTACCTGTATTGGTTGTGGAGCCTGTGTCGCCGCCTGCAAAAATGCAAGTGCCATGTTGTTCACCTCAGCAAAAGTGTCTCAATTTGCGTTATTGCCCCAAGGTCGCGTTGAGGCTACTGACCGAGTACAGAACATGGTGCGCCAAATGGATCTTGAAGGATTCGGAAACTGTACCAATACCGGTGCTTGTGAAGTCGAATGCCCTAAAGGAATTTCCCTTGAAAACATAGCCCGTATGAACCGGGAGTATTTCACTGCGTCCGTTAAAGGATAGGCCCAATCACTAGCTATTTCCTTTCAAAAAAGGGAATATATAAAATTATACAAGTCCCAAATACCTCTAACAGGCGTTTGGGATTTTTTAGTTACATTAAACTATGCCCAAAGATTATGTAGAAGAACGTATAAAAGTTCCTCGTTTTAACGAAGCGTCCGGGTTCTACACTACTCCCAAGCGTTCTAAAATTATGAGCAAGATTCGGGGCAAGAATACCAAACCTGAACTGGATTTTCGAAAGGCTTTGTATGCTGCCGGCTTTCGTTATCGAATTGATTATAAAAAACTAATTGGTAAGCCCGATATCGCTCTGAAAAAATATAAGACCGTTATTTTTATCGATGGGGAATACTGGCATGGCCATAATTGGGTAGAACGCAAACCCAAGGTCAAGACCAACCGTGAATTCTGGATTGCCAAAATCGAGCGCAACATGCAGCGTGATAGAGAGGTAAATGAAGAATTAAAGCGCATGGAGTATAAGGTATTCCGGTTTTGGGAAAGCAAAATCAAGAAAGAACTCGAAAGTTGCCTCGCTGAAGTCCTTAACCATCTACAATCTTTTCAAAACAGCTAAAATATTTCGCATTTCCGTTAATCTGGGCGGCTCTTATCCTGTAAACTATTTATGAAATAAATTAGTAATCATTAAAATGGATTTGAAGAAGGTGATTAAATAATTCAAAAGAAACCATGGAAAAAGAAGGTAAGTATAAAGAACAACATGCATAATCGATACGATTTAACAAATCTGGGAATCCTGGCCATCAGATCTGATTTTTCTATGAGGCTTCGTTTTAGGTTAATCGGTGTCGTATATCGATAAAAATGACCGTTTGTATTTTTCACAACAACCTATGATGCGTTCACAACAAAAATTTAGTAGAAATCGAAAACCAACGTAGATTTATAATGTAATTAAGTGATAGTATTGACCCCAAATCATACTCGAACTTAGCTAACAAAAAAGTGCTAGATCCCAAATCAGTACTTGACCTATAAAAGCTAAAGAATGCCCCCGATCCCCATCGGGACCAAAATTTCAGAGTAACCTACTTATCAAAAAAATGGCCCCAATTATGGGGCTTTTTTTTTAATCAATCTTGAATTTAGCCTCATCACTTGAACCATTGCCTGTTAGGATTATAACGTAATCGCCTTTGGGCAAATACGTTTTCCCATCTTTGGCTTCTTTAAGTTTCGTCTTATTTTTCTTCAAATAAGACGCCTTTCCGGTTTTGGAGAAGGCTATATCATAAGAGAGCATGTTGAGGCCTTTGTCAGCTTCCAATTCCGTAGTACTGACAACAATATCATCGGCTGTCTGTATTTCGGCTGCATACGAACCAGCTTCCCCACTATAAAAAACAACATCCAGCCCTGGTGTAGTTGCTTTGCTCCAAGGGCTCGGCTTATTGCCCCAATTTTTGGAATACTTGGTATCGCCCAACGCAAAAATTACCAAATCCTTGGCAAGGGTCTCTGGGGTCATTTGTTGTAAATGCGAAATATCGGCCTGGTAAATACTTCTGCCATGTGTACCCACTAAAAGATGTTTGGCTTTCGACTGTATAACCAGATCGTGAACGGCCACATTGGGTAATCCATTTTGAAACGCTTGCCACGATTTGCCTTGATCAAAGGAAACGTACAGACCGTTATCCGTTCCGACGAAAAGGAGATTTTCATTCTCAGGATCCTCTAAAATTACGTTTACCGGCGAAGTAGGAATGTTATTCGCAATGCTCGTCCACGTTTTTCCATAATCGTCACTCTTATATATGTAGGGGGTAAAATCGTCCCATCGGTAACCATTCAAACTTACGTAGACCCGTTTCTTTTTATGTTGAGAAGCCGTGACACGACTTACCCACATATCTTTGGGAAAAGAACTAGAGATAGGGTTCCAACTTCCACCACCGTTTTGTGAAATATTTACTAATCCATCGTCACTTCCGGTATAGAGCAATCCGAATTTAAAGGGCGACTCGGAAATTGTGGTCAAGGTGCCATAAGCGACGTTTCCTTTTTTTTCGCCCTGGGTCAGGTCATCAGAAAGCGTTTCCCAATCATCGCCTTGGTTCATCGACCGGTGCAGTCTATTACTTCCTAAATACAGAATATCTTGATTATGTGGAGAGAGCAATATGGGAGTTTGCCAGTTGAAACGAAACGCTTTCTTACCAAGGTCATGTGTGGGCTGAACGTACTTCTTTTCCTTTTTTTCTTTGTTCAGGCGATAGTAATTTCCAAATTGAAAACCGGTATAGACGACATTGTGGTTGCGGCTATCGATTTGTATCTGCATACCGTCACCGCCCATTAACGATTTCCAAGGGTACTCACCTGTTTGTTGCCATCCGCTATTTTCTTTGGCGTTGTGCGGCCCTTCCCAAACGCCATTATCCTGTAATCCGCCATATACGTGATAGGGCTCTTGATTGTCAACGTTTATGGCATAAAATTGCCCGACTGTAGGCGAATTGTTCTTGATCCAATGTGCTCCGTCATCATATGAAATATTTACCCCACCATCATTGCCATTGATAAGGTGTCCCGGCATTTTCGGGTTGACCCAAAGCGCATGGTGATCGGCATGTACATTATCGCTGTTGATGGAAGTATAGGTTTTTCCGCCATCATCGGATTTGATAATCGGCACACCTCCCAAGTAAATTTTGTTAACGTCGTTCGGATCGACACGAATCTCGCCAAAATAGTAGCCGTAGCTATAGAAAAGGGCATCGATGTAATCATCGTTCTGTTTCGTCCAACTGTTTCCGCCGTCGTTACTGCGATACACTTCGGCACCGATAATAGGAGTATCGAAAAGTATTGAATTGGCATCCTCTAGGTATTTAGCCAAGTCAATGGGTTTTGCAGCATCGCTGCGGACTATTTGCTTTACGTTTTCAGCACGGTATTTTTCATGAAACCCATTCGTTTTGAGAAAGTCGTTTAGTTCTTTGTCCTCAAGTTTTAAAAAATCGTCTTTGGACAAGGTTTTAAAATCATCTTTGGTAAGCACGTCGGACTCCTTTTCATTTTCTTCGGATTTATCGCGCCGATCTTGATTGTCATGTACGGCATAAATGGTATTCTCATTAAAAACGGTCAAACCGATACGGCCGACGTCCAAACCCGTTGGGAATCCACTTCCCTCGTTAGAAATTCTCTCCCAAGAACTACCTCCATCAGTACTTTTATAGATTCCAGAAGCACTTCCGCTACCTAGAAAATCCCAAGCTTTTCGGTCTTTTTCCCAAGAAGCGGCATACATGATATTGAAATTGCTCGGTACATGGGCCAGATCAATTATTCCCGCTTCCGGGTTTATAAAAAGCGTTTTTTGCCATGTCCTTCCACCGTCGGTAGTTTTGTAGATACCACGTTCTTCGTTCGACGAATACAGATGTCCGGTCACCCCTACAACCACTTCATCGGCATTGTTCGCATTGATGAGAATACGCCCGATATGTTGCGAATCGGTCAAACCCATGTTCTGCCAAGTTTTACCCTTGTCGGTCGATTTCAAAATGCCGATACCGGCATACGATGAGCGGGAAGCGTTGTTTTCTCCAGTGCCCACCCAAATAATCCCGCTTTTCCAGTCAACGGCGATGTCGCCAATGTTCTGTGTTTCGGCATTATCCATCAATGGAGTGAAAGAAGTACCGTTATTGGTGGTATACCACAATCCTCCCGTAGCATATGCCACATAGAATTCTACCGGGTTTTCAGGATTGACATCCAAATCGACCACACGACCGCTCATCAACGATGGTCCGATATTTTTTAACGGGATGTGCTTCACCAGCGAAATGACTTTCATTTGCTGTTTTTGTTGTAAGGCGGTTTCGACCTGTTGTGGGGCTGTGGGTATGGCTTGGCCATACCCTATTGACAAACAGATGAGCAAAACCAATAAAGGTAAGCACCTCATAGATTTTATGGGTTTGTGATTTTTCTAGGGAAAGTTAACAAAACGGTCTCTTAATATAAAATGAAAGGGGCTTTATAAATAGCGTTATAACTACTATTTACAAAGATATAATGGCCTGCGTAGCAATTAAAAGAATAATTATAAAATTATCAATTTAATAAATATTGACTCACAAACTTGCATAATAAATATAATTTATAGTATTTTAATGCTACATAACCAATAAAACTATAACTAATGGAAGAGTATTTACCATTAATCATTCAGCTCGTGTCCGGTGCCCTCGGAGGCAACGTGGCCGGGAAATTATTAAAAAACCTATCTTTAGGAACTGTCGGAAACTCGATAGCGGGTATTCTAGGTGGCGGTCTTGGCGGCCAGCTTTTGGGTATGCTGGGCATGAGTGCAGGAGCCGATGCCGGAGTACTAGACCTATCCAGCATTCTGGGCAGCGTAGCCGGCGGCGGTGTAGGTGGCGGCGTACTGATGGCCATAATCGGTGTTATCAAGAACGCCATGGCCAAATAGCAAAGTAACATAACCAACTTCAATTGAGAAAGAGGCCCAGTAATGGGTCTCTTTTTTTGTGCGCTCCCCACTAGCCTTCTCGCGGGGAGGAAATTTGTTTCCCTCCTCCGAAGGGAATAAGGTAGGACTTTTTCTTATTTTTGAGTAAAATCATGACTACTATGAAGTACGAACAGATTCCGAACACTTTATTCAAAAAAAACCGGAAAAAATTTATGTCCCAAATGCGGGCCAGAAGTATTGCGGTCTTTAACTCCAACGATATTTATCCCATTAGCGCCGATAGTGTTCTTCCCTTCGAACAGCATAGAGATATTTTTTATCTGAGCGGTGCCGACCAAGAAGAGACGCGATTACTTCTATTTCCCGATGCTATGGATAAAAAACATCGCGAAATCTTGTTCGTTCGAGAGACCAATGCCCATATCGCCGTTTGGGAAGGTGAAAAATTGACCAAAGAAAAAGCGACCGAAGTATCGGGCATTGAAACTATTTATTGGCTCAAAGATTTTGACAAAGTCTTTTTTGATTTGATGACCGAATCGGATACCATTTACTTTAACACCAACGAGCACTACCGGCAGGCTGTTGAAACGCAGACCCGCGAAGATCGCTTTATATTAGAATGTCAAAAGAAATTCCCGGCACATCAGGCGGCCAAGAGTAACCCAATATTACAAGAAATAAGAGGTATTAAAGAACCTGAAGAAATCGACCTGATGCAGACCGCCTGCAACATCACCGAAAATGGTTTCCGGAGGCTACTTGAATTCGTTAAACCAGGAGTTTGGGAATATGAAATCGAAGCGGAGCTACTACACGAGTTTGTACGCAACCGGTCAAAGGGTTTTGCCTACCCGCCAATTATCGCTTCGGGAAACAATGCGAACGTACTCCATTATCTTGAGAATAACCGGCAGTGCCAAGATGGCGATATGATCTTGATGGATGTTGCCGCGGAATATGCCAACTATTCTAGTGACCTGACGCGAACCATTCCCGTAAACGGGAAATTTACGCCCAGACAAAAAGCGGTCTACAAGGCCGTACTCCGCGTAAAGAACGAGGCGACCAAAATGCTCGTTCCGGGTACAATTTGGGCCGAATATCATAAAGAATGTGGAAAAATAATGACCTCTGAACTAATAGGATTGGGACTCCTAGACAAAGCCAATGTACAAAACGAAAACCCCCATTGGCCAGCCTACAAAAAGTATATGATGCATGGGGTGAGCCATCATATCGGCTTGAACACCCACGACTATGGTGAACTCAAAACACCCATGAAAGCCAATATGGTCTTTACGGTTGAGCCAGGCATTTACATTCCCGAAGAGAAAATGGGCGTTCGCTTAGAAGACGACGTGGTGATTCAAGAAAACGGCGAACCGTTTAATTTGATGGGGAATATTCCAATTGAAGTTGGGGAGATTAAGGAGTTGATGAATTCGTAGTTAGCAGTTGCGGTATGCAGTTTGAAGTGGAATAGGAAAAAGGCTGAATCAAGAGATTGTCCCCTTCTTGCAACCGAAGAGCGAAGGAGTAGCGAGGGGTTGCCATACTTTAGGGCTATTTATTTGCTATGTTCGTATTCCTTTCAAAGTCCCTTATTTCTTTAAGTGCGTCAATCAAACCATATTAAAAGAGATTGTCCGCCAATCTAGCTGCTGGATGATGATATTTTATAAAGAATCTATTTTTATCAAATTCAAAATATTTTATGCCCCTTGATGTTTGCATCCATTCAGACCCGTTTGGAATCTCAATGGTTGAATTAAAATTGTGAGATGTAATCGATCCGAATGCAATAATAATATTAGGACGGTAAGTTGTGTCACGGAAATAAGGTTAAAATTGTTTTATTGAAAACCTGTATCCTGTTTTATTGATTCAACTACCTCATCATTCTTTGTAACAGATTCTCCTGGAGTCTTTTTCAAGTATTATTTTAAAATTGATTCGTTTTTTTTCAAATTACTCTTCATAAACAAATTAGAAATAACAAAAACAACCGCTGCAGGAAACACCCACCCCATACTAAACTGACTCAAAGGAATATAAGATTGTAACGAACCCATAGCCTCTCCCAACCCAACACTCCCCAAAAAATCAGGGATACTAAAAAGAATAGTTGCGATTACTACGACCTTAAAAACCATAGCCGAAGCAAACCGTTCGGGTACCACGTTCAATAGAATCAGTACAATCGTAATCGGATAAATAAACATTAGGGCGGGTAAAGCGACCACAATAATATAGCCTACATCGAACTGACCCATAGCGACTCCCAAAATGCAGCCTATGATGGCAGTGGCCAAATAGGCGTTTTTTGAGTCATTAAAACGGAATTTTATAAAATCCGCGGTTCCGGTAACGATCCCGACCGCCGTAGTAAAACAGGCGAGGCTGACCAAAATGCTCAAAAATAGATTGGCGGTATTCCCCAAGGTTTCTAAACTGATGCCGGTTAGAAGTGCTGTTCTGGAAATATCTGCATCAAATTTACCATACATCAAAGCACCGGTGAAGATAAGTCCGGCATAGATAAGAAAGAGGGCGAGACCTGCCAACCATCCGGCACGGCGAATCAGGCTTTTCTTTTCTTCGTACGAGTTATCTTTATTTTTAAGATTGATGGAAATAATAATGACCCCACCGACGACAACTGCTCCAATGGCATCAAAAGTCTGGTAACCCTCAAGAATACCATCCGAAAAAGGACTTTCGAAAACCATATCCCCAAAAACAAAATCAAAAGAAAACAGGGTCGTGCCTATAATAAGTATCAGAATTAGAATAATAGCTGGGGTCAGTAGTTTCCCTAGAATATCCAAAATTTTAGAACGGTTCATGACAAAAACAAAAACTAGAAGAAAGTACACGACACTGGTAACCCAAGATGGCGAATCGAAAAAAGGTTGCACGGCCGTCTCATGGGTAACCGAAGCCGTACGTGGTGAGGGCAGGCTTATTGAAATCGCATAAATAATAAAGGAATAGACCAAACTAAAAGTAGGTGACACCTTTTTTCCAAAGTCGAAAATGGTGCCCTGCAACTTGGCATGTGCCAAAATACCTAAAAGCGGAATAAGCACGGCCGATAAACAAAACCCCAAGGCAACTAACCACCAAAAGTCGCCCGCCCGAAACCCTAACAAAGGGGGCAGTATCAAATTGCCTGCTCCGAAGAACAGGGAGAACAGCGCAAATGCGGTTACTAGTGTTTCTTTGGTTTTGGTCATTAGCTACTCGGTTTAGAAAATCTAATTGTTTACGCTTAGCTTTTCTCCCCTGGGAGAGACATTGCAAAAGCAATGGGCGAGCCTGAGCATAGAAAAAGAGGACAGATATAATTAATATCTATTTAGATTTTCTATTCCAACTCGGGAAAGATACCCCAAAATAGGTTGATAACAAACGATTTGTCAGCCGTTGGAAAACGACCGTTCATCGAAAAGAATGTAGTTCATCGAAAAAAGGCGCTTATGGAAGAACCCAAGCCAATAAAAAAAGTTATAACTACGTTCAGGATAGAAAGTGTTACAAACCACTTTGATATTTCGACCCAAATTTTGATTTTGCAAAAGCGGTTTCCCAAAACCGATGATGCCTTTTAAACCTACAACCATGAAAAGATTTTTTTGCAACCTGTTCGGCCACCACTACTCGGTGTCCAAAAAAGTGACCCTCCACATCAAAGAATACAAATGCATACACTGTGGCAAAGAAGTGACCACAGATGTTAGCGGAAACCTGTCTACTCTCACCCCTGAGCTACAGGATATCAATAAAACATTGGAAAATATTTATCAGAAAAGACATAGGGCAGTAGAGCATGCTGCCTAACCCTGAACTTGATTCAGCGCTAATTATGCTTTGGCACCAAAATCCTGAGCCGGAATCGGTATCAGGATTTTAATCTTATTCCCGAAAATTAAAGTAGCAGCCTAGTTCTCCACTGTCGTTTGCCCCACAACAGTAAAGTTAGGTCTGCTCTTTTTTCGGGAATTTTTTGTTCCTGTCATTTCTGAACCCCTTCTTTTTATAAATTCAATTTTCCAAGTTTCATAAACAAAACCTTCTTCTTTGGTCGTCCAGCCTCTAACCAATTGAAACCGTTTTCCGAAATATCATAAAATTGTATTTTAGACAATGCCTCGTACCGGTATTACTGAAATTCTTAGGATTTTTTTGATGGGAGCCATTCTTTTTTCAAGTGTTTCCTTTTTCTATAAAAATAGACGATAAATCCCATAGCCAAAAATGTCCCGAAAACTGAAGGTAAAAATTGACTGTACGGTTTGTAATCTGGAAACATTGTGCCTACGGCCGCAGCCAAAAGGGCCGTAAAGGCACCTATCATTTTGTAAATGTGCTCATAGAACCAAAGGTTCTTATATTTTTTTTCGGGAATCAAATAACGGAGTAAATCGTATGCGATTACTAAAAATAAAAATCCGACCGTAGCGTAAATGATTATTGGCGACCATATCATGCCAATCGATTTGATATAATACAGAAAATATAAAGCGGAAACCAAACCAAGTAAAGCGGCAAAAATATCGATGGATTTGGGTTTGTTGGATTTAGTCCGTACGGCACGAAAACCAGAATACCCGGTATAACCGCTTGATACGGTAATCACTAAAAGAAAGGTATTCCGGCCAAAAATCAACACCCCAAATAATCCGGTAATTACAACTATAGCTAAAAGAACAAGAAAGGTGCGCCCTATCTTTCGGTGGGCCTTTCCGCCTTTTTGGACTAAAAGGATAATAAGGCCTGAAATCAAAGCAATTAGACCTGCGGTAACATGCATAACGATGTTGGAATAATGAAGAAAGCTAAAATTGTCCATTTTAAAAGTTTCGTACAAATCTCTAGGAAATGAACCAGTAGTGCGACCCAACCAAAGGGCTGAAACCTATTTTTTCTTAAAGTCGGAAGGAGAACTACCTGTATGTTTTTTGAAATAACGGTTAAATGAAGATTTTGATTTAAACCCGCAATCAAAAGCAATGCCGAGAACCGATAAATGGTCGTAATCGGAAGAAGTCAACTTTTGTTTGGCTTCCTCAACGCGGTACCTGTTCACAAAATCGTAGAAGTTCATTTGAAAATGCTGGTTTATTATTTGTGATAACTGAGTTTGGCCGAGCCCGCAGTGATTTGCCAAAGTGTTTAGCGTAAGATCCTCGTCTAAAAAAGGTTTTTTCTGCCTCATTATATCTTCCAGGTTTTTGCCATACTCATTTATCGTTTCTTCGGTAAGTCCTGATTTTGCATAGGAAGCTGTTTCCACCTTTATTTTTTCCAAAGAAACAAAATTGGTATCCATATTCGAAAAAATGGAAGTTTGTTGAAAGCCGTAAAACCCAAATGCGATCAACATCATGCTCAATAAAATACCAACGGATGCAAAGGCATTTTCTAAACTAAATAATTGAAAATGAATGGCCCCGAAAATAAGAAAGGAGGCGATAACGAATAAGCCCAAATTGCAGTATACGACATAGCCGACCCATTTCAAGTTGATTTTTTCATCGAAGGAAAAAATTGAGACAATATTCTTTCTATGGCGTCGCAGCAATACTATATCCCAAACGAAATAAAGAAATCCGGAAATCGCCAAGGGAACGGCATAATACTGCATCCAAATCGGAGCGCCTAAAGGCACTGGAAGATAACCGTCGGAAGCTATTAGGGCGATATGATTGGTCTGCACCAGCAGAAACAGTCCGATACTATACAAAAAATATATGCTCAGATGCTGCAGCAAGATTTTAAGAGTAAGCTTATGACCAGTTAAGGCAAATATATAAAGAAACAAAAGCGGAGCGCCCAACAATGGTAGCCCGAAACTAGCAACTGCCCAAAAACCAAACAGCGAAAACCGGTACAGGGTGATTTGGTAAAAAGTTATCTGAAGCAGGCTGATTGAGATCCAAGCCAAGAAAAGAAGGTCTTCCGGTTTCTTTTCGCGCTTGAAGAGTATGAGCAAAAACATCAAGGCCCCGATTCCGAGTCCTGCGTTCAAGATGATTTCCATAGGTTTCGTATTGATTTACAAACTACGGATTTTTCTATAGACTAATCATTGTCAAAAGAACTCCATCCCTGTGCCGTCAATGGAATTTTTGTGTTACTTCTAGAAATGAGGTGTGCCCCTTCACCGGCCTCTGTGATATGACCGATTACGGTCAAGCTAGGGTTGCCCTTAATTTTATCGAAATCATTTTGATCGATGGTAAACAACAGCTCATAATCCTCGCCACCGCTCAGGGCGACCACAGTACTATCCATTTTAAATTCTTCGCAAGCTGAGATGACAGTCGGATCCAAAGGAATTTTTTCTTCGAACAGATTACAGCCTACTTTACTGTTCTTGCAGAGGTGTAGAATTTCCGATGAAAGTCCGTCGCTAATATCGATCATAGACGAGGGCTGTACTTCGAGTTTTTTCAGGAGTTCGAAAATATCTTTGCGGGCCTCAGGTTTTAATTGGCGCTCAACGATATAGGAGTAAGGTGAAAGATCTGGCTGGTTATTGGGGTTCACCTTAAAGACTTCTTTCTCGCGTTCAAGCACTTGAAGGCCCATATAAGCGGCTCCTAAATCTCCACTGACCACTAAAAGGTCGTTGGGTTTTGCACCGCTTCTATAAACGATGTTACTTTCTTTTGCCTCTCCAATAGCGGTTATACTGATAAGCATGCCCGATGTGGAAGACGTTGTATCGCCACCGATAAGGTCTACGTTATAAATCTTTGCTGCCAAGGCAATACCTGCATAGAGTTCTTCAAGTGCCTCCAAAGGAAAACGGTTCGATACCGCTATAGATACCGTAATTTGGGTAGCGGTAGCATTCATGGCATACACGTCCGATAGGTTGACCATCAACGCCTTATAGCCCAAGTGCTTCAAGGGCATATAACTAAGGTCGAAATGAACGCCCTCAATCAAAAGATCGGTCGTCAAGACTATTTTTCGCCCAGTAAAGTCGAGTACTGCTGCATCGTCACCAATACCTTTTATAGTCGATTTATGGGTGATGGAGAAATTTTTGGTCAGGTGATCGATAAGTCCGAACTCGCCTAACTTTTCTAAGGCAGTCCGTTCTTGATTTTTGTTTTCTAGCATGCTATAGGTTTTTTAGAAGAACGCTTTTCTTAAAACGTAATTAAGATCTTCTTGGAAAATCATTCCCCACTTAGCAGGGATTAGGAAACGATTTGTAACATTTGCAAAAGTAATCACTAAGTACAACAATCTTAGCCTAAAAAAACTGGAGTTTTCAAACTCCAGCTTTAAATATACATTCTAAAAATCAAGGTACTATCCTAGAGTGTACCCATCCCTATAGTTACGCTTCACGTATTTATTGGCTGGCTCGAAATTCGTAATTTTCATGTTCTCGGCATCCCACTGTAGGCGCTTTCTACCATGATATTGCGATCCCCCGCTCCAGAAACTTTTATTTTCAGCTTTCGGATCCACTTCAAAGTAAGCCTTTAGCGCAAGGTTTCCAATGAGAATGCTCTCCGTAAACGGACCGGCATAATCGAAAGATGAACTGGTTTCGGCATTTCCGTAACCCGCCATACAGGCATTCACCCATTGTAAATAATGACCTTCAGGAACACGGGCCAATGTTTCTTCAACTTCAAACTGCTCATTTAAGCTCAAAGGAAGTAATCTAGGGTTTGCACCATAGCAATCTGCCAATAGTTTCCCTTTTGTACCGATAAAAAGTACACCACCATCCCAGTTTCCTAGGGCTTCATCATCTCCTAATTCATCAGGTCTTTCGGGTAGTAGGCCACCATCCATCCAACTGACTTTAATGTTGCCTTTACCATCGGTTCTTGGATAGCTTAAATGAATTTTACTCGAATTCGGGAAGCTTTTTGGATAATTGGCAGTTTCGAATTTTCCTTTGAAGGCATCAGAAATGCTACACTCCACGGTTTTCGGATACAGAATTGGAAGAATTCGATATACGGGATCCATAATATGACAAGCCATATCACCAAGCGCACCAGTACCGAAATCTGACCAGCCTCTCCAGTCGAAGGGAAGGTAGGCATCGTTATAATCGCGCATTTCTGCAGTACCCAACCAAAGATCCCAGTTCAATTCCTTTGGCATTTTACTTTTTTTCGCTGGAGTCTCCAAAGCTTGAGGCCAAATGGCGCGGTTGGTCCAACATTTAACGGTATGCACATCACCGATAATTCCGGTATCGTAAATCTCTTTCATTTTTCGCACGCCATCGCCCGAACCACCTTGGTTACCCATTTGGGTAACGACTTTGAATTTTTTAGCGGCTTCGGTCAACATTCTGGCCTCCCAAATATCGTGGGTCAAAGGCTTCTGTACATATACATGTTTGCCCATTTGCATGGCTTGGTATGCGGCAACGGCATGGTTGTGGTCAGGTGTAGAAACAGAAACGGCATCAATATTGTCCTTTTCTTTATCGAGCATCTCTCTAAAATCGTGATAGTAGCTGGCTTTTGGGAAAGACTTGCGTGATTCTATCGCCTGCCTGTCATCGACATCGCATAGGGCCACAATATTCACATTGGGGCTTTCGGCGAATGAGCTAATGTCGCTTTTGCCCTTGCCTCCGGCACCGACACCGGCAATATTAAGTTTGTCACTGGGGGCAACAAAGCCAGGGCCTCCTAATACATGCCTAGGCACAATCATGAACCCTGTTGCCGCCAGCCCGGTATTGCGAATAAATGTTCTTCTCGATTTATTTTTAAGTGGGGTTTTCTTCTTAGGCATGTTTTATTGAATTTATAGGATTTTAAAAATGACTTACAATTTAATTCAATTATTTGATTTAATCTCACCAAAATGCACAATAAGGGGCTTAGAACAAAGATTCGCTATCTTTAGGGCCTATAATCAATGAAAATGCTATGAAAAGATTATATATTTTTCCTCTGATTATGGTATCACTATTCGGATGCTCTTCGGATGACAACGGTGCAAAAGATGAAACCGACGATGAAATTATCGCAGTAACAGGACTTGTGCCTTGTGAAAACGGTATGGCGGGAATTTACCCATGCAACGGTTATGACCTGTTAGGTCGAATATCAATTCAGACCTTTGACGCACAGTCGGGTAACGATAGCTGGGGGTGGACCGATACGTCGACTGGTAAGGAATACGCCTTGATGGGCCTCGACAACGGAACGGCATTCGTGGATATTACCGATACCGAAAACCTGATTTATTTAGGAAAATTGCCCACCGCAACTGTGGCCATTTCTTGGAGAGACATAAAAGTCTATAAAGATCACGCTTTCATCGTTTCCGAAGCGGCCGGTCATGGCATGCAGGTATTTGACCTGACTCGCTTGCGGGATGTTGCCAGCCCACCTGAGACTTTTGATGCCGATGCCCGTTATACAGGGTTTGGCAACGCACATAATATCGTTATAAACGAAGAGTCTGGGTTCGCGTATCCAGTCGGAACCGCCCGTGATGATCCTTTTCGGGGAGGTACCCATTTTATAGATATTTCGAACCCAAAAAATCCTATAGCCGCAGGAGGATATGCCGACAACGGCTATACTCATGATGCACAGGTCGTTACCTATAACGGCCCTGATGCTGATTATGCCGGAAAGGAAATTTTTATCGGAGCGAATGAAAGCCAAGTGGTTATTGCCGATGTTACCGATAAGGAAAACCCCGTTGGAATTGCGACGATATCCTATCCGAACATTGCCTATACGCACCAAGGTTGGTTTACCGAAGACCAGCGTTATTTTTTCTTGGGTGACGAGTTGGATGAAGTAAATTTAGGTTTTAAATCAAGAACGTTAATCTTTGATTTGTCTGATTTGGACAACCCTGTTTTGCACGAGACATATTTAGGGCCTACCAGTGCCATAGACCATAACGGATATATAAAGGGAGATAATTATTTTCTGGCCAACTATACGGCAGGTATCCGGATATTGGATATTTCCGGAGTAGCGGAAAAGACTATCACGGAGACAGGTTTTTTCGATACGTACCCAACTACCGACAATGCCCAGTTCGATGGGGTATGGAGTGTATTCCCATATTTCTCGAGTGGTAAGATTGTTGTAAGCGATATTAACTCTGGCCTATTTATAATCAAGAAATCAAATTGAAATCAAAAGAATAACTTACAGTATTACAATGCACATTAACACCAGATTTATAAGTTTTCTATTGGTTGTAACCCTCTTTTTTTCATGTTCAAAAGACAAAGAAGTGGTCAACATCAATGGTGAGGCTGAATCAGCTTTTCTGGGCGAGGTCGAATGGATCAAAAATTTTGGCGGCTCTGGCGAAGATACGGCCCAAGCCATTGTCTCAACTGCAGATGGCGGATATGCTATTTTAGGGTATTCCAATAGTACCGATGGCGACCTAACGAATAAAATCACTGCTGTAAATGATTACTGGTTATTGAAGATAGACGCTGATGGCAACTTGCAATGGAACAAAACCTATGGCGGAAGTAAGGATGATAGAGGCCAAAGCTTAGTGCAGACTAAAGATGGTGGCTATGCTCTAACCGGTTATGCGATGAGCGATGATGGCGATGGTAGCAATAATGAGGGTTTTCACGACAATTGGATCTTAAAACTCGACGCCCAAGGAAACATCGAATGGGAAAAAAGCTTTGGGTTTTCTGGTCATGACCATTCTTATGATATTTTACAGACCGATGATGGAGGCTTCTTTTTCGTAGGTTTTTTGGATGTCACCTCTGCAAGGGCCGATGGAAATACTGAGAAAGGAAACTCTTTAACCCGGCATGGTGTCGGAGAATTTTGGGGCACAAAAATCGACGCTAAAGGCAATTTGCAATGGCGTGGCTATTTTGGAGGCACCAATAATGACCGGGCACATGCTGTAGTTCAGGCAGATGACGGAGGTTTCGTGCTATCGGGTTTTACCGAAAGCGACGACTTCGACATAAGCAATACACGAGGCAGCTACGATTTTTGGATTGTGAAAGTCGATAATAACGGCAATCTGCTTTGGGAAAATTCTTTTGGCGGCTCGGGTATCGAAATCTCACAAGATATTGCAAAAACCGACGATGGGGGCTATATAATTACCGGCAATACCTTTAGCAGCGATACCGATGTTTCTAAGAACAATGGCGAATCGGACATTTGGCTGATAAAAATCGATGCAACCGGGAATCTGGTTTGGGAAAGGACCTTCGGTGGTACACATTTCGATGCTGCGCAAAGTGTTTCGGCGAGCAGTGATGGTGGATTCATCATTTCCGGGAATTCAAAAAGTATCGACAATGACGCCAATGCCAATGCCGGCGAAAATGATATTTGGGTCATCAAGACCAACGCGAATGGCGAGATGGTCTGGCAAAAATCTTTCGGCGGAACGGATATTGATTTTGGTTTCGACATTTTAGAGTCCGAAGATCAGAGCCTAATTCTTGTTGGCGAGACCTTAAGTGCCAATTTTCCAGATATTCAACACAAGGGGAAGTCTGACGCGGTGGTCATAAAAATTAAGTAGTACATGGATACCTCCTACACCACTTTTTCATAGCCCATAAACTTTCACCCTTAGCTCTTTATCGTATAACTCTTGCTTTTCAAGAGAGTGTAATACTCATCGTCAGTTTAACTTTTCGGTAAGTGAAACCCATAGACATAGCCTATCAGTATATACGTTATAATAATGTTAGGACATGGGGTAAAACATTACTAATACCCTATATTTGTAATCTATTTAGAATCACAATAAATAATGATACAGGTTTCTGAAACAGCTAAAAAGAAAGTCATCGATTTAATGACAGAGGGAGGCTTTGATGCTTCCAAAGACTATGTGCGGGTAGGTGTAAAGAGCGGCGGATGTAGTGGATTGTCTTATGAACTCGACTTTGACAAGAGAATTGAAGAGGCAGATAAAGTTTTCGAAGACAACAACGTGCGCATCATCGTTGATAAAAAGAGCTTCCTTTATTTGGTAGGTACCACTTTGGAATATTCAGGTGGACTGAACGGGAAAGGGTTTGTGTTCAATAACCCTAATGCACAAAGAACCTGTGGATGCGGTGAAAGTTTTTCGTTGTAAAAACCCGATTAACCCTAAAGGGGGAACAATTAGCACGGGGTAAATAAATTTTAACAAAAAGTAGTTCAATTCCCCTTTTGGGGGCTTAAAGAGAGCTTATGGCATACACAGAGGAAGAACTAAAAAAAGAGCTCGAAACCAAGGTATACGAATACGGGTTCTATACGGATATTGAGTCGGACACTTTCCCGAAGGGATTAAATGAAGACATTGTCCGTGGCATTTCAAAAAAGAAAAACGAACCGCAGTGGATGACCGACTGGCGAATAGAAGCTTTTCGTATTTGGGAAGAAATGGAAGAACCGGAATGGGCGAATGTTCATTACGAAAAACCAGATTTTCAGGCAATCAGTTATTATTCTGCTCCTAAATCTGCAGACCCTAATAAGTCATTGGAAGATGTAGATCCCGATTTGTTGGAAATGTATCGGAAATTGGGGATTTCAGTTGACGAGCAAAAGAAATTACAAAATGTAGCTGTTGATATTGTAGTAGATTCCGTTTCGGTAGCAACAACATTCAAAAAGACCTTAGGCGAAAAAGGAATTATCTTTATGCCTATTTCCGAAGCAATTCAAGAACACCCAGAATTGGTTAAAAAATATATGGGTACAGTCGTTCCAAAAACGGATAATTTCTATGCGGCCTTAAACTCCGCTGTTTTTACAGATGGATCTTTTTGTTATATCCCAAAAGGGGTAAGATGCCCCATGGAATTGTCAACCTACTTTAGAATTAATGAAGGAGGTACTGGCCAGTTCGAACGCACCTTGGTAATTGCCGACGAAAGTAGTTATGTAAGTTATTTAGAGGGCTGTACAGCGCCCTCAAGAGACGAAAATCAGTTGCACGCAGCGGTTGTTGAGCTGATTGCTTTAGACGGTGCCGAAATAAAATACTCAACGGTACAAAACTGGTACCCTGGCAATGCAGCCGGTAAAGGTGGTGTGTATAATTTTGTGACCAAAAGAGGCTTGTGTGAGAATAATTCCAAAATTTCTTGGACTCAAGTAGAAACAGGTTCTGCAGTTACGTGGAAATATCCTTCTTGTATTCTCAAAGGAAATAATTCAGTAGGAGAGTTCTACTCTATTGCCGTAACTAATAATTTTCAGCAAGCGGATACAGGTACCAAAATGATTCATTTGGGCAAGAACACGAAAAGCACCATTATTTCAAAAGGTATATCCGCAGGAAAATCCCAAAATAGTTATAGAGGATTGGTCCAAATTGGCTCAAGGGCGGAAAATGCCCGTAACTTTTCACAATGTGATTCCCTTTTGATGGGTAACGAATGCGGCGCGCACACTTTTCCCTATATCGAAGTGAAAAACCAAACGGCGCAGATAGAACATGAGGCCACAACCAGCAAAATTGGCGAAGACCAAATTTTCTACTGTAACCAACGTGGTATCGCTACCGAAAAGGCAATTGCGTTGATTGTGAATGGTTTTAGCAAAGAAGTGTTGAATAAACTACCCATGGAGTTTGCAGTTGAGGCCCAAAAATTATTGGAAATCAGCCTTGAAGGCTCTGTAGGGTAAATAGTAAAAAAAATAGTTAGTTATAAATTCCCCTTAAGGGAGATTGGGGTTCTCCCAAGTTAATCAGGAGTTGAATAAAAGTTCAAAAATCACAAAATGCTTAAAATCAAAAATTTACACGCTAGTGTAGACGACAAAGAAATATTAAGGGGCATCAACCTAGAGGTAAATGCTGGCGAAGTTCATGCCATTATGGGGCCCAACGGTTCAGGTAAAAGTACCTTGGCAGCGGTAATAGCAGGTAAAGAGGAATTCGAAGTTACCGAAGGTACCGTTGAACTAGATGGTGAAAATTTGGAGGAGGCTTCACCTGAAGAGCGTGCTCATAAAGGGGTTTTCCTATCGTTTCAGTATCCTGTTGAGATTCCCGGAGTTTCCGTAACCAACTTTATGAAGACGGCCATTAACGAATCACGAAAGGGGCGCGGCCTAGAAGATATGCCCGCCAATAAAATGCTTAAACTCATCCGTGAGAAATCGGAAATGTTGGAAATCGACCGTAAATTTCTGTCACGCTCGTTGAATGAAGGTTTTTCCGGTGGGGAAAAGAAACGGAACGAGATTTTTCAAATGGCCATGCTCGAACCTAAACTGGCCATCTTGGACGAAACCGACTCCGGATTGGATATCGATGCGCTGCGTATCGTGGCAAATGGAGTAAACAAACTAAAAAGTAAAGACAACGCGGTAATCGTTATAACGCACTACCAGCGCCTACTGGAGCATATCGTTCCTGATTTTGTACATGTATTACATAATGGTAAAATCGTAAAATCGGGTGGTAAAGAGCTCGCTTTTGAGCTGGAAGAAAAAGGATATGATTGGTTGAAACAGGAAGCTACGGTTTAATAAGTAGGCAGTGTGCAATAGGTAGTATCTGTTTACTGCCTATTGCACACTGCTACTGCACACTGAAGAAAATGGATTTAAAAGAAAAACTAATATCATCTTTCATGGCGTTCGAAAGTAACGTCGACATCGAACACCCGGTACACGATGTGCGTACAGAAGCTATAAAGAGTTTTGAGCTGAATGGCTTTCCCTCAAAAAAAGAAGAGGCTTGGAAGTATACTTCATTGAAGAGCCTTCAAAAAGTAGATTTCAGCATTTTCCCAAAAGAAGAAAATGCACTGGAATATAAGGAGGTGAAGCGGTATTTTCTACACGAAATAGATTCGTACAAAATCGTATTTATCGATGGTATCTACAGTTCCTATCTTTCCGAAACCACGCATGATGGCGTTGATATCTGTTTGATGAGTTCCGCCTTGACCAAACCGATGTACAAACCGGTCATCGATGTATATTTCAATAAAATAGCTTCAAAAGACGAGTCGCTCACTACATTGAATACGGCTTTCAGTAGAGAAGGGGCTTATATCTATATTCCCAAAAATAAAATGCCCAAAAAACCGGTCGAAATTATTCATTTCGCTACCGGAAACGAAGCTTCTTTATTATTACAACCTCGTAATTTAATCATCGTTGAAGAGAACGCTGAATTGCAGATCATCGAACGTCATCAGAGTTTGACTTCCAACGATATACTGACCAATTCGGTTACTGAAATTTACGCTGCTAAAAATGCCATTGTAGATTATTATAAAATTCAAAACGATATTGCAACAGCCTCTTTAATCGACAATACGTATATCGATCAAAAAGATAAAAGCGTGGTCAAGGTACACACCTTCTCTTTCGGGGGGAAATTGATTCGCAACAATCTCAATTTCTTTCAAAATGGGGAGTATATAGACTCTACCATGAAGGGTGTTACCATTTTAGGCGAAAAGCAGCATGTGGACCACCATACGCTGGTGCACCATATCGAACCAAACTGCGAGAGTCATCAGGACTATAAGGGCATTTATGGCGAAAATTCAACTGGAGTGTTCAACGGAAAGATCATTGTAGATAAGATTGCCCAAAAAACGAACGCTTTTCAGCAAAACAATAATATCTTAATCAGCGATAAGGCTACAATCAATACCAAACCTCAACTGGAGATTTTTGCCGATGACGTAAAATGTTCGCACGGCTGTACTATTGGCCAATTGGACGAGGATGCCCTTTTCTACCTCCAATCTAGGGGTATTCCAAAAAAAGAAGCACAGGCTTTATTAATGTATGCCTTTGCGAACAATGTATTGGAGAGTGTACGTATTCCAGAGCTCAAAACACGGATCAATAAATTGATTGCCAAGAAATTAGGGGTTAATTTGGGGTTTGATTTGTAAATCTAAATAGAAAGGAATCGTGCTTGTTCGAATTATTTCTGTGCTAGCATTTTTTTTTCTGATCGCCCCATTTAAAACAAGTTCTCAGGAAACCAATTTCGGTGTAAAAGCGGGATTAAACTATTCTTCAATAGTAGGTGATTTAACCGATGGCATAACCTTTAGGTTTTCAGGTCATGGAGGTGTATTTTTAGAAATTGTATTTTCCGAAAAGTTTGCCTTTCAACCAGAACTACTCTACTCCTCTCAAGGTTTTCAATTTAGCTCGGATCTTTTTGCGATTGATGGTAATGACCCTGCTGATGGCAACAAATTTCGAACTAATGTTCAGTTAAATTACTTAACGGTACCGTTGGTGGCAAAATTTAGCTTGAACGAACGTTATTCCGTTGAATTTGGTCCTCAGTTCGGCTTTCTTTTGAACCAAGTGACGAAAATCAAGAATTTAGACGAGAGTAATGATTCTCTTTCGAATGGCCGGTCAACGATTTCCGGAAATTTTCAATCGGACTACGGCATGGCAGTGGGTCTAGGTATGCGCTTGAACGAAGAATTTTCGCTGTCTCCGAGGGTTTATCTTGGGCTCCGTAATCGTCTAAACGGCATTGAGGGCAATCTTCAGAATTATAATGTGGCTATTCAAGTATCACTAAATTATATCATTCCCTAACGACCTATTTTCTCTTGTTTTTACAAGTCAGAATTAAAACCATTTTCCCCAATAATTGCGGCTTAGTGGGTATCTTTGTAAATCAATAAAAGTACTATGTTCGACGTACAAAAAATCCGAAAGGATTTCCCGATTTTACAACGTGAGGTCAATGGTAAACCGCTCGTTTATCTAGACAATGCGGCTACCTCACAGACCCCTAAACAGGTTATCGATGTAATCGTAGATTATTATTCCCAATATAACGCCAATATCCACAGAGGGGTACACACCCTTTCGCAAGAGGCGACTGATAAATATGAGCAAGCGCGTCAGAAAATCCAAACGCATTTTAATGTCGCGAAATCCTATGAAATTATTTTTACTTCAGGTACTACACATAGTATCAATATTGTCGCAAGCGGATTTACCTCTCTCCTAAATAAAGGTGATGAGATTCTTGTATCGGCAATGGAGCACCATTCCAATATCGTCCCCTGGCAAATGCTTGCCGAACGAACGGGGGCTGTATTAAAAGTCATTCCTATGAATTTAGAGGGTGAATTATTGATGGACGAGTACGACGAGCTCTTATCCAACAAAACCAAATTAGTTTTTTGTAACCATATTTCCAATGCTTTGGGAACTATCAATCCCATTAAAGAAATCATTGAAAAAGCACATAACGTCGGTGCGGCGATTTTGATAGATGGCGCACAGGCCGCCCCCCATATCAAAGCGGACTTACAGAAATTGGATGTCGATTTCTATACTGTATCCGCGCATAAAATGTGTGGTCCCACGGGAGTAGGAATACTATTCGGCAAAGAAGAATTGCTCAATAAGTTACCTCCTTACCAAGGTGGTGGTGAAATGATCGACGAGGTCACTTTCGAAAAGACGACCTATGCCGACCTGCCCCATAAATTTGAGGCGGGTACTCCCAATATCTGCGGTGGTATCGCTTTCGGTGCCGCGTTGGATTACATGAATGCCATTGGTTTCGATGCCATCGCCGAATATGAACATCAACTCCTGGAATATGCCACACAGCAACTTTTAGCAATCGACGGACTCAAGATTTACGGCACGGCAAAAAACAAGACTTCGGTTATTTCTTTCAATATCAAAGGTATACACCCCTACGATATCGGTACGATTCTCGATAAATTGGGTATTGCCGTAAGAACCGGTCACCATTGCGCACAGCCCATTATGGATTTCTATAAAATTCCCGGAACGGTGCGGGCCAGCTTTGGTTTCTATAATACCAAAGAAGAGGTCGATGTTTTAATTGACGGGGTGAAGCGGGCCAAAGGTATGCTTCAATAAGCAAATGAAGTTATGATTCTCTTAAAGAATTGATAACCATAGATACTTATCGTATTTTTACTCAAAATTGCAAGAATGCAGATAAAGGAAATACAGGGGGAAATCGTCGATGAATTTTCGATGTTCGACGATTGGATGCAGCGATACGAGTATATGATCGAGCTAGGAAAATCACTTCCGTTGATCGAAGAAAAATACAAGACTGGGGATAATATTATAAAAGGTTGTCAGAGCAAAGTCTGGGTACATGCCGAACTTGAAGATGAGAAATTGGTTTTTACGGCCGATAGCGACGCAATTATAACGAAAGGTATAATCGCAATATTGATACGGGCGTTCAGCAACCAAAGACCTCAAGACATTATCGAGGCCGATACGGAATTTATTGATGAAATCGGGTTAAAAGAACACCTTAGCCTTACCCGAGCGAACGGGTTGGTTAGCATGATCAAGCAATTAAAACTGTATGCGATCGCGTACCAAACACAGTTGAACTAATGTTTGTGGTTTATAGTTATTCAAAGTTGAACACCAAACACTAAACATTTTAAAATGAGCGAAGAGACAACAACAGTAGACACCCAAGAATTGGGCGAAAAAATAGTAAAGGTCTTAAAATCGATTTATGATCCCGAAATTCCTGTAGACATCTATGAACTGGGGTTGATCTATGACGTTCTGGTCAATGAAGAGAATGAGGTACGTATACTGATGACCTTAACTTCCCCTAATTGCCCTGTGGCTGAAACACTACCAGTAGAGGTAGAAGAAAAGGTGAAATCATTGAATTTGGTAAAGGATGCCGAAGTGGAAATCACTTTCGACCCACCTTGGACACAAGATTTGATGAGTGAAGAAGCAAAATTAGAACTTGGACTGTTATAAATCATATGCATTGTCATTCCCGTGAAGACTCGAATCTGTTGAACTTAATCAAAAGCTAAATGCCAGAGGAAATCATAAATAGGGTTGCACAAAGCAAACTCATCACCTTCGACCTTGAGACTTATTATCCGCAGGGGAAACGCGTGCTTTTTGATATTTCAGATTGGCTTTACGAAAGTATTATCCTAAGGGAGAAAGAATTCAGGGCCCAGACCGATGCACACGATTGGTCGCAGTATCGAGATACCTATGTTGCCCTTCACTGCTCTACCGATGCAATTGTACCTGGTTGGGCCTATATGCTACTTACTACCAAGCTTCAGCCGTTTTCAAAAAAAACGGTTCAGGGTACGTTAGAGCAACTCGAAACTTCGCTGTACCAATCTGTTCTGGGGCATCTTGATATTTCCGAATTTAAAGATAAATCCGTCATCATAAAAGGGTGCAGCAACAAGCCCGTACCGCCGAATGCCTATTTGTTGATAACCGAACGTTTACAGCCTATCGTTAAGTCTCTTATGTATGGTGAGGCCTGCTCTTCGGTGCCTCTCTACAAAAGAAAATAGTCATTAATAAATTTGCCAATTGAATGTTAACATTGTTAACTTTGGCATTGTAAATATAACATTCAAACACTAAACATCATGAAACATTTAGTACTTACATGCCTAGCGCTGCTTGCGTTTTCGGCAGGTTTTGCACAAACAATTGACGAATTAAAGGCCGAACAGAGTGCCAAAAAAGATTCTATCGATGCCATTCAAGGCAGGTTCGATGACCTTCAGGGTCAAATAGATGCTTTACCAGGGTGGAAGATAGGTGCATTCGGTACAATCGGATTTAGCCTTTCGAAGGCCAACAACTGGTATTCTCAAGGAACGCCCAATAACTCTTCAGGAAACATTGGAATTACTGTAAACGCTTTTGCTGATTTGGACCGAGAAAAGTTTTTTTGGAAGAATTCAGCAAACGTTAATCTTCAATGGGTGAAATTGGACGATAAAGATGACCCTAATGATAAAGATGGTCTTGAGGGAACCACCGATGTCTTTAATATCGTATCGCTTTACGGGTATAAACTCAGTCCGAAATTTGCTATTTCGACCCTAGGGGAGTATCGCACCTCTTTAATCAATAATTTCAATGACCCAGGCTATCTCGATTTAGGTGTTGGTGTCACGTGGACACCTATTACCGATTTGGTGGTCGTAATTCACCCGTTGAACTACAACTTTGTATTCGCCAAGAACGATATCGCCTATAAATCGTCGCTAGGTGCTAAAATCGTAGTCGATTATACCAAAAAATTGGGTGCCGTAGACCTCAAGACCAACTTATCGAGTTTTCAGAGTTACGAAAGTGGTGATCTCTCCAATTGGACATGGACAACCTCGCTTGGCTACACGTTATGGAAAGGTATTGGCATAGGTTTTGAATTTGGCTTAAGAGATAACAAGCAAGAAGCGTTCGACAATGCATTATCTCAGACTCCGGTTCCAATTCCAACACCCACCCTTGATAATGTAGCTAACGATTTACAGAGCTACTATCTTTTCGGCCTCAATTACTCGTTCTAAGTGAACTGAATATTTAAATCAGCAGTATAATGAAAACGCCCCGACAAATGTCGGGGCGTTTTTTGTTAAGTAGGGTTCGTTAAGTTTGGTTAAGCAGTCACTAAATCAAACTTTAGGTTAAGTAGTTAGAATTTGGGGTGTAACACTAAATTTCAAATACAAGACAAATGTAATTGGCAGCTAATGAATCGATAAATTTTTGATGTCAAGAGGCCTAAAATTGTGGTGTATTGTGTTAAAACAATCTATTTTAGATGAATGTATCAATTCAATATCTCAGGTAATTTGATATTACGGCCATAAAAAACCCTCCAAAAGGAGGGTTTTTTATCAAAGTAGGTTTGGGTCAATTTGGTTTGGTATTCTTTTAGCCGGTCGTAGGTCAAGTTCCGATTTGGGAAAAGTTACTTGATTTCGGTTAAGTTCAAGGGGCGATTTGGGGTCAACACTATCACTTAACTACACTATAAATCTAAGTCAGTTTCAGAATTCTTCTAAATTATTGTTGTGAAAGTATCTAAGAATGTTGTGAAAAATACAAGCCGTTATGTTTCTTCGATAAACGACATCCACTGTATTAGAATTCGAAATCAATACTGGTCTAGATGTTCAGGATATAAGAAGTTATTATACGGAAAACGGGTAACATGAATGTCACGCACTTCGTCATAGACCCTTTTTCGGAACTCATCAAGATTCTCTTTGTTCAAGGCCGAAATGAATAGGGCCTTATCTCCTACTCTCTGCATCCATGTGTTTTTCCATTCATCGATGGTAAAATGTCTTTCGGTCTTTTCGGTAATGAGATCGTCTTCTTCAATGACAGCGTGTTTGTAAAGATCTATTTTATTGAAGACCATAATGGTGTTTTTATCCGCACTATTGATTTCATCCAAGATTTTATTTACCGATTCGATATGTTCTTCAAACTGTGGATGCGAGATATCAACAACATGTAATAATAAGTCTGCCTCCCGAACCTCGTCTAAAGTACTTTTAAAGCTTTCGACCAACTGGGTGGGCAGTTTACGAATAAAACCGACGGTATCACTCAATAAAAATGGCAGGTTTCCGATGACTACTTTGCGAACCGTCGTATCTAAGGTGGCAAAAAGCTTATTTTCTGCAAAAACGTCGCTTTTACTAATTAAGTTCATCAACGTCGACTTGCCAACATTGGTATACCCAACTAGAGCTACTCGCACCAGAGCACCACGATTTCCGCGCTGGGTTTCCATCTGCCTATCGATTTTGACCAATTTCTTTTTAAGCAAAGAAATACGGTCACGAACGATTCGTCTATCGGTCTCGATCTCCGTTTCACCAGGTCCTCGCATTCCGATACCACCGCGCTGGCGTTCCAAGTGCGTCCAGAGCCCTGTCAATCTGGGCAGAAGATACTCATATTGTGCTAGTTCAACTTGGGTACGAGCGTAGCTCGTTTGTGCCCGTTGGGCAAAAATATCAAGTATGAGACTGGTGCGATCTACTATTTTGCACCGAAGTTGTTTTTCGATGTTGCGTTGTTGTGCGGGTGTCAGTTCATCGTCAAAAATAACAGACCCGATATCATGCTCTTTTACGAATGCCTCGACTTCTTCCATCTTACCACTACCGATTAAAGTTTTGGGATTGGCAACATCCATTCGCTGTACAAAACGTTTTATCACCTCACCCCCAGCGGTATAGGTCAAGAACTCAAGTTCATCGAGGTATTCGGTCACTTTTTCCTCGTTCTGTTCACGGTTAACAATCCCGATCAAAACGGCTTTTTCGTATTCAATGGTCTTTTTTTCTAACATATCTCTTTAAAGTGCAAATTTAAACAATACCAACCGACCAATTTTCGTAATTTAATATCCCAATCGCAAAATCATATGATTTTTCCATTTTTTAGAAAGAAAAAAGAACGGCATTTAAACACCATAGCTTTCTACAACCTCGAAAATCTGTTCGATACGGTAGATGATCCCGATACCCTCGACGATGATTTCACACCGAATGGGATCAAAAAATGGACGAACAAGCGGTATAAAAAGAAACTGTACAAGCTGGCAAAGACCTTATCCGAAGTTGGAAATGCCGAAACCAAAAGTCCGCCAGTAGTCGTTGGTATAGCCGAAGTAGAGAACAAAACCGTCATAGAAGACCTTTTGGCTACAGAACCATTGCGTAATATTGATTACGGATACGTCCATTACGACTCTCCAGATGAACGAGGCATTGATTGCGCCCTTATTTATCATAAGGCTTATTTTAAAGTCATACACTCCGAACCTATAACGCTTATGGTTTTCGAACAAGATGGGCGAAGAGATACGACCCGTGACATATTGTATGTTAAAGGAAAGTTGAACGATGAAGAAGTACACGTTTTTGTGAACCATTGGCCATCACGAAGAGACGGTGATACGGAAACCAGTTACAAAAGAATAAAAGCTGCTGAAACCGTGCTAGATTTTATGGCCAAGATAGAAACCAAAATTAAAGACCCCAACTATATCGTGATGGGTGATTTTAACGACGGCCCTTTCGCTGAAAGCGTTAAGACGCTAGTAAAATCTGAACATTTATATAATCCTATGGAAAAACTGCTTACTACTGAACGTGGCAGTGCCAATTACAAAAGAGCTTGGATGCTCTTTGACCAAATCATGATTTCACATAATCTTCTGAATTATGAAAAAGGTACGCATAGTTTTGCCCATGCCAATATTTTCGATGAGCGTTTTTTGACCGAGTTTAAGGGAAGGTATGAAGGAACCCCATACCGAACCTATGTTGGCCGTAAATATATCGGGGGTTATAGCGATCACTTCCCCGTGTATATTCAGTTGAAGTACAATGGTTAAAAGCCCGATAGCATAATTTAATGTCTCAATCGGCGAGAAAATCCATCGCCTTTAAGCGAAGATTTTAGTTTGTAAATGCTACCTGTTTGTCCTCAGCCTAGTTCACTGAAATCAGATTGACCTCAAAAATCAATACCGAACCACCCGGTATGCCCCGACTGTCAGAACTACCATAACCAAGATGAGAGGGTACCAAAAGTAGTCCGCTGCCGCCTTCCTTAAAATAGGTAATCCCTTCTGTCCACCCTTTGATAACCTGTTGCAGATTAAAAGAAATACCGTTGGAATCACTTTCATCGAAAACGGCCTCACTCAGATAAGACCCTTTGTAGGCGACTGTGACATCAGACGAAGCGATGGGCTGTGCTCCAGTACCCGGTTCGTTGATTACGTAATACAGACCTGTATCGCTTTTTTGAGCCTCCAAATTATTTTCTTGGATATAAGTTTTTATATCCTCTTCGTTTTGAACCGCATAATCAATGGGTTCGGAATTTTCAGACTTGTTTTCATCGCCACAGGAAACAAGGGCCAAAAGCAAAATGGGAATCAATAGTAATCTCATAGCATGATTTTTTTGGATAGCAAATATAGAAAAATAACACTATGTTTAACTCCGAAACTCGGGGCAAATCAAAAATTCTTAAAGAAGCTCTAAACCTCTCTCTATATTTTTGATGTCACGATCCGCTATGAGTTCTTCTCCGCTCAACCGTAAAAAGACCTGAGCGGTAGTAACCACATCAAGTTCGCAATATATAATAATGCGGTCAAGATCGTTTTCTTCGTAATAGACCTGCCTAACCATACTCCCATCGATATCTTGTTTGGGCGAGGGAATGCCCAAAATATGCGCTAATAACTTTAGCGATGTGAAGTGTTTATAGTCACCGAATTTCCAGAGTTCCATGGTATCTAAATGGGGAATTTCCCAAGGCTTTTTTCCGAAAAGGTTCAATTTATACGGCAATTCAATACCGTGAATAATCATCCGTCTTGCTATATAAGGGAAGTCGAATTCTTTTGCGTTATGACCACAAAGCAGATGCTTGGGCGAACTGAAATGACCGTTGAGTAAATTTTTGAATTCCTTTAGCAATTTGGCCTCTGCCCCGTGAAAAGTAGTAGTTCGAAATGTTCTGATATCTCCATTAAGATGAAAATAGCCTACTGAAATACATATTATCTTGCCAAATTCGGCCCAGATACCAGCACGATCGTAGAATTCCTTGGCCGTAAACTCATCTTTTCTTTGGTATTGCGATTTCTGTTCCCAGAGTGCTTTCTTTTCATCGTCGAGATGATCAAAACTTTCCTTTTCAGGAACAGTCTCGATATCTAAGAAAAGAATATGTTCTAGATTGATTTTATATAGCACGCTATACTGTAGTTTAATGACTACCGAAATATACAAACTTTTCTTATTTTCAGATGTATTTGGCACAAATACCTCGTTCATATGCCGCTTAAGTCGACGATTTGGTCGTGGTAGTTCATCGAAATATAAGAATTGCAACCAATTTTCTAAACCCTATGATTGTTTGATATTACCTATTCATCGAGTTTTATATATTCATCATGAACAAGAATATCTCAAAAATTACGGTCAGTATGGTTTTTCAAGTCGTGTTATTACTTTCTATGTCGTTGTTTACTTCCTGTAGCACGGACGCTATGCTTTCTGATGAAATCGAAATTGCCGAAGACAGAATGGAGAACAATGAGGTTGCAAAAGAGGCTATTGATGAACAACAGCCCTGTGATAATATGGGCAATTATCTTTTTATCGAAAAGGAAGGATTGGTCAATGTCGAATTCGAAAACACCAAATTTCCCGAAGGCTGGAAGCTAAAGTATGATGGCAACAGTTCTTCAGGGAAAGGCTATATGGTTTGGGAAGGGGACCAATACCTGGGGAATCCGGGAAATGCCAAAGCCACCTTTAGAATAAAAATCAAAAATGCGGGCACCTATCAATTTCTATGGAAATCCGCAGTGAAAATTGGAAATAGTGGATCAGACCATAACGACACTTGGCTGCGCTTTATTGATGCCGACGATTTTTATGCGCAAAAAGAAAATAGTATAGTTTACCCGAAAGATTCCGGTAAAACCCCTAATCCAGAAGGTGCGTCAAAAGACGGTTGGTTCAAAATTTATCGTAGCGGAAACGACCTTGATTTCAAATGGCAGGGGAGAACCTTCGATAACAATGCCCATAATATTTTTGTGGTATTTGAAAAACCAGGAATCTACACGATGGAAATCTCGGCACGATCATCAGGTCATGGAATCGATAGATTCGCTCTTTTTAACGCTTCAAATACCCAAGAAAATGCAATTTCTGATGACACCAATTTTAGCAAAATCAACTGCAACTAAAAACCAAACCCATTTTTAGAAATCGTAAAGGAACCGACCATTGCGTCGGTTTTTTTTTGGAAATTGGAATGTAGGTTCTTTCGAATATCTAGAAAACATAAGGTATCATCGGTAAAATACATACCCATAGACCATTTGATAAGCTATTTCAAATGAACAAACCAAACAGTCTGTAAAATTCAAAAAAGCGATTGCTGTTTTGCGGGGCTTTCATGTTCCAACAACCACTTTTTGCGATGTAGACCGCCTGCGTAGCCCGTCAAAGAACCATCACTTCCGATTACACGATGGCAAGGAACCACAATCCATAGCGGATTCTTTCCATTTGCCGCAGCAACTGCACGGATGGCCTTCACATCGCCCAAGTTTTTGGAGAGTTCTAGATAAGAAACCGTTTTCCCGTACGGAATTTGAAGTAACGCATCCCAAACCCTTTTTTGAAAATCGGTTCCTTGTGGATTTAGCTCTAGCGAAAAGTCCTGCCGTTTTCCTTCAAAATATTCCCGTAGTTGATAAACGGCATCTTCCAAAGTTTCAGGAATGATAGCACTGGTTTTTTCGTCACTGTTCAAAACGGTAATAGCAGATAGGCCTTCTACATCGCCTACCAGTTTTGCGATGCCTAAGGGTGTATTGATATATGCCTCTTCCATGATGTGCTACTTTGGCTTTTTTTCGAGTACTCCTGTGCGTTTCGCTCGTGTCTCCCAATTTTTGCGTGCAAGGTCCTGTAAATCAGCAACGCCGTCGCTTTCGTCTATAATTTCTAGACCCAAGAGTGTTTCGATGATATCCTCCATAGTAACCAGACCACTTACGGAACCATATTCGTCTACCACTAGGGCGATATGTTCGCGCCTGGCAATAAAGGTTTCGAACAATTGTGGTATGGGCGTACTCCGTTTTGTGACTAAAATTTCACGCTTAATTTCCGAGAGGGGAATTTCGCCATTTTCGTTGACTAGCTCCTCTAAAATGTTATCCTTTAAAACGAAACCATCAATATGGTCCATATTTTCACCATACACAGGTATTCGAGAAAAGCTCATTTTAGGGTTTTCCTCAAAAAACTCGCGAATCTTTCTATTTTCAGACGCTATTTTCATAACGGCCCTTGGGGTCATTACGTCCTTTACTAGCACTTCGCCGAAACGAAGTAGGTTTTTAATAATGGTAGACTCCGATTTTTCGAAAACACCTTCTTCATGAGCGATATCGGTCATTGTGGTAAAATCTTCACGGCTTAGAATACTTCCATGATTGCCCTTTCCCCCGACGAGTTTTGTAAACAATTGTAGTACCCAGAGCAGCCCTGTATATTTTAGGCCTAAAACCATAATTTTAAGGGTCTTCGAAGTAAAATTCGCGAGTGATCTCCAATAGGTTGCACCTATGGTCTTTGGGATAATCTCGGAAGCCACCAGTATCAATATGGTCATGATGGTAGATACAACTCCGACCATAAGATCTTCAGTAAATTCAATACCAAAAATGCTTCTTTCTGTGCTGCCATATAGTTCTACATAGGCCACTTTTGCTTGAACGCCGACCAAAATCGCACCGACAGTATGGGCTATCGTGTTTAAGGTAAGAATCGCGATAAGGGGTTTATCGACATCTTTTTTAAGTTCTTCTAATGTTAGGGCATATGATTTGCCCTCTTTTTTCTTCACATTGGTGAACGTAGGGGTAATGCTCAAGAGAACGGCCTCTAGAATAGAACAGAGAAAGGAAACAAAGATGGAAATTAGTCCATAAAATAGCAACAAACCCATGTATCTGTTTTAGGGCCCGAAGATACCAATAAATACATAGCCATATAGGCTTATTCCTTTTGTAATGCAGCTTGATAAAAGACCTGTTGCAGGGCGGGACGGATATTCAGATTATATAGATTGCGATTGTCGCGAGTAGGATTGACTCGATTGGAAAGAAAAATATATACCAATTGGTTTTCTGGGTCGGCCCAAACAAAAGTTCCGGTAAAACCGCTATGGCCGAAGCTATCGACACTTGCTTCGGGTGCGGGATAGGCATCTTTTAAAGAGAGCTCGGGATTGTTCAAAAGCGGCTTATCGAATCCTAGCCCCCTCCGGTTTTCGTTGTCGGGATATTGTACACGAATGAATTCCTTGACAGTTTTTTCCGAGAAATAACGCTTTCCGTCGTAAATACCATATTGCATATACATCTGCATCAATTTGGCGAGATCCGTAGCCGTAGCAAAAAGGCCAGCATTACCGGAAACACCGCCCAATAGCGATGCGTTTTCATCGTGTACCCAACCGCTGGTCAAGGTATGCCTGAAGAGGGTATCTTGTTCGGTAGGCACAATTTTATTAGGAAAACCCTTTGTTTTTGGCTTGAAGCCCATGGTAATAGCACCCAAAGGCAAATAAAAGTTTTTCTCGAGATAGTATTCGTACGAATCTCCCGTTAACTGTTCGATAAGTTCGGGGAGTATCAGAAATGTGAGTCCGGAATACTTGTATTTCTTTTCCTCAGATACTACGGACCGATCAATTATGCGGTACATCTTTCGATTAAAATGATTTTTCACGTAGATTCCCTCATATGCTTGATTCTTAAACCTCCAGTTTGGAGAAGTCTTGACGAACCGCTTTTTCACTTTACCATTTTTTTTGATGACTTCGTTCAGAAAGACAATGTAAGGTTCAAGGCCAGCTTGATGGGCCAAGATTTCCCGAAGGGTAAGGTCCTTTTTATCATCTTGGTTTTCCCATCTCGTCCAGTAGGTGCTAAAAGGTTTGTCTAAATCGAGCTTACCCTCATCAACAAGTTTCATCAAAGCAGGTAGCGCAGCGGTTATTTTGGTCACCGACGCTAAATCGTATATATCGTTCAAAGCCACGGGTTGAATGCTGTCGTAGGTATGATAACCGTAGGCCTTATGGAAAATAATATTTCCATTCTTGGCAACCAATACCTGTGCCCCTGGAAAAGCCTCTTTTTTTATACCGCTCGTGATGATGGAGTCAACTTTTGTGTTGATATACGTAGGGTCAAGCCCAACTTCGTAGGGCTCTGCATATAGTAGAGCGTCGCTTGAATTAAGATTTATTGGAACTTTAGCGTCTTCCTGAGCCTGAAACTTAAAAGTTAATAGACAGATGAGAATAAATAAGCTCTGTTTCATTAGTAAATTGTACGTTTTACACTCCTAAAATCTCCTCAGTGGGACAATCCAAATATTGAATTTTGCGTAAGTCTTCAGCTATGGAAATTAGTAGGCTTACAATAACCCAACTGCATCTTTCGCAACCCTTCGACTACGCTCAGAATGACATTGAGAATTATCCCATTAGTTTGACAGCATCCTTGGCAAAATAACTCGCGATAAAATTCGCGCCTGCCCTTTTAATGGCAATGAGCTGTTCCATCATCACCGAATCATGGTCAAGCCATCCTTTTTCCGCTGCGGCTTTTAACATCGCATATTCCCCCGATACCTGATAGACTGCTACGGGGACATCAACTTCGTTTCTTATTTCACGCACAATATCTAGATAACATAAACCCGGCTTCACCATCACAATATCTGCGCCTTCATCAATATCAGCTTGGGTTTCCGATATCGCCTCAAAACGATTGGCGGAATCCATTTGGTATGACTTTTTATTCTTGGGCACATTTATTAAATCCACGGGAGCAGAATCTAACGCATCACGAAAAGGACCATAAAACGCGCTGGCATATTTCGCACTGTAGCTCATGATGCCTGTATTGATATGGCCTTCTTCTTCCAAAGCTTCGCGGATCGTGAGTATACGACCGTCCATCATGTCGCTGGGTGCGACAAAGTCGGCCCCGGCATCAGCGTGTGAAATACTCATTTCGGCTAAAATCTCCGTCGTTTCGTCGTTTAGAATTTGTCCGGCTTCCACAATACCATCATGGCCGTATGAAGAATAAGGATCCAAGGCGACGTCGGTCATGACCAACATTTCGGGACATGCAATTTTGACCGTTTTGATGGCCAATTGCATCAACCCATTGGGGTTCAAGGCCTCCGAGCCTTTATTATCCTTTAAATCATCAGGCACTTTTACGAATAGCAAGACCGCACAGAGGCCCATATTCCAAAGTTCTTTGACTTCTTTTTCTAGATTGTCCAAACTAAGTCGATAGTAGTCGGGCATTGAGGCAATTTCTTCCTTTATACCCTTGCCTTGGACCACAAAAAGTGGGACTAAAAAATCGCTAGGGGTCAAAATGGTCTCGCGTACCAAATGGCGAATGCTATCGTTAGTTCGGAGGCGGCGGTTTCTACGAAGTGGGTACATAATGATTATCTATTTCTTTAAAGTATCAACTTTTTCCCAAATCTGAAAATTACCATCCCTAACGGTAATATCAAAACCTAAATCGGTTAAAATATCCTCACATTCTTGAGCTTCTTCCTGGGTCAGAATATTAGCAAAGGGGTGCACTTCCATAAATATTTTGTCGAATTTCGCGATGTCAGCCTTATGGTTTTGGAAAAGATGCAGTTCCCCACCTTCGATATCCATCACGAGGGTATCAAAATCGATATCATGTTTCTTTCGAAGGGAGGCGAAACTCAATCCCTCAATCTCTATTTTATGGGCAGTTTTCCGTTTGGCACTGCCTCCTACTATCAAATCGTGGATATAAAAAACATTATGTTCGTTTTCGGAGACAATACAATTTTCAATACGGAATCCACAGTTATTTTCATCCCTGTTTTTCTCGATCCACGGAATAAGTTTCGGGTTGGCCTCCAAAACCACATGTTGGCTGTTATCGGTTAGCAATTGATTCGTGAGACAGGAAACGTAACCTAGGCAAGAGCCCAATTCGAGCACTTTGGCATTGGGGGATAAATGTTGCGAGAGATATCTCGATTCCTCTTCCTCATAGCTATCGAGCACAAAACGCCCCCTGAACTTGAAGTCGGTCAAATCAAAAGGCACATGAATGGTCAGCCCGTTCTTTTTGAACACTTTTTTAAAATACGTAAAATAGATACCCGCCAAGAACAGTCTGGGTTTTTTAAGCATGTGATTGAGCTGTTTAAATACCCGCGACTTGTTTTATTTACGGGAGTTGTGCTAAAGTTATGGAATTATAGTCGATTCGGAATTTTCACGACACCTAATATGTTGAACGAGCTCATCGCCGAACCCGTAGGCTGACCAAAGTGTGGTGTCTTTTATTATTTTCATTGGATTTTGGTCGGCATCGATATAGGCTTTTGTCGAAGTGACCAAGGGGTGGTCGACGCCATCTATTTTTATGATAGAACGCTTTCCTGAGATACAAAAATCACCCTCATATTCGTAACAAAAAACTAAGACTTGGTCGCCCACTGAAAGTCCAAGGCCAGCGAAACAATCGGAAACAAAGAATTTTTGATTGTCATATGCATTTGATTCCGGGTCTTTTATTTTGAACACATTCTCCAACTCGATGATTCCCTTTTGTGCAGTGTATAAAGGGCCAGCTACGTTTGTTGGGTTCTCCAAATAATTTAGGGTTCCGGTAAAGACCAAGGTATATTTTTCTTCTCCACAGTAGCCGATAAATGGACCTGAATCGTCCCACCAATAGGTGTAGCCTACATTTAAGGTGTCTTGGGTGAAGACGATATCGCTATCGCTTTTAGATTTTGGCGAGTTGCAAGCCGATGTTATAAACAACAGTAAAGAAATTATGTATAAAGCGTAATGTTTCAGACCCACACCTTTGGATTTTTAAGTACTCCTAACAGCCGCTCTTCATCGCTACCCTTTTCAGGGTGATGGTCGTAACGCCATTGTACATGGGGTGGAAGGCTCATTAAAATACTTTCGATTCGTCCGTTGGTCCTGAGGCCAAACAGTGTACCCTTATCGTGAACCAGGTTGAACTCCACGTAACGTCCGCGACGGATTTCTTGCCAATCCCTCTGTTCTTGGGAGTAGCTAAGGTCTTTTCTTTTTAAAACAATCGGTATATAACAGTCCAGAAAGCTATTTCCAACTTCGGTTACGAAGCCATACCAATCTTCCATAGCCATTTCCTCCGAAGCCTTGCAGTAATCGAAAAAGAGACCGCCAACACCTCTGGCCTCATCACGATGGGTATTAAAAAAGTAGTCGTCACATTTCTTTTTGTAGGAAGGATAAAATTCCGGATTATGTCTGTCGCAAGCTTCTTTGCAAACGGTATGAAAATGGATGGCATCTTCATCGAACAGATAATAAGGTGTCAGATCTTGTCCGCCCCCGAACCATTGATCAACAATGTTCCCTTGTTTATCGTACATCTCAAAATAACGCCAATTTGCGTGAACCGTTGGCACCATTGGGTTTTTTGGATGCAGCACCAAGCTTAGTCCACAGGCAAAGAAATCGGCATCTTCAACGCCAAAATAGGCTTGCATACTCTTTGGAAGTTCGCCGTGAACAGCCGAAATATTGACGCCTCCCTTTTCAAAGACAGCTCCATTTTCGATTACCCGTGAACGTCCACCGCCACCTTCTGGTCTTTCCCATAAATCTTCACGAAATTTGACCTTGCCATCGACCTCTTCAAGTTTGGCAGTGATGCTATCTTGTAAGTTTTGGATGTACGTATAGAATTTATCCTTCATAATATAATTCATAGAGCTCCATATCTAAGGGGTTTTCGCCTGGTGGCGTATGGGATGCTTTTAACGTCTTCTGCCATTTGAAACCGCATTTTTCGGCAACGCGAACACTTGCTTTGTTCGTAGGGTGGGCGATAATCTGGAGCGTTTTCAATTTCAGGATTTCGAATGCATACCGCGAAGTTTCCTTTACGATCTGGCTTATCCAACCTCTGCCTTCATAAGATTCATCGATACAGTAGGCGAATTCGCCGATACCTTTGTTCCACTTGAGTTCTTTGAGAATGAGTAGTCCCACTACTTTACTGTTGGAACCATCACGTATTCCCCAGGTAAATTCTGATTGGTCGGCATTCTCTTTTTGCTTCCGCTGAATAAAATCCTTCGAATCGGACTCAGAAAGGTTTTGTCCGAGCGTTTTTGGAAAATACCGCCGAAACCGTTCTGAATTAACAGACATGATCTCAAACAGAGTAGCTGCATCTATTAGCTGCAATTCATTTACAACAAAGTTTTTGGTTTCGATCATGCTTTCGCTGTTAGACCTGTCAGGTTTATTTTCGTTAGCGATTGGATGTAGTTCTACTATGAAAATGTGCTCTTCGTGAAGAAAACTGAGAGGTCTTCATCGAAGAACCGGCATTAAAATACTAACTACTTTATATTTTATACTCTTTTACCGCATCAATAAAAGCCTTGGCATTTTCAACGGGAATATTCGGTAAAATACCGTGACCCAAGTTAACGATGTATTGATCCTTGCCGAACTCGTTGATCATCTGCGTAACCATCTTTTTGATTTCGGAGGGCGGCGATAGTAAGCGCGACGGATCAAAGTTGCCCTGTAAGGTAATCTTACCACCGCTAAGATAGCGTGCGTTTCTGGCAGAACAAGTCCAGTCGACCCCCAATGCCGAAGCTCCAGATTTAGCCATATCGCCCAAGGCGAACCAACAGCCTTTTCCGAATACAATTACGGGGGCCTCATCTTTTAATGCGTCGATAATCTGTTGAATATACTGCCAAGAAAATTCTTGATAGTCAACCGGTGAAAGCATGCCGCCCCAAGAATCAAAAACCTGAACGGCACTTACCCCGGCATTTACTTTTGCCTTGAGGTAGGCAATAGTTGTATCCGTTATTTTTTGAAGCATTTCATGGGCCGCAAAGGGTTGGGTAAAACAAAATTCCTTCGCTTTGTCAAATGTTTTGCTACCCTGCCCTTGTACGCAATAGCAAAGAATCGTCCATGGCGAACCGGCAAAACCGATAAGCGGTACTTCGTCGTTCAGTTTTTCTTTCGTCGCCTTGATGGCCTGCATCACATAGTCCAATGCCTCGTTCACATCGGGCACGATAACATTATCGACATCTTTTTGCGAGCGAATGGGATTAGGCAAATACGGCCCAAAATTCGGTTTCATCTGCACCTCGATATTCATCGCTTGTGGAATCACCAAAATGTCTGAAAACAAAATGGCCGCATCCATACCATACCTGCGGATGGGCTGTACTGTAATCTCGGAAGCCAATTCGGGGGTCTGACATCGCGTAAAGAAATCGTATTTCTTTTTGATTTCCATGAATTCGGGCAGATAGCGCCCAGCTTGACGCATCATCCACACAGGTGGACGGTCAACCGTTTCACCTCTTAGAGCTCTTAGGAATAGGTCGTTTTTCAACATATTTATTTTTTGTCATTCCCGCGAAGGCGGGAATCGCACTCACTTTTCTTGTCATTCGTCATTGCAAGGAGCGTATCTGCGTTTAAGCAGATTCGAGACATGGCAATCTTGTTGAATATTTTAAAGTGATCAACAGTTTGCCGCGTCGCCTAGCTTGCTTTTGGCAAACTAGGCTCCTCGCAAAGACGTTTATTTTTTACCGTACTGCCAATTCACCAAGTCAATAACACTCTCTACCGTAGGCATCTTGGCCACCCGAACATCTGCAAAATGCTTTCGGGCTTCCGTAGCAGTCGTTTCTCCAATGCAATAGGCAATCTTGTTCGGTGTATTCTTTAGCAAATAACTTTCGACCGCAGACGGACTATAGAACATCACGCCCGCAATGCTTTCATCAACTTTCGTTGGGGCATGCTTAGTTGTATAGGCCTCCACCTCATTCACCTTAATGTTATTCTCGCTTAGGATATCTGGCAGATCATCCATCCGGAGATTACTGCAAAAATAAGTGACTTCCAGACCTTCTAAATACTCCACCAAATATTCGGCGAGTTTTTTTGCATTCTTTTCCTGATGCTTTACCGGGCCGATACGGCGTTCGATCAAACGTTTGGTCTTTCGACCGACACAATATATATTTTGAAACTCCAGTTCATCTGCGGAAACACGGGTCAATAAGGCCTCAACTGCATTCTGACTGGTCAAGACGACATTTCGTATCTCCTTTTTCAGCACAGGAAGCGGAATACGATTCGGACTCACCTTGATAAAATCTTCGGACTTTACCCTAATCCCCTCCTTGAACAGGCCTAGCTGTTCGTGGGTCAAATCTTTTGTCGAAAATATATCCGTTCTCAAAGAACCCCCATGAATTTGGTTCATCAGCAACTTGCCACCACGGCTTAGAATACTATTCGCACAATCTCGGCCTAAAAACTCGTGTTTGCCAAGGGGTGCAGATAATTCAGCTTCTAGTTTTTTCTTCCCATCGACGGTCAAGAGTACGCCTTGCAGGGTAACTTCGTCAGTTTCGTCGATTTTAGCAAAAGCACCAATTGGTGAGGTACAGCCCCCTTCAAGAATGCGGAGAAACTCCCGTTCTAATCGGGTGCAGATTTCGGTGGGTCTATGATTCATCTCGGCACAGGCTTCACGAACGAATTCGTCGTTTTCCATGGCGACGATCATAATCGCACCTTGTGCAGGTGCGGGTATCATCCACGTAAGTCCAAGCGTGTTTTCAGGTTCAAGGCCGATGCGTTCCAATCCTGCTGCTGCAAAAATGGCCGCGTTCCAGTCATTATTTACCAATTTTTCGTGACGACTGTTGATATTGCCCCGCAAATCAACAACGGTATGCGTAGGATAGCGGTTGAGCCATTGTGCTTTTCTCCGAAGGCTTCCTGTTGCTATTACGGCTTCCCGTTCCCCAAGAAATTCTTCATTCTTCTTAAAAGCCAAGATATCGTAATAGTTCCCTCGCTCTAAAACAGCGCCCTGCACAATACCTTCTGGTAAGGCGGTTGGCACATCCTTCATGCTATGCACGGCAATATCGATTTCGCCTTTGAGCATGGCGATGTCCAAAGTTTTGGTAAAAATACCGGTGATACCCAACTCATAAAGAGGTTTGTCAAGTACCAGATCGCCTGTGGCCTTTACGGGTACTAGAACGGTTCGATGCCCCAAGGCTTCTAGCATGTCCTTTACAGTATTCGCCTGCCATAACGCCAATTCGCTATCGCGGGTACCGATTCGGATGACCTTGCTCATGGGGTATCGATTTCGAGTTGAAAAACTTTTTGGATGAGTTCGAGACTAGTGTCGGCATCGACATCGTCGTCTTTGAGGTGGTTAGCGAACTGTTTGGTGATTTTTTGGATGATGCGGTTAGAGATTACATCGGCCTGTTCTTCGTTGAAGTCCGAAAGTTTCTTGGATTGATAATCCAATTCTTCATCTTTCATGGTTTTCAACTTCTTTTTCAAGGCCTTGATAACGGGAGCGAATTTTCGGGTTTCGAGCCACTGAATGAAGTCGTGCTTTACTTCGTCGATAATTTCTTCTGCTTCTGGAATGAATTGTTTTCTGCGCTCTAAGGTATCGTCAGTTATTTGGGAGAGATAATCTAGGTGGATAAGCGTCACATTTTCTAATTCGGAAACGTCATCGGAAACATTTTTGGGAATGGAAAGATCTAAAATCAACAATGGCTTTTTGGTATAGATCAATTCTTTAGAAATAGTTGGCGACTGGGCGCTCGTGGCGACGATCAATACATCGGTATTTCGTATTTCGGTCTGCAAATCCCCATAATCCTTGACAATTAAATTGAACTTTCCGGCAATTTTCTCAGCCTTGTCCTTGGTGCGGTTGATAAGCGTGATATGATTGTTCTTGGTATGTTTAATAAGGTTTTCACATGTGTTGCGGCCAATCTTTCCAGTTCCAAATAGCAATATGTTTTTATTGGAAATATCTTCAACGTTTTCCATGATATAACGCACGGATGCAAAAGCTACGGAAGTGGCACCCGAAGAAATCTCTGTTTCGTTCTTGATGCGCTTACTGGCCTGAATGACAGAATTGCATAGGCGTTCGATAAAGGGGTTGGCAATACCGAACTTTTTCGAACGGTTAAAACTCGATCGCAACTGACTAATGATTTCGAAATCCCCTAAAATCTGACTATCCAGCCCAGTGCCAACACGAAAGAGGTGACTTATGGCATCATTATTCTTGTAAACGTAAGCTACTTCTTGAAATTCTTCTACCGAACCCACTGTGTTATCACAAAGCAGTTTGATCAATTGAAAAGGGTGCTGAGCGAAACCGTGAAGTTCCGTACGATTACAGGTCGAAGTGACCAGAAGTCCGTCTACACCCTGTGCCTTGGCCTGTATCACGATTTGTTCCATAGCGGCAGGATCAACACTGAACTTGCCACGAACCTCGGCATCCGCTTTCAAATAGCTTAGGCCAATCGTGTAAAATGAACTATGTCTGGAAATATGGTAGTCTTTCATGAAAACTTTAAGAAGCAGAAACAAAAATACAGGGCTATACCGAATAAAAATAACGCTAGCGGAACAATAAGTATCGTTTCGGGTTTTTTTAGATGTATATCTATATTTATCCGCTTAAAACCAATATTTTTGTAGGAAATACTACGTTTCGCACTGTATTTATTTAGAACGTTTCTAAATAGAAAGAATAAAACCCTACTCATCATGGATGAAAAAAATGTCGCTAAAGGTTCATTTCAAGAAGTGTTTATCGAAGACGGATTCTTTGTGCTGAAAATACAGAACGATAGTACGCAAATTCAGAAAGTATTGCGTGACATCGACAGTTCATTCATTCAATTTCATTTTTGTTTGAAAGGGAACGCTAAATTTATTTTTAACGATGGTCATTATGCTTTAGAAGTTTCTGAAGAAAATTCACTTTTGCTCTACAATACTCAGCTAGACCTCCCTATGAACTTAGAGCTGAACCCAAATTCTTGGCTGGTTTCAATAGTACTGACGATACGAAAATTCCATTCGCTATTTTCCAAGGAGGCGGCATACATTCCGTTTTTAAGTTCTGATAACAAGGATAAAAAATATTATTCGCAGGAAGGGGTGAGTCCCGCGATTGCCGTAATCCTCAGCCAGATTATGAACTATAACTTGCATCCATCTATAAAAGAACTTTATATTAAAGGGAAGGTCTACGAATTGATCGCTCTTTATTTCAACAAAAGCGAAGATGCCGATATTGAACAATGTCCCTTTTTGGTCGATGAAGACAATGTACTGCGCATACGAAAGGCCAAAGAAATCATCATTTCACGAATGGCCGAACCTCCCACCTTGGCAGAACTTTCAGAAGAAATCGGACTTTCCCTAAAAAAACTAAAGGAAGGTTTTAAACAAATTTATGGAGACCCCGTTTTTAGCTTTTTGTTTGATTACAAAATGGAATATGCCAGAAAGATGTTGGAAACTGGTCAATACAACGTAAACGAAGTCGGTTTAAGAGTGGGTTATAGCACGGCCAGCCATTTTATTTCTGCCTTCAAGAAAAAGTATGGCACTACGCCCAAAAAGTATTTGATGGCACTGGCGAACTAGAGTGGTCTAGCTACCATAATCCCTATATTACTTTTAATTCCCTTTAGATAATCTGCCAAAGGAAGTTTTGACACCTCAACTTCCATTGAACCCGTTGAGGCATGTAGTAAATGAATGCGCCCATCTTTTTCACGGGTGGCGATACCGGTATGGGTTACATCGAGTCCTTTTATAGAAGTTGCCAAGGCAATGATATCTCCAGTTTGGATTAAATGTTCGTTCGCTTCAATTTGGTCTTGCGGTACGTAACAAAATCCACTTTTCGCGAGCTCATTTTCGGTTTCGATGATTTTTTCAAAGTTCGCATCATCCTTTAAAAAGGGATAGAGGTCGCGATGTGTACCCATAAAGTTGATTTGCTTGTTCATTTCGATGCCGCCGATTTCCGAAGTTATCGCCTTGACCAAACCCTTTTCTTCATTGTTTGAAATCCATTCGGAAAAGTAATGTAGACGGGAGCCGTAACCATTGAGCTTTCCTTCTTTATACCGAATGGTTTCTAAGGTGTTTGTAAACGAATCAAAATCTGTTTTTTCATCCTTTAAAAGTAAACCAAAGGCCAACACATTTTCCACGAAGGTGGTACAATCAAGGCCGTGAAGATTGACAACCAGCGATTCGGCATCTCCGATTTCCAAGGTTTTGGCCACGTAGGGAATGCCGATAAAAGTCTTTCCGACAGCCACTGTGGTTTTACCAAAATCGTTTTCTAATAGGCCATCGATTTCCATGGCCTTGTTTTCGAAGGCTTTTTTATCAGCAGGTGAACATGTTATTTGTTGGGCGGTAGCGACACTTGCTGAAAGAAAAATAAATAGGAAGGGAAGCGAAACTTTCATTGGATAAGTGATTTAAGCAAAAATAGGGGTTCATTATTAGATATCTTTTTTATAGACTTGTGATTTTGATTTATAAATCTTCCGTGACATTTTACAACTCTCAAAATTGTAAGTAACTTTAACAAATTTGTCAATTTTATAGAAAGCAATGAATAAAAGCCACTCGATTTTCGTATTCCTTTTTTTGATAACGTGCTTAGTTTCCATCGGTCAAGAAACCAAACGCGATTGGGAGAATCCTGAGATTTATGCGATTAATAAGTTAGAACCTCACGCATATTTTATTCCTTTTCAAGATTCGGAATCGGCACTTTCATTTAATAAGAGTACCTCTGAGAGATATCGATTATTAAACGGCCAATGGAATTTTAAACTCATCGACAATCCAGATGATACTCCCGATGGGTTTTACGCTCGGGAATTTAATACGGCTGCCTGGGATTCGATCACGGTTCCCAGCAACTGGCAATTACAAGGGTTTGGCAAGCCTATTTATGTGAACATGTCGATGCCCTTTGAAAGTAACCCTCCGAACGTTCCTCAAAGCGGGAATGAAACTGGACTGTATCGCGTTAACTTTGAGTTAGAAAAATCATGGGAAAGAGATAATACCATTTTGGCTTTCGAAGGCGTGCAATCAGCATTCTATCTATGGGTCAATGGGCAAAAAGTTGGCTACAGTCAAGGAAGCATGACTACGGCCGAATTCGATATTTCAAAATACATCAAGGTCGGAAAGAATAACTTGGCCGTAGAAGTAATTCGATGGTCTGATGGTAGTTATCTTGAAAATCAAGATTTTTGGCGGCTTAGCGGAATATATAGGGATGTCTACCTTTTGCGCAGGCCCAAAACCCATATCAAAGATTTTCAAGTGGTTACCGATTTAGACCTCCTGTATAAAAATGCGGAGCTCAAAGTCGATGTAATTCTAGAAAGTGCCGAAAACAGTTTCGGTGGAATCTTACAGACATTGCTTTTGGATCACAATGGAGAGCGAGTTGCAGAGCAGCAAATCGCATTGAATTCCCGAAAGGTTGCGGTTACTATTCCAGTTGAAAACCCTAAGAAATGGAATGCCGAGACACCCAATCTTTACACTTTGGTCATTAATCTCGAAGCTGAAGATGGCTCAATGGAAAGCATTGCAAAAAAAATAGGTTTTCGAGAGGTAGAACTGAAAAATGGCCAGATTTTGATAAATGGTGCGGTGGTGCTTTTTAAAGGTGTTAATCGGCACGAGTTCGACCCGAAAAAAGGTCGTGCCCTTGATGAAAATTCAATGGTTCAGGATATCAAAATGATGAAGCGCTATAATTTCAATTCGGTACGTACGGCGCACTATCCGAATCAGGCCAGATGGTATGAACTTTGCGACGAGTACGGCCTTTATGTTATGGACGAGGCTAATCTAGAAAGTCATGATCTTTGGATGAACTATAACAAGAGTCCGGTTAAATTCCCGGAATGGCGTAATGCAATTGTGGCCAGAGGCGTTGATATGGCCCAAAGAGACAAAAATTTCGCTTCGGTCGTAATGTGGTCGTTGGGCAATGAAGCAGGTTATGGCCCGAATCTAGACGCTATGAGTCAAGCTATCCGTGATTTAGACCTTAGCGATCGACCCGTTCATTATGAGAGTAAAGATATTGGTGTCGGGATAAAGGAAATTCAAGAAGGCGGGGTTCTTGACATGGCAAGCGGAGGCATGAAAATGATGGAAAATATGGGGAAACCTTCAAAACAAGATATTGGTTCGAGTATGTACCCCATGCCGAATAAGGCTAAAGAAGAAGCTTTGGCCGATGCTGAAAGACCTTATATTTTTTGCGAATATGCGCACGCACAAGGTAACAGCACAGGGCATTTCAAGGAATTTTGGGATATTTTTGAAAAATACCCCAACATGCAAGGCGGATTTATTTGGGATTGGGTAGATCAAGGTCTACTCAAAACAGATGCGAACGGAACCGAATTTTTTGCTTACGGTGGCGACTTCGGTGATGACCCAAACGATGGTAACTTTTGTATTAATGGCCTAGTTTTTCCTAATCGTGAACCCAAACCGGCCTTAGAGGAAGTCAAAAAAGTACAACAATTCGTGAAGTTTGAGGCGATTGACCTAGAAGCGGGAAGGTTCAAAATCAAGAACCACTATTATTTTCAAAACTTGAATTTCTCGGAAGTCAGATGGAAATTAGAAGCTTCCGGAAATACGATTTCGAAGGGCACCCTTGCTATTGATGATTTACTCCCTGGAGATTCACTTGAAATCAAGCTTCCCATTGAGCGTATTTCATTTGAAAAAGACAAGGATTATTACATAACCATTGGCTTAAACTTGAAAGAAGCCCAAAACTGGGCAGATATCGGTCATGAAATCGCATGGGAACAATTTGGCATGAGTGATGCCGATGTTAAAGATATTACTATTGTTGGAAGCCCAATTACTAAAAAAGAGTCTGGCGAAAATATTCTTTTGGAAAATGAATCTTTTAAGGTCGATTTCAATAAAAAAACCGGACTCTTGGAGAACTACTCCTCGCAAGGGAAATTGTTATTTCAGCAAGGGCCGGCGCCTAATTTATGGAGGGCACCTACAGATAACGACCGAGGTGCCGACTTTATGCCTTTTGTTGTCTTTAACGGTAAACATTGGCTCAATATGGGTCTTGACAAGATGGAAAATACAATCGATGATTTTTCCATCACCGAAGTAGCCCCAAATGAATTGAGAATTGATGTCGAAGGCAAGTTAAGAAGTTCTACCGCCTCTTTTCCTTATGAAACAACGTACACCATATTGGGCAACGGATCTATCAAGACCGATCATACAATCGTTCCCCCCAAGTTTTTTAGTGCGATAGCAAAAATGGCATTTATCGGTGGGCTGATAGGCACGTTGGTGATGTTAGGCCTTTTGATTCTGCTATGGCGGAAAATCAAACGCAAATGGATAAGGGCATTTGCGATGGCCATTCCTTTATTGCTTTTGTTGATTGCTTTTGGAGCCTTGTTCTATGGAACCAAAGACTATTTTGATCGAAAGCCGTTAGCCAAAATAGGCATGCAATTGCAATTACCGAAAACGACGCAGAATATTTCATGGTACGGCAGAGGTCCATTTGAAAACTATCCGGATCGCAAGACAGGTTCTAAAATTGGGGTTTATCGTTCTACCGTCGATGCGCAATATGTACCTTATATAAGACCACAGGAAAATGGTAACAAGACCGATGTGAATTGGGTTCAAATGACGCAAGATGAAGGTTATGGGCTTCGGGTCGATGGCCACAAGCTCAATATATCAACACATAACTATTCGCTCGAAAACCTTTCCAAAGCAACGCATACGAATGATATCAGAGACGCAGATTATGTTACCCTGAATATTGATTATAAAACTTCTGGTTTAGGGGGTTCTTCATTTAGGTACAACTTCTTGGAGAAGTATTTGCTAAAAGAAAAGGAATATAGCTACAGTTTTTGGCTTAGCCCTAGCAAACAATAGCAAATAGGATAATAATACTAATCACCCCCATTTTATGAAGCTACAATTTTAGGTTTGGCATAGCAATCACTCAATTCTTCAGAATCAATAGTAAGCTTTTGATTTCCATCTGCGATAACCTTTAGGCAAAATTACCGATTTAGCTACCGCATTTGTGAAAACTTGTACATTGGAGCATTTAGAACAGAAAAAAAATACAAAAGATTTAACGAATTTCATCAGTTTCGGGTTCTGATGCGTAAAGATAAATTCAAGATGCTGAATGTGTCCAAAATTCGATAAGAGGTTTTTAGTACCCATGAAACCCATATCTCCCGCCATGACCATTAGGCCGATACACTTGCGCGCGCTGCCGGTCTTTGAGCAAAAATTCTTCCGTAACAAAACCGATGACTGCTGTGTCGGTATCGGTATCTTCGATGCGCATACCCCCGTTTTCGTAAAAGGGTTTGGTCTGAAGGCCCTTTTCGTTTTCGAAAACCAATACATGCATATTGAAATTCTTATCGGAGTCTTGGTTATCCCTTTTCTTGAAATAATAACCTGTCAGTTGCTTACCATCGTATTGTAATGGTATTAGGGTAACAAATTCGACGGAATCTTTTTCAGCGTTGTAGGGACTGCCCTGAAAGAGTAAAGCTTCTGCCAGGTATTTTTGTGATTTATAAGCTTGCGGAAACAGATTCAACTTCCCAACAGCCTTGAATTTACTGAACAATGCTAATCGACCATTGGTATCGGCCGCCAGGTCGGAGAGCTCTTTTTGTGGTATGAATTCATTGTTCTTGGCCAAAAGGGCGAAGTAGGCCGTTCGTATTTGTGGAGCTTCAACCAAGTGCAATTGATCGAAGAATTGTTGTACCGCTTTCTCCTTGATGAACGGATATAATAAAAGAACGTAATCTTCAAGTACACCAATATCCCTTCGTGCTGTTCTTGGGTTATAGAAATCTTTGTTTGTGGCAGAGAGGTCCTTGCCCAATTGGCGTTTCAGGTAAATCTTGGCATCGTTTAGAATCTGGGTCTTGTATTTTTTATAGCGCTTTGGTTTAATGGTTCCATTGGCCTGTAATTCGGCCAGCAGTGAAAAAATGGGCGCTTTGTATTCTGAAATCGTACTATAATCGAGCAACTTTGGGAATAGCTTTTTGGCTAAGGGCAAGCTATCACGGTACGGCCGAAAAATAAGACTGATCTGAAAGGTATTGGAAAGTAAGGGCAAGTCTATTTCCATCAATTCCATTAACAGGTGCATGGAAGTTTCGTCCAATTTTTTTGAAATGGCCCATAAAATTTGGGCCTGCGCAGTAGAATTATTATACGACTTGGTATAAAAATCTTTATAAAATGGCATAACATCCACCCCAAGTTCATCTAATTTTTCAATAAGATAAGACTGTATTTGGCGCTGACCTCTGTCAAACTCAAATTCGGAGATGTAGAATTTCAGCGAATCGGCATGTTTTTTATCAAATTTCAAATAGCGATGACCCTCGAGTACGATACTGTTGTTTTCGCGAAGGGCCGCAAAGAATTCAGGCACCTTGTCCTCAAAAATATTCCTTCCAATAACGGTATCGTTGGGTTTGAAATTTTCAAAGAATTCCGTTACGAACCGACTTGGTTTTTCTAGGGTATCGATGACCGTTTTCAGCTCGTACAGCAACCCATCCTTTATAATGTTTTTGACCAAAATACCACGTGTACTTGCCGTATCGGTTAGGGTAAGTTGCATTTCATAGTAACCTTCGGGCGAGGTTTTAATCCGCTCGTTTACAATATGGAATGTCTTATGGGCATACAGTTTTTTTCGTTGGGCCCAGGCAGAATCTAAATTACGGAACATCAAAAAATCATGTGATTTGTTCAGTTCGACCGTAATGGCCTCTTCGTTTTTATTACGGTAGATCGTTTTTTTGTGAAAAGGCTCATAGGGCATTAGTTTAGGGGCGCCGTTTTGGTAACTAGTGCTGCTTTCTACAAATTTTGGTGGCTTTACTGTGCTTACCGTGCTGAAATAAAGGGCCGTGTCTATCACCTTTTTGAATGGTGCTGCATAGGTAGGTTCTTTTAATCGGAAGGAGTTGAAAAATTCCTGAGCTTCATTTTTATAGTTAGAAAGAGTGCCCAAAAGATAATATTCCCCACGGTGAAAAGTTGTCATCAAATATAAACGTTTGCCCGAAACGGAATCGAATGTGGCCGATGAGATAAGTCTTTTCTTTTTAAAACCGTCGTAATCCGGCTTTAGTCTTAAATCTTGGTAAAACCGTTTTTGGATTTGCTTTAGTTCAAAAGTGTCTACTTCGATAAACCCGAAATCGTTCAAAACGGATTTTCGCAGAAAATAATACGAATCGGAGGTTTTGTTATAGCCCTCAATCCAACGGTCACCGTTTCTGCTTTGGTTCGTAAAACTGTATAGCGGTGGCATTTGCACCTCAAAATCTTGAAAATCAGAAGAAAGACTCACCTTATTTCCTTCACGGTCTTTGAATTTTAGGCTATCGAATATCCTATCGGAATGTTGTGTGACATAATCCCCTTCTCCACCCATTTTAATGATGATTATTTCCAAGGGTGTTTTAAAAATGTGGTAACGTTGGTGGTCTCCGTTTTTTAATTGGTTCTTAATATCTAGCCCATAAAAACCATCCTTTTCTATAGATTTCTTCTCCAATAGCTGCCCAGGGATATTTTCAAAAAGAAGTTTGTCGATATCCTCTAAAGAAAATGAGGCATTCTGTTTTAAAAAGGAGTGTGTAGGAATTCGATTGATGACCACAAAACTACCATTGGCCAAATCAGGAGAAACATAAGTCGTCTTACCCATATCAGAAACCGGATAGAGTTTGTTCGGAAGCTGCATGGTAAAAAAGCCATCCTCGGGACCAAAAGTAAGATACTCGTTCTCTCGCTTCTTGGCTTCAAAATTGAGTTTCAGTTGTTTTCCCTTCGAGGTTGCTTTTGACAACAAGGGCTTGACGGTATAGCCCTTTTTTCGTAGCAGGTCGATAACACCCTGTTCACCCGGTAAATGTGCCGCACCGATACCTGCAAAGACCTTTCCTTTTCGCATTACGGAATCTAAACGCTGGGCCATATTGGCGTTGCGTATATACAGCATATTTTTCATATAATGATCGGTGTGCATCGCCCTGTCGATAGAATCCAGCAGGGTAATATTCCGTTCGCGATAGGCATCTTGCAACAAAAACATGGGGTCTGATTGCTGCATTCTTTTTTGCAACCATTCGTCTGGCTTTTGCTTCATGGCATTCATGCTGGCACGGCCGACCAAGGTGGCCGCTTCCTCCAAGTCTTCCAATGCAATGATGGGTTTATCGAATTTTTTTCCCGCCTGGTAAATAAACATGTCAAGATAAGTTTCCTCTTCAAAATTTTGGGAAAATTCATTGGTACGGTACAGAATATTGTTGACGATTCGGTCTTCATAGGCAAGGTATGCGCCTAAAAGCTCTTTTCGTGGATTTTCGACCCTAAACGAATGTGCATAAAAACCTTTGGTGACGAACCCGCTGGCATGGCCATAAGCGATATTGCCCATCAGGTTACTGCTTTCAAGCCATAGTCCTGGGTCTGATTCTAAAGCGACCATCTCACTTTGATCCAATGCTTCGTAAAAAACGTCATCTAAACGAAATGCGATTTTCTTGCTCACATGCATAGTGCCGTAGAGATAGGAGGTCTTTTCAAGCCCATTACCCGAAATTTCCCAGAGCAGGCTGTTTTCCTTTTGCCCAAAAATTGGAAAAGATAGAATTGATAGTAATATAAAAAGTACAAAACGCATATTGATGTATTGGCCGTACGCTTTGCGCCGTAAGCCACCCCCTTTTATGGGGGCGTATGGCGATATGCGCAGGGCGGTAAGGATTTTCAGTACAAAAATAAGGAAGTACACATAGTCGAATATCCCTAAAAACCGTTAAAAATAGACACTGGTAAAGGGTATAACGGCTATTCTTGGGACGTATTTTTTGTCGTGTCGCAATTTTCGACATACAAGCGTGTATGCGCCAAACTCTTCGGATGGTTTTGCTGAAGGAACAAAATCAATTTTTCACGAACGAGCACGCGCAAGTCCCACGCGGTGGGAGAATCTTTAGCGCTCATCAGGGCACGGATTTCTATATGTTGCGGCTTTGAGTCGGTTACTTGCAGTACGTTCACTTTGCGGTCCCATAGATCTGTGCTATTAAGAATTCGAGTGAGTTCTTCTCGCAGAGCATCAAATGGCACGTTGTAATCAGTATACAGAAAAACAGTCCCTAAAATATCCGAAGACGATTTGGTCCAGTTTTGAAAGGGTTTTTCGATAAAATAGGTAGTAGGCACAATTAAGCGCCTTTTGTCCCAGATATTAACAACCACATAGGTCAGAAAAATTTTTTCGATGCGACCCCATTCCCCTTCAACGATGACCACATCGTCGATCTTTATCGGCTGAGCTATTGCTATTTGTATACCGGCCAGAATGGTACCGATCATCTTCTGTGCGGAAAAGCCGATAATGATACCCGCAACACCAGCGGAGGCAAAGATGCTCACGCCGATTTCACGAATGCCTTCAAAGCTCATCAGGGAAATACTTACGGCTAAGATAATGATGATAAAAATTATGATACGCTCGAGAATATCGAATTGTGTAGTGACTTTTCTAGCGTGTAGGTTATCGGTAGTGTCTACATCATATTTCTTGATAATATGATGTTTTGTAATTTTTATGATACTCAGCAATAGCCAAGTAAAGGCGAAGATAAATAGGAGGGTACTAGATTTACGAAACCAGTACGCATAGTCGCCCAGCCCAATAATAGCACGAAGTGATTCCATTCGAATCAATATGGATAGCAAGAGAAGAAATATGGGGCTACTGACCCTTTTTACCGCTTCTAACGGAATCAGATATTTCGGATTCTTGCCCAGTCGTCTCAAAAGTTTAAGCAGCAAAAAGTAGACGATAAGCAGCCCTATTAAAATACCGATAACGTAAAGCAGTTCACTACTGTTTTCACTGAAAAAATCGTTTAGCATATCACTTGTATTTGGTGTTCGTAGAATAGTAAAAATTTACGGCTTTTGTTGATAACTCACGTCTAAAATTGATACAATCTATAGTAGTATCAAAAAGTATTTCTAGGATATGACAGCAGGATACTTTTCAAGCCTTATTTTTGCTAATGGTTTCACCCTACTCTCACACTAAATGAAGTCGAAGGGTTTATGAAATCTAGATGTTTTAACGGTTCAAGGCATAAAAAGATTCCCGCCTTCGCTGGAATGAAAAAAAATTGAAGCTATCTATGAAAGGAGTACTACTTGTAAATTTAGGTTCGCCTGACAGCCCTACGGCGAAAGACGTCAAGCCTTATCTCGATGAATTTTTGATGGACGAACGCGTTATTGACGTGCCAAAAATCTTACGGAACATTTTGGTACGCGGCATCATTCTTCAGACAAGGCCCAAAAAATCGGCCAAGGCTTACGCTAAAATCTGGTGGGACGAGGGCTCTCCCTTAATCGTTATCTCCAAACGATTTGCCAAGAAATTGAAAGCACATACCGAAATGCCCGTAGCTCTCGGAATGCGTTACGGCACTATAACGATTAAAAATGCTTTGCAAGAATTAAATGATAAGGGGGTTGACGAAGTTTTAGTGGTGCCGCTTTACCCTCATTATGCCATGTCATCTTATGAAACCGTTGTTGTCAAGGTGATGGAGGAACAAAAACAATTTTTCCCAGAAATGCAATTGACGACGCTTCCGGCCTTCTACAAAAATTCTGATTATATCAAAGTGCTCTCGCAAAGCATTGCCGAAGGATTGGAAGACTTCGAATACGACCACATTCTTTTCTCCTATCATGGTATTCCCGAAAGGCATATTCGAAAATCGGACCCGACAAAATACCATTGCAAAATCGATGGAAGCTGTTGCAGTATAAATTCCGTAGCGCACAATACCTGTTACAGACATCAGGTGTATGAAACGACTGAATTGGTAAAAGCGGAATTACAACTCCCTGAAGAAAAAGTGAGCTCTTCGTTTCAATCGCGGTTGGCAGGTGACCCGTGGTTGAAACCCTATACCGACTATGAATTCGAACGTTTGGCCAAGGAAGGGAAAAAACGTTTGGCCGTTATTACCCCTGCCTTCGTAAGCGACTGTTTAGAGACTTTAGAAGAAATCGCCATGGAAGGCAAAGAACAGTTCGAGGAAGCAGGTGGAGCCGACTACAAACACATACCCTGTCTAAACGATAGCGACGATTGGGCTAAAGTGATGGCGAAGTGGGTGAATACGTGGGAAGCATCTGGGCAATTACCTATGTAACGTAGTATTGGCAATACGCAATATGCCGAGCGCAATACGTAAAAAAGCGTACGGCGACCTAGCGAAAAAAAATGGCGAAAGTATCCGCAGAAAAACTTGGCTCCGAACCCATTGGGCAATTATTAATCAAACAAGCGGTGCCAGCTTCCATCGGTATTTTGGTCATGTCGCTCAATATTTTGGTCGACTCTATTTTTGTGGGCAATTGGATCGGATCCATCGCGATTGCCGCCATCAATGTTGTACTTCCCGTTTCTTTTTTTATCGGGGCTTTGGGTATGGCCATCGGTATTGGCGGATCAAGCATTATTTCCCGCGCTTTGGGTGCCGATAACCATGCCAAGGCCGTAAAGACCTTCGGCAACCAGATTACCCTGACCCTTTTGATTACCATTTCGATGGTGTGGGTGGGGCTTTATTTTGTCGATTTCTTGATTCCTGCCTTTGGAGGAAAGGGAACAATCTTTGAGCCAGCCAAAATATACTACACTATTGTACTCTACGGAATTCCTTTTTTAGCCCTTTGTATGATGGGCAATACCGTAATTCGGGCCGAGGGGAAACCAAAATTTGCCATGATAGCCATGATTATTCCTTCCGTGGGAAACCTGGTGATGGATTATGTATTCATCTACATTTTCGATTGGGGCATGACAGGCGCGGCATGGGCGACAACTATCGGGTACGTACTTTGCTTTGGTTATATTCTGTACTTTTTTCTTTCCAAAAATTCGGAGCTAAAACTAACGCGGCATTGTTTCAAACTAGATTTGCCTATCGTTAAGGAAATCGGTTCTTTGGGTTTTGTGACTCTGGCAAGGCAGGCCACTACCAGTGTTGTATATCTTCTCATGAATAATATACTCTTCGGTCTTGGAGGTGAGGCTATGGTCGCGGTATATGCGATTATTGGCCGAATGTTAATGTTCGCCCTGTTCCCGGTCTTTGGAGTTACACAGGGCTTTCTGCCCATAGCGGGCTTTAACTATGGGGCAAAAAAATATGCACGGGTACGGGAATCCATCACTACCGCGATTAAATATGCAGCACTTTTAGCTGCTATCGTCTTTGTGGGGTTGATGGTTTTTCCCCAGGAAATCGCATCGCTCTTTTTAAGCGATAGGCCTGGCCAATCTGCTCATGACCTTGCCGCCAATGCCTATGTGATGGCACATATTCCCTTGGCGATGCGCTTGGTTTTTGCCGCGACGCCTATTATTGCTCTACAATTGATCGGAGCTGCCTATTTTCAAGCTATTGGAAAGGCCGTTCCCGCATTGCTTTTGACCTTGTCAAGGCAGGGCTTCTTTTTTATTCCCCTTATTTTGATTTTGCCCAACTATATGGGTGAACTAGGGGTTTGGCTATCTTTTCCTATTGCGGACGTATTGGCCACTCTTGTAACGGGGTATTACTTGAGAAAGGAAATCTTGGGGACATTGGTGTAATCGGTAATCAGCCTAAAGTATAAAGAAAGGGCGAATTCTATTTCAAACTAGGACTGTATTACATACCCCTATCTAAACAGATACCTTTTTTAGTTCTTTCCCTTGACAGGGGAAGGAACCCGTCTAACTTTATTCCTCCTACAATGAAAATATCAATTCGTCGATCCCTCAGCATGCAACAATTCCATCCCGGTAGAAGAACGTGGTTTAAAACCGGGCCAGTCTTTTTCATTGGAGTTTTCAAGAATATCCAAAAACTCCGAATGGTCTTTACCTTTTAGATGAGTGCCCAAAAAGGCGGTTACAAAGTGTTGGTTGATATTGTTGATTTTTCGTTGATCCCAAGAAGGTTCGGCATACCTAAAGTACTCGTCGATGTGGAGTCCCGGTGCCAAGGCTTCGGCCGGTGGAGGATTGGGAGCTACATTGTGTCTCGCATTCATATACGTAAGCAAATAGCGATCAGCGCTAACGGCACCTTCGTAAATCGCTTTGATGCCCTTTTCGTAGCCCGAAATATCGTCTTGACTTCCTGCAATGAACAAGGTAGGTTTCTTCAATCCTTTTAACCCTTCGGCATCCCAAATAGCACGTTCCATACCCCATGGGGCAAAAGCAACTATGGCCTTGATTCTTGGGTCGATTGAATTTTGATACTCCGTATTACTAGCGACTAAGGTGTTAAATGCTGTGCTACCGCCTGTCATTTGTGAGAAGAACCCCCCCGCCCCATCACTATAGCCCGCACCACCAACGTTCAAAACACCGTAGCCTCCCATCGAATAACCTATAATACCCGTATTATCGGAATCTATCAATCCGGAGAGCTGATCTTTAGAATCCGCACCTCCCATACGCGCCATTTCGTTGAGTACAAATTTGATGTCTTTGGCCCTATTCAATAGCGTGCTTTGAAAAGCATTGGCATCTTTAAAGGTAGAATCGGTATGGTCTAAGGCCACTACTACATAGCCTTTTGAGGCCAAGTTCTCTGCCAAGTAGCTCATGATATATCGCGAACCGACATAGCCATGGGAAACAACGACCAATGGAAATGCGCCCTTAGAAGCATCAGGTTTTGCATCACGTAAGGCCCTTCCTTTAAAAGTGAAGGGAACCAAAGGTCGTAATGAATCGCCCCTAGTACCCATAACTTCTTCATAGACCACGATAACTTCCGTACCATCGGGGACATTCGCAGGGTACCAAACTTCTACCGTCAAAGGTCGATCGTACATCGGGTCTTTACCGGCTTTAGAGTTTAAGATATCTATTTGATTCTTGTTTACAAGATTCAAGGTGCGTACGCCTATGGTATGCTCTCCTCTGGCGGAAAGCTCTGGCGCATCGGGTAACGCATCGCCGTACAAAAATTCTTGGGCCTGAGCTCCAAGCACTGTGCCTAAAAAGAATACTGTGAATAGAATATTGAACGTTGTTCGATTGTTGAATAAAGTCTTAATTTTCATATATACTAAAATTGGTTCGTGCCTAAATGTACGTAAAAACAGAATAAGCAATGAACTCGCGGAAATTTATAGAAATGCTCCTATTCTTTCGGTAAGCAGCAAGCATTGTGGGGCAACAGCCATCTGGATATTTTTGTACTTGATTTTGATTTTTGAATTATATCCTTCTGGCAACAGTGTGGCAGCCTTGCTATTAATTTTCTAGTTGCCCTCGAGCTTTTTAAACTAAAATATCAAGATAAAACTATAGGGATTTTAGATGCGTAGCCATTTTCTTCCGCCCTACTCTATCGGGCAAATCACCGTACCCGGCACCCATATTATCGATAAGGTGTTTGGGTTTTGACGTACCGGGAATAACACAGGTAACGGCTTTATTCGATAGTATGAATTTTAAAAAATACTGTCCCCAGCTTTTGATACCGTATGCTTCGCACCAATCGGGCATCGATTTGCCCTTTACTTTACGGAATAGGCTCCCACTTTCGAAAGGTTGGTTGATGATTACTGCAGTTCGGTATTTCTGGCACGTATCGAATAGGGACTTTTCCGCATGACGCGATTGTATGGAATAATTGAACTGAACAAAATCAGGCCGTTCTTGTGTTATAATCTTTTCTAATTTGTCGTGGGAGGAATCCGTGTAATGGGTCAAGCCCCAATACCGTATTTTGCCTTCCTCTTTCCATGCGCGTAAGATCTTTACATGTGTTTGCCAGTCTACAAGGTTGTGGATCTGCATCAGATCCATGGTCTTGCGTTGCATTTTGCTGAAAGAGGCATTCATTTGATCGATGCCCGCTTGTTTACCGGATGTCCAGACCTTGGTAGCATAAAAAAAGGCTTCTTGTTCGTTCATTTCTGAGGTCAGTTGGCCCACTACGGTCTCGGAACTCCCGTACATAGGCGAGGAGTCGATGACCTTTCCTCCCAACCTATTCATTTCGACAAGTACCTGTTTTAAGCGCTGCAGTTCTTCCGTAGCGGTCGTAACGGCATCAAAGGTCTGCCAGGTGCCGAGCCCCACAATGGGAAGGGGTTCGCCAGAGGAAGGAATCGTACGTGTTATCATCTTTTTTGGATTATACCAAGAAAGCAGCGCAGGGAACATGGCCAAGCTCGCGCCTGTGAGTCCGTATAATTGCAGGATTTTCCTTCTGTTATAATCCATGTCAAGCAAATTTTGATCAGCGATTACTTATTTTGAACTTGTATTCGAGATTAGGTTTGAAATCCCTTCATACTTCTCCCTAACCAAAACCTCACCATATTTTCGCTCTAAACGTCGGATGCTAAAATGAGCATGTGCCATATTCTGAAAATGCTGAATAAAGGCCAGGTTAATAGAGGCCCCGCCCAACGCCCCGATTACCGGAACGGCCTGGGCCACGAATTTTTCGGAAACCTGAACGCTAAAACGGGAAGCGACTACCGCCACCAATCGAAGAATGGGGTTGCCGGTACCCTTTAATACGGAGGCGAGCGCTTTGCTGCTCATTTTAGTAGCCCCTTTTACCGTTGAGCTCATGGCGACCTTTGTGGCGTAGTACCCCGTATCGAGGCTGTCGTCGTGTTTAGTCTTACCACCCAGAGCGAACACTTGTAAACAGGCCAGTTGGGTATCCAATTCATTGAGGTCTTCGCCTTCGCTACGGGCAATATCCATAATCGAGCGCATCATCAGTTTAGTGGCTACCGTCAAGTCTACGGCAAAGGCCGTTACTCCCAAAGCTCCACCAAGGGCACCCGAAGAAGTCACCAAGGCCTTGTATACCATATTTAAAGGCATCGTATTGGGCTTGGTATTTTTCATGGAAAACAAATTGGTCTTCACCACAGTATGCAATACGTTATACGAAATTTGTTGCAGCCATTTTTGTTGTTTTTGGGGTAACAGTTGAATACGGCTTTCGATAAGGTTTCCCATTTTATTGAGCCCTTTCATGGCCCAACCGATCTCCTCCATTTTTTGTTTGGCGGTCTGTAGAACAATCGCGTCTTCGGGGGAGAGGGTTTTTGTGTCGATCATAAATT
>CAZRIE010000004.1:0-33234 GCA_964600075.1 uncultured Flavobacteriaceae bacterium
CAAAAGCCCGATCAGTACCTGCTCCTCTGCGCGGAGATTCATAAGCCCATTTCAACTGTGTTTGAGTAACTGGGTCGGCAGGGTCGAAAAACGGACCCGCTTCTACCACTGCTACGTTCAATCCTGCGTCGGCCAGCTGTTTTGTGGCCATACCGCCACCTGCACCTGAACCTACAATGATTACGTCATAAACTTCCGATGATTCCTTTATTTGCATAGTTTTTTTTTGTGAAGATATTGTTTCAAGGTTAAAGTTACATTTTTCAGTTTACATCAAAAAGTAAAAATTTAATACTTTATAAGAATTCTGGGTTGGTTTCGATTAGAAGTTCTCCATCTGTCTTACTGCATCGGCCACTGTTTCCACAGGAAGTTTGCAGGTAGTGTTCTGGCATACATATATATAGGTGCCATCTTCGACAAAACGACCTTCAAAAAGCGGTAGTTCACTCTCTGAAGTACTGCCTACAATCAAAGTATTCGGAAGGTGCATTTCACCAAGACCTTTGATTAAGGCATCGGCACTTTTACCTACAACGGCAATCTCATAATACGGATAGGTATTGTTCAAAAGCAAAGCATTCCATTTCGAGTAACTTGAGGCACTTTCGGTAATGGCCGGCACCATGGCCGATAACATTTGTTTTGACTTTTTAGTGTACTCGGTATTATATTCGATATGGCCCAAACGAAATAGATTATGTGCCATTACGGCATTGGGCGAAGGCAATGCCCCGTCATTTGTTTTAATAATCTTTGCAATCAATTCATCGCGATCATTATATCGGTACATGCCAGAGGCCTCATCTGAAAATCGTGTTTCCGCAATTGTATGAAGCTGTTGAGCGAATTGAAGATAGTCAACGTTCATGGTGCTACCGTAAAGTACTAGTGCGGCATCGGTCAAAAAAGCGTAGTCTTCAAGAAAGCCCTCTTTTTGCCGACTCCCTTTTTTAAAAGTATGGACCAGTGACCCATTTTGAAAGGAGTTAGTTCGTAAATATTGGAAGGTCGCTTGCGCCATTTCTAAATGTTCTTTTTGCCCAAAAGCTTTGTAGGAATCTACCAGCCCCGTTATCAGAAGGGCGTTCCAAGAGGTGATAATCTTGTCGTCACTTCTTGGCCTAGTGCGTTCACCTCTAACCGTTAAAAGTTTTTTGTTCCATCTAGCTTTTGCTGCGCTCAGCTCATTGTAAGCAACAGGATGTTCTTTTAAGAATGACCGGTCATCTTTCAATCTATGTAGCACGTATTTGTTTTCTTCCCAAGCAGCCTCTTCAGTAATAGTATAGTAATATGCAAAAAGTTTAAAATCATCACCCAATGCTCCCCTGAGATTATCAACCTCCCACACATAAAACTTTCCTTCTTCACCTTCGCTGACAGCATCAAGAGCAGCGTAATATCCGCCTTCGGTATTTTTCATTTCCCGGTCGAGAAAATCAATAGTCTCCCAGACAACATTCTTGTAAGCTAGGTCTTTGAAAACTGTATATGCTTTAGAATATAGACTTAGAACCTGAGCATTGTCGTAGAGCATTTTTTCAAAGTGGGGAACTTTCCAATTTGAGTCGGTGCTATAACGGTGGAATCCACCACCAATTTGGTCGTAAATACCCCCCAAGGCCATTTTATCCAATGTATTTTTTACATGTGCCCTGGCTTGAACATCACCCGTTGAGATGGCATAGTCTAACAAGAAGTTCAAATTTGAAGGAATCATAAATTTTTCGGTGCCTTTTTCGCCGCCTTCTTGCAAGTCCCAATTCTGTTGCCAATTTTCAACGCTTTTCTTCAGGTCATCTTCAGTAAGTTCTTCTAAACTATTGGCAGGTTCTATCAAATTTATCTGGTCGATTCCTTCCGTTACCATATCGGTATACTCTTTGGCTTTTTCAGGGTCTTTTTTATAGAGTTCGTTCATTTTCGTCAAGACCTCTACCCATTGGGTTTTTGAATGATACGTGCCCCCATAAAATGGTTTCCCGTTCGGAAGTACGATTACATTCAAGGGCCAACCTGTATTACCATCGGTAAGTCTTTGAAAATCTTGATAAATCTGATCGACATCGGGCCGCTCTTCACGATCAACTTTGATGCTGATAAAATTTTCGTTCATCACCTTGGCCACTTCCTCATCTTCAAAAGTCTCTTCCTCCATCACATGACACCAATGGCAGGAAGAATAACCGATACTAACAATTACCAGTTTGTTCTCTTTTTTGGCATCTTCTAGAGCTTGTTGACTCCAAGGCCTCCAATTAACGGGGTTATGGGAATGCTGTAATAAGTACGGACTCGTCTCGTCAACAAGGGCATTCGTATGTTTATGGTTTTCCGCTAGTTGTTCCTTTTGATTTTCTTTACAGGAAAAAATTAGAAAGAAAAATAGGATAGCACAGAAAGGAAACCCTTTTGAAAAAGTAATATTCATAGCAAAGTTCTTAGTCAACGAAAATACAACTTTCGACGACAATTAAGATGCCAGGTTTGCGAGACAAATTTCATGATTAAGGAGATATTCCCCAAATAGCCTCGTGGCTAACCGCCCCGCGCGGGGAGGTAATATAATCTTGTACCTAATCAAAAAATTTTGTGAAATTTCTTTAGGCAATAACCAGAATCATGGAATTCTAATCACTTATAAATGCAGAGGCGGGCAAACCCGCAGCATTGAAAAGGTTCGGTTCGGCAATATTACTCCACCCAAACCTGACACTTGCCGGCTGCTCAACTTCTTTGGAAGAAACGATGACTTTATCATTTTTGATAATCGCCTTTGCAGGATAATATTGACCATCACCACCGGCAAGTTCAAAATGGGTGACCTTTTTTCCCCTTGCCATTAGACCATCGGCATGGTCAAAAATGACCTCACCTTTTTTACCCTGAACATTGAATTCTTTAAATAGAGGCCCGTTGACCTCTCCTTCAAAGCTTTTATAATTTTGTTTTAACGCCAAATTTCCCAAACGCAGTCCCACATCTTGTTTATTCGGTGGGTGTATATCGTCGATTGTGGCAATGTCACTGACCACGACCATACCCGAATTCGGAATGACCTTCAAGGCCTTTCGTTGAGAATCACGAAGGTATGCACCCTCACTCTCTTCTGCAGTTTTATAATTAAAAGGTGCAATCTGCACATAATAAAAAGGAAACTCGTAACCCCAAGCACTGCGCCATGAAGCTACCATTTCTGAAAATAATTTCTTATAGTTTGTATGACGGCTTACATTCGATTCGCCTTGATACCAAATTGTGCCAGCAATCTTGTAAGGTGTAATTGGATATACCATGCCGTTATATAAATATGAGGGAGCAACCGGACTCCATGCGGTTTCTTCCAATTGCTTTATATCGGACGCCAAATCGTCGTTACTGTCAAAAACGGATTTCGCAGCCCATACCTCAGCAGGAGTACCTCCCCAGGCATTATCGATTAGGCCAATAGGTACATCGAGTTCACCTTGCAATCTGCGCGCAAAAAAATAGGCGATTGCGCTAAAATCTTTCATGGTTTCGGGCGTACAGACCTCCCAAGTGCCGGGCAAATCTTCCTGTGGAAATTCAGCGGTTCTTCTTTCTACCGTAAAAAAGCGAATATTAGGGTAATAGGCATCTTTTATTTCTTCTTGGGCATTATCGATACCTGCATTCGTGGTAGCGCTCCATTGCATATTAGATTGGCCCGAACAGAGCCAGACTTCGCCTATCAAAATATTTTCGAGTATGATTTCATTGTCACTCCCTTTAAAGTTGATCATAAACGGGCCTCCGGCCTCGGGTGTTTCTACCTCGATTTCCCATTTTGCGGTAATCTTAGTTTTGACTACATATTCCTTATTGTCCCAACTTGTAATAATGGTTATTTCTTCACCAGTATTTCCCCATCCCCAAAGCAATACCTTTTCGTTGCGTTGCAGGACCATATTATCCGAAAAAATATTGGGTAAGGTTATCTTTGCCGATAAGTTCGGAACAAAAGATAATAGCAAAATACAAAATACGACAAGTCTATTTTTCATCACACTCAGTTTAAATTTATGTTTTAAATATAGTGATAAAAAATAGTGAAGTATTTGCTTGAAACAAAAAAAGCAAAGACCAGTTGAGATCTTTGCTTTTTTATAAAATTGCTTTTTTCAATTATCATTGAATCAAAAGTCTTTTATTGACCTCAGCACCCTTAGAACCCTTGGTTTTTACGATGTATAAACCGGAGGGCAAATTGATAACGTTAAGCTCATAATTTCTGCCTTTACTAACATCTTTTGCGTTAACGCTCAACACCAATTTTCCAGTCATATCATAAATAGATATCGTCTCCAAGTCTACCGATTTTCCAAAACTAAGGGATACGCTAACAGAAGCTGGATTCGGAAATAATCTGAACTCATCCAAGGCCTCTCTCTCGGTCCAAGACGGTTCATTTATTGTAATTGTAATCGAATCTGTTCCAATCTCACCAGTACCATCCTCGACGGTTAGCGTTGCGGTATAAACACCTGCTTTAGTATACGTATGAGAAACTAAGATACCTGTTGCCGGTGGCGAACCATCTCCAAAATTCCACGAGTAACTTGTGATACCAGTATCATCGGTGGATTCATCGCCATCAAAATTTATCAATAGCGGTGCCAGCCCACTTTTGACATCGACGGCGGCTACTGCCTTTGGCGGGTCATTAGGAATTTCCTCAAAAACCACATGAATGCTATGGTTCTCTACAACATTCGCGAACATATATTCTTCAACAAGTGCTATCGAGGATTCGTCAATTACGATATCGGCCAATCGGAAACCTTCGCTCGCCAATATTATGAAAATCTGTTCTCCGCCTTCGATTACTTCAATCTCACCATTTGGGGAAAGCTCACCACCTTCTGTAGCGGTGGCAGTTATGGTATAGTAATCAAGTTCTACAATAGCTTGAAATACTGCTTCAATCGTATGGTTTTCTGAAATATCTTCAAAAGTATACTCCGACACGTCTTGCACGAGTTCACCGTCTACAATAAGATAATCTATTTCATAGCCGGTATTTGCTGCCACAGAAAAACCGATATTTTCGCTTTCGACAACTACATTCACTCCATCGGGCAATATCGTTCCACCCTCTCCCGACATAGCTGATACGGTATAATCATTAATTACTATTTCTGTAAATACTGCTTCGATAGTGTAGTTGCCGTAGACATTTTCAAACGCATAAATGGGTTCTCCTACAGTGAAACTATTGTCCACAATAAAATAGTCGAACATATAACCCTCATCTGGGGTTGCGGTAAACCATTGATCTTCTCCTCGGGCAATGGATATTTCACCCCTGGGAGAAATTGTTCCTCCCAAAAGAGAAGATGCCGTAATTACATTGAAAATTTCTTCGAAAGAAGCCTCTATAATGTGGTTACTAGAAACGGCTTCAAAAATGAAGCTTTCTATAGCACCTTGTGAGGCCCCATCTACTAACACCTGCGTAATTTTATATCCCGTATTCGCAGTTATGCTAAATTGTTGATCAACACCCTCTATTACTTCTACTTCGCCGTTTGGTGATATTGTTCCATTTTCACCAGCATTTACAGTAATAATATTTGAAGTTGGGGCGATTACAGTAATCTCAAGAGTCTCCGCATGTTGGTTACCATCGCCATCGGTTACCCTCAGTAGCACATTATATATGCCTGCTTCAGTAAATGTAAATGATGGGTCAGCTAAGTCGGACACGGAGGAAAGTACATCACCAAACTCCCAACTATAATCGACGATGCCTTTGTCATCAATTGATCCGCTACCGTTAAAACTAACTTCCAACGGGGCCTGACCTTGAAGTGGTGTTGCACTTGCAATGGCTACGGGATTTCCTATAATATCGATAACCCACGTAAATTCAACAGTGCTCGAGTTTGTCGGGTCGTTATCATCGGTGGCGGTAACCACAACATTATATGGACTAGCATCACCCGCGCCTGCACTAGCCTCTGCCCTATCCGATTCATCGGCAGCGGTCAATTGGTTATCGGAATATAAAGGCCCATCTACTTTGTACAATACCATTTTATCGATGGCATGCCCAGCCGAACGTTCTGACACCTCCATGGTATACGTACCTACATTTACGAACCAAACATATATATTATGAGCATCATCATCACTTGTTCTTGCCTGCCAATCGTAAGTTTCGGAAAGGCCGCCAGATCTAAACACCTTGAAATAACCGTTGCCTCCGCTACCTTCGGGAGTAGTGCCATCAGGGCCAGGAGTTATTCTTGAACTCCCTTTTGGAAAAACAACATTTAATTGTTCACCCTGTACATTCGAGACCAGACTGGCCTCGTCGACCGGACTTCCTTTATATCCAAAGAACCACACATCATCATTGTTGGGAAAGCGTAACCAGTTATCGTTCTCGTCCGTCGCGGATTCGCCACTAAAGAAACTTCTCGAGTCGAATCGATAAACACCCGGCGTACTTACGGTAATTTGATAGGGAATCGTTCCACCATTTTGTCCACTTAAGTTATTGGCACTGGCCAAGATTCCGTTTGCGCCGTCTAGGGTGGTTTCCACCCAACCGGGCACTATATTTCCGGATTCTGCTTCTATAACTACTAGACCATTTTCCTCAAAGAAAGCGCCCCCACCTGAAATCTCGGAAGAAAGCACTGTTCCGTCGATCAGACCGGTAGTCGCATCAATCTCTAAGGTCGGAGGAAGTCCGGTTGCACTGAATGTTAAACTATTTCCCGCGCCATCGGTTAGTATCTGTAAGGATACCTCATCTCCCTCCGTATTGTATTGCGTACCCGGATCGATAATACTAGAAACGAGTTCACCATTCTTTAGAATAATATCGGCCGATGATGATGCTCCGTAACGAATGGTCAAAATAGCATTTGTATTTGCCCCGGAACCGTTTAGGAAAACTGTTACTGGGCGTACACTTTCGGCATCTAAAAATACATTTTCTAAAGTACCGGAGGTAATTGCATAGTTAGCGGCATCAGCCCCAGTTAATTCCATGGAGCGTATAAACATTCCTATATTCCCACCTGTTACTTCAATACTAAATGTATTGGAACCTTCTACTTCAATGTCAACTACGTTCGGAGTAGACAACGTGCTTGCGATGCTGGCCAAACCTACGGGTGCATCTTCACCCAGATATTCCATATTTTTCTGGTTGCCGCCACCAAGATTGGGCGATCCGGCCAACACAAAGATGCCATTTCCTGAAACTATTGCTTGAGTACCGTGTCTTGGACTGTTCAGATCTGGTAAACGTGTCCACGTTTGGGTAACGGGATCGTACTCCTCCGTAATCTTGAGCGCACTGGTCGTAACTTGGCCATAGACCTCTTGATTCTGTACTTCCCCACCGGCGACGATAAGTTTACCATTAAAACTGGCCACTGCAGGCGCAGCCCTCGGCGTGGGTATATTTTGGTCCGTTGGAAGTGTGCTCCACGTATCCGAACCGAAATCATAAACATCGACCTCGGCGATTGTTGGATTAAAAACGCCTCCGTCACCTCCTGAAAGACGACCTCCCGCCAAATACATCTTGTCACCGACTACACCAGAATGAAAATGGTCTCTTGCCCTAGGGGCATCATTTAGGGGTGTCCAAATACCTGTTGTAGGGTCATATTCATCGAACCAGTTGACGTAACCTCCATTATGGCCTATTGCATTTCCGCCCGAGATGTAAAATTTATCGTTATAAACTACCATACCTGTGGACCCTCTTCTTCTGTTTTCAGGTATTTCAGGACCTTGAATCCACTCCTCGTTCGCCGGGTCGAAGGCCCAAACATATTCGGTAGGTTGCTCGTTAGGGAAAGAATTATTCTTAAAAGCCCCGATCACCCATATCAATCCTTTATACTCAGTTGCCTGAAAATGGTTGAATTCTTCTGGAGGCGAATTTAGAATCTGGGTCCATGTATTTGTCGTGTAATCATATACATCGATGGTTTTGGCATTCTCACGACCACCCATCAAATAAAACTTATCCCCTGCTTGTACCAATGAACATTCATGACGGGCCGTATAGTTTTCGGCCTCATCCTTATCTTTCCACAACAAGGTATCTATAGTCCATATAAATGAAATATTTTCGGTAGCAGAACCCGGTTTACTTACCTCTATATTTACGTTGTGTGCACCATCGTTGTTCGGTCCGCCCGTAATTGCATTCGTTGATATCGTACCGAATATCTGTCCATTGGTCGGCTCGACACTTATGCCTTCCGGTTGACCGGAAATAGTATACATAAAGTTTTCATCGGAGTCTCCGCCGATTGCGGAAACCGTTAAGGTACTTTGGTCACCAACTGCGTTAAATTGATCTGCAATCGGAGCTATAGTGATCGGGTCGTTGATGGAAGTACTTACCATAACTTCTATCGCCTGTAAGACAGGGTTTTCAGTTCCGGCATGTTCGAACACTACATTAAGTTCACCATCGGATACGGTAACTGCATACGAAAGCATACCCGCATGGAACACGTTACCACTTCCTCCAAACTGCGCTACTACATCTATATCGTCTCCTTTCAATTCTGTTTCTAGGGATACATCGAATATCCTTGCCCCCACTATGTTTGCCGGGCCATATCCATTACCCGTATAAATATTGACTAGATAATCTCCGTTGGGTACCGGAAACTTGAATTCCATTTCGGGCCCGCTGTTGGCATCGTAACGCTCTTTTCCAAACAAGGCGTTGAACGTATTCTCGTCGATATAATCGGGAACGGAAGAATGCCTATTTTCATAAAGGAAGGCGTTAGTCCCGTTCGGAATAATTCCCGTATTTACCGAATAGTTTGTTCCTGAAACCCCACCGTTACTTAGGTTAGCTTCCCAGTCCATATTGCCATCAGCAGCGGTTACCGGGTTACCACCTGCGTTTATTCTTGCAACTACGGTATAGGTTGGTTCGTTGTTTTCTTCTAATATTGCCGTCATTGGAACGACGAAGGGAGAATTTGCCCCGTTATGAACGATTTGAAGATTGGCGGTTTTAGAACCTATACTAGTGTTCGGGAAAAAATTCAAGGGCAATGTCTTGTTAGCCCCGGGACCAATTACCAATGGTAGTGCCAAGCTATGGCTAAAAAGTGTAGCATCGGCACTTGTGATGTTTATAGCCGTGATTTCTATGGCCCCGGCCGATGGTCCGCCTTCGTTGGTCAGGGTGGGAATAAGCTGTACTTGGCCCGAACCTGTTTCCAAAACACCAAAATCGACCAGGTTTTCTGAAAGTACAAGATTTGCATCACCATTCTCGGTCACCTTTAAAAAGTCCCAAGTTGCGGTAAAAGCCTCCCCCGTTCCCGAAGTCGAAATAAGACCTACTGCAAGACCTTTAGCATCGTCTGCCTTTAATAACTCGATTGGCAATACAACAGCATCCCCCAACAGAATTACATTTTCACCACCATCAATGGAATAATAGGGTTGGGCCGTATTCGCAGAGGCGTTTACATTGATATAAATATCAACTGATGTAGCATCCTTGAGTCCGACAACGTCATATTTTTGTGAGGAGACATTAGATGGCCCTTCTTCTTTTACAACTTCGAATCCATAGAGACCATCGTTCTCGGTTAGGCCTTCTGTAACCACGACTTTAAAATAGTGATCTTGGTCTCCATTACCGATATAGATGCCATAAGAAAGGTTTGCGGCGGAAGAAACGTTCGCAAAAGGTGTCTCTATCTTGGTATGTACAGTGAATGGTTTTGAGTTGTTGGATAAATTGACACCAAACTGAAAAGCATTGTCTTGAGAATTGGCAGCTTGATATGCATTACCCGTAGTAACTGCATCAATTGTTGCCTTACCCCCAGCGCCCCCAAAAGAAAGATTGTTTTCGTAGTATTGACCAAGGTAATCAGTATTTCCGGTAGGATCCAACATCAATCCTGTAAAACCAAGACCGAAAAAGCCTGTACCCGGGTCATTATTCCAAAACGGGTAATCGATAGGCAAGTTCGTTATGGTTCCGTTATCGGCATCAATGGCAAACACATCCTGAACATCTGCGATACCATCATTGTCATCGTCTGGATCGTTCAAATCTGATATAAAATCGCCGTCATAGTCATTAGGCTGGCTACCCCCTGAACAAATATCGGTACCGTTGGCTACCTCATCATCGTTTAAATACCCATCGGAATCGTAATCTTCTGAACCCACATATCCGGGGTCGTTGGGTTGTGCGCAATCACTAAAATCAGTCGGCTCAAAAACAGTGATATTATCTGCACCGTAGGTCGCCGCCCATACCGTACCGGGAAAAGGGTCGGTATCGCCCTGCGCAATCACATCTAAAGGCGTGGAGCCAAAACCTGTAAGGAAATTATTGTTTTTGGAGTTTATTCCATCGCCGTTTGTGTTCAACTGATACCGATTTATCTTGCCATTGAAAGACGCGGTCAAAAGATCTCCTTGCATAGCTCCTCCAAAATTACTGGCAGTATATTCGCACATGCCGTTGGTAGAAGAATTTACAACATCGAAAATACGCATTCGAGGGTCCGAAGTGGCGTTTGCCATATATTCCCCCTGTATCGGATCATCTGGAAAATCTGAAATGTCAAAAATCGTGTTGAAATACCCGGAGACCCCTGTTAGCAAAGTACCAAAACTATAATCGGCACCAAGCACCCAATTCGATCCGTCAAACGTATAGACCTTTACTCCTGCCCGAGATGGGAATGCCCTAATAGGAGCGGGATGACCTGAGTAGTAACTGCCATTCGCATCGCTTATATTTCCGACATAGTGCAGCGCATCACCATGGCCACTACTGCCAACCTCATTGATTTCATTGGTTACGTAATCTCCAGCAGCAGGATTATAGGTGGCGTTACTTTGATCACCCTTAAGCTGCCCATTACTATCATAAATTATAGGTAACCCGCCCCATGTCGTATTCGGACCGTTATCAACGGAATATATTCGGCCGGCGGCGGTTATCGCCACGTCGTAGCCATTTCGCCACCCAGTTGAGAAAATTTGTACTGGACCCCCCATTTCCGGAAATGCCTGGTTCAGCCCATTATTCCCACCAAAGGGATCGCCCAAATCGATGGTAGCATTGTATAGGGGATGCCCGGCAGAGTAAGGGAAACTGGGGTCGGTATTATCGATGTCCGCCCTTTCGGGATCGTTCAGTGTGGGTAAGTCATAGATATATTCTGTACTACCCTGACGTGTATCTAAATAAGGCCCGCCGTTAGCGGCTTCTATTTGTTCTAATTGGGTAAGGTTAACAATTAACAAAGCACCTGACAAATAAGTTTCCGAAGTACCCGCAAAATTATTGCTCGGGGCGCCTTTGTTAGCATTACCTCCTTGTTGCAGTAATAAATAGGTGCTACCGTTACGTTCGAAAATTTCCATTCCATTGGTGGAGTGGTTTTCCTCACATCGGGGAAGTCCCCTCACCAAATCTACTTTTTCCCAGACACTTCCTGTCCATGTAAGTCGGGAAAGAACTCCCGAATTGGTATCAAGGTTTTTATCGTTACCGCTACCGCCACCACCGATTCTAGAATCAGAAGAACTTACGTAAAGAATTGGAGTCGTTTGCGTACCTGTGGCAAGAAGCCCTGTCATCTGACGTGTATTTGAGGTATTTATAGTACCATCATCATTATGGTTGGGTGTACCTACCTTAACCAAATTAATACTGTTAGAATTTATGGCAGTATAGGTACCTGAGCCGGCTTCGGCATTATCACGTAGCACGGTATACTCAAAAATCGTCCCATCCTGTTGTGAAACATATAGCTTTCCATTAGGTCCAAAATCCAGCGAAGTCGGGTTGTTCAGATTTTCGCCGATAAGACCTGTAGCATTAAAGCTTTGGGCATATGTGAAAATCGTAAAAGATAATGAGATGAAAAGGCAGGCGCTTACGCGCGGTGCCGTGTAATTTTTTTTCATAGGTTACTAAGTTTTGGGTCTGTCATTCTCCAATTTTCTTATACTAATCGGTAAATATATTGCAAGGGGTTCCTGATAAAAATGACATAGGTCATTTTGTCCCATCCCGTTGTGAAACATATAGCTTTCCATTAGGTCTGAAATCCAGCGAAGTCGGGTTGTTCAGATTTTCTCCCTTAAGACCTGTAGCATTAAAGCTTTGGGCATAAGTGAAAATCGTAAAAGATAGTGGGATGAAAAGGCAGACCAGCACGCGCAGTGCCGTGTAATTTTTTTTCATAGGTTACTAAGATTTGGGTTTGTCATTCTACGATTAGGAACAACAGTTATCTACAAAATTAGATATACTCCTTAGCAGCATGAAAAAAGTGAAATAATATTCGATTACCTTCCATTATTAATGGACAAATTACATACCTAAAAAAAAACAGCAACTAAAAACTAAAGTGGGTTTTCAGTTTGTCGATTGAAAATAGAGTTTTATCGAATGAATATTTCTTACAAATTAACGAAAGGCTAATTGTAATACTCTTAAAAAAATTAAACAATTATTGCTAAAAAATCTATACTATTCTCTACTTATAGGAGATTATAAAAAAAAAATCACATTATCTTTCTTACTATTTCAATCAAGAAAATTATCCTAATACTGAGAAACAAACTGGTTTGAATTTTTCTTTGTTTATAAATACCTATATCGGGCTCCGATTGAAATAACACAAATCAAAATATTTGAAATTTCCATATCTTTAAAAATCTACAAAACAATAATTTTTATGAAAATCAAAAACTTCTACATTAACAGACGAAATTTTCTCAAGGGTACAACAGCAGCCATCGCACTATCATCTTTCGGGGGTTACGGCATCGACTTGATGTATCGCGAAAAACCGATACGTGTCGGACTCATAGGCGCCGGATGGTACGGCAAAAGCGATCTTTTTCGATTAATACAAGTAGCCAATATAGAAGTGGTATCACTTTGTGACGTTGACGAGCATATGTTATCGAATGCTGCAGAACTAGTAAGTCAGAGACAAAAATCAGGGAAGAAACCGCGAATGTATTCAGATTATCGGAAAATGCTCGCTGAAAAAGATTTGGATATTGTTTTAATAGGAAGCCCAGATCATTGGCATGCTCTTCAAGGCATTGAAGCGTTAAAAGCTGGCGCCCACGTGTATTTACAAAAACCGATTAGTGTCGACGTAGTGGAAGGGGAAGCTTTGATAAGTGCTGCTAGCAAGTATGGCAAAGTAATTCAAGTGGGCACTCAGCGTAAAAGCACTCCGCACCTAATCGAGGCCAAGAAAAATATCGTCGATGCAGGATTATTAGGAAAAGTATCGCACATCGAAATATGCTGTTATTACCATATGCGCGATACTAAAAATCGCCCTGTAGTTGATGTACCTGATTTTTTTGACTACGATATGTGGACTGGGCCTGCCCCTTTACGGGAATTCGATGGATTGCCCCATCGTAGGTGGCGCGCCTTTATGGAATATGGCAACGGTATCGTCGGCGATATGTGCGTGCATATGTTAGATACTATTCGGTGGATGCTCGATTTAGGATGGCCAAAGCGCATCAGTTCAACAGGAGGCATCTATGTTCAAAAAGATGCAAAGGCAAATATTTCCGATACCCAGACCGCCATTTTTGAATTTGATGAGCTTGAATGTATTTGGAAACACCGATCATGGGGCACACCCGCAGACCCAGAATACCCATGGTCATTTAAAATATATGGTGAAAAAGGTACGCTTTCCGGCAGTGTAAAGCAGTATGATTTTGTGCCAAATGGCGATGGGGAAAAAATTCATGGAGATGTCATCTACGAAAGGGAAAAATACCCAGAAGATGTAACTGAAAAAGATATTGAATTACATGCGGCACCCGCCACGAGGGGCCATATGTTAGACTTTCTTGCAGCCATCGATAAGGGAACACTTCCGGTTGCGAATATTCAAGAAGGCCATATTTCTACAGCCAGTTGTATTTTAGCCAATATGGCGATGAATCTGAAAAGACCTTTAGTGTATGATCAAAGCCAACAAATAGTTCTTAATGATCCTGAGGCAACCAAATTATTGCAAAGGGGATATAGAGAAGGTTGGGAGCATCCGGAGCCAGATATGTTCAAATAGTACATTTGTAATACATATCCTTGGAGCAACTCCAGAAGATATCATCCCTATTCAAAGGCCTCGGAACGGGTCTACAAACAAATTTCAGAAAATTAAAAAAGCCAGGTTGAAATCAAGGTTCTAAAATCTTTATCCCTTTTTTGAACTTTTATCGAAACAGTATCTGATCAAGTCTGCTATAACGAACGATAATTTTGATCTAGAGAAATCACATGTGCTACCAGCATTGATTCGCAAGGCACTTTCAGGATTAAGCCTATTTTTTAAGAATACAACTACCAAAATATGCTAGAGGTCTGTTTGACATTGGTCTATTTTATTCCAGATAAAAAACCTCTTCCAAATGAATTGAAACTGGAGAACTATCGGGATTGACCTTCATAATATCGGCCATGTGTTTCCACCATTTTTGTACAATCGGGTTTTTAGCTAAATCTTGCGAACCACCAGAACCGATCACTTTTTGAAAGGCAAAAAGCGTATCGGTTTCCTCGTCAAAAAAAATAGAGTAGTCACTTACACCAGAATCTTTGAGCAACTTCTTCAGTTCGGGCCAAATCTCATCGTGCCGCTTTATATAAGCTTCTTTTTGATTAGGGTTCAATTTCATTTTAAAAGCTAGTCGTTGCATAAAAATAGTCTAGACAAATAATTAAGAATGAATTCAACTCTTAGAAACGTTGTTCCATCCGGAACAAGAACCAAGACGTTAGAGGTTAGAGGTTAGAGGTTAGAGGTTAGAGGTTAGACAGAAAACTAAACTTCTGTACTCACAACCCCATAAACTTATAAACTTTTTCCATTAGCTGTTGCCTTGCCACTTAGCAAGAAAAATAAATCTAGCTATATTTTCTATTTTTTCGTTTTCGCATTTTGTTTGCCTGACCATCGCCCTTGAATTTTTCCTTCACCGGATCCCACTGTAAGGGCCTGCCCAATTCATACGCAATATTGGCAACATTGCAAACGGTAGCGGAACGATGACCTGTTTCAACGTTACAAATTACTTCTCCTCTATTTTTGATTGCCGTAATCCAATTCTCATAATGGTTACCACGGTCTTTAAATTGCTCGCTAGGGTCTCCTCCATTGGGCATTAGTATATTTGCGGGCGTAGTTTCCAAATAACTTCGGCTAACATCCATAGTACCCTTGGTACCAATAAACCGACATCCCCATTTTCTGCCAAAATCTTCGTGTACCATTTCGATACCGTTTTCATAAAACATCTGTAAGCCTCTCACTGCTTTTGGCTCTTTAGGTGGAATATAGCTGACCGGACCCGTTTTATCCATTCCCAAGCACCATTGGGCAATATCGAACATATGTGCACCCCAATCGGAGAGAATACCACCACCGGTTTCCCAGAAATCTCGCCAATCGGGATATTTCTCTACCACCTCAGGGGCGATCGTATGATGATAGGTCAATAAGGGCGCAGGACCGCACCAACGGTTCCAATCGATTCCCTTTGGAGTAGGTTCGGCAGGAAGGTCGTAATATCTTGCCGGATCGCCTACGTTTACCAATACTTTGGTGATTTCACCCAGTTTTCCAGAATTGACAATTTCTTGTGCCTTTTTAAATTGTTCCCAAGACCGCTGCATACTTCCCACTTGTAAAATCCGCTTATTCTTTTTGACGGAATCGGCCATCATTCTACCTTCAACGATTGTGTTGGTCATCGGTTTTTCGCAGAACACATCTTTACCAGCCTCCATGGCATCGATAGATTGTATGGCATGCCAATGATCAGGGGTGGCGACCACCACGGCATCGATACCTTTCTGTTGTAAGAGTTCTTGATAATCAAGATAGGTCGTTACACTATTATAAGTGCTGACCTGTCTTTCACCGGCATAGAAACCTTCTACTTTTTCTTTGAAACTATCTCGCTTCGAGTTCCAGACGTCACTACCGGCAACAACTTGTGCCTCCGTATTGACTACAAAAGACCTGGCAAGATTGACACCCTGTTTTCCAAGGCCTATGTACCCAAGATTAATTTTATCGTTCGGCGCAGTAAAACCTCTACCGAGCACGTGCCTCGGAACGATTGTTATTGCTCCAAATGCCAAAGCACTGTTTCTAATGAAACTTCTTCTCGAGGTAACACTTTGTTGCTTAACCGCTGAATTCAATGCTTGTTTTTTCTTTTTTTTCATGGATTAGATATGTTTTGTGTTTATGAAATGAAAAATTGGCTCAACCCTTCAATTCATTTTATAATTTTATATATGACATTCCTAGTTTGGAATTGTTGGTTTTAATGAGGCCGATTAGGTAATCACCACCATATAACCTTGAAATTACGAAAAACCACAATAAACATTTAAAGTTACTTTGTTGTCACCAACAAAGTGTCCTGTACTATCAGGCGCTGCTTCCGTCAATGAACATATAGATTTTAAGGCACTTCACCAATCTAGGTCTATTCAAAAACAAATGCAGTTATTGAATTTCTAAAGCATACAGGTCACTAAAAATGCAAAAGCATTGGCAGCTATGAGACTGTTTTGAAACATATCGATACTATTATTCCTCCAATTTAAGAAGCTCACTACCGGCTAGCAAAAATGCTCCGGTACCGAAATTCTGCCAGCTATCTGCGTTCGCAGGTTCAGGGCTTGCCCCAATATTTTGCACCCAACCTACCATACCATTTTTTTTCTGGCATTTTTTTAAGGCCACCCATGCTTTGGTAACCACGGGCGTATATTCCGCTTTATCCAACAATCCATTATTGATACCCCAAGTAAGGGCAAAGGTGTAAAAACCACTACCGCTTACCTCACCATGGTCATATGATTCTGGGGATAATAAGCTCGTTCGCCATAAGCCATCTGCATGCTGTATGCCCTTGATTCTAGCAGCCATTTCTTGGTACAGGTTCAAATAAAAATCACGATGTGCATAGTCCTTCGGCATATCTTCGAGAATAAGAGCCAGACCTCCTAAAACCCATCCGTTTCCTCGCGACCAAAATATTTTTTTTCCATTTTCTTCTTTAATATCATCTGCATCGCCGTCCCATACAAAGCGTATATCACGGGCAAAAAGATGTTCTTCTTTATCATAAAGCAGGTTATAGGTCTCCATATAGTATTTATGCATTTCGTCTAAATACTTTTGGTCATCCTTTAGGTTTGCATAAACGGTAAGTACGGGCGGGGCCATAAAAAGTGCATCGCACCACCACCATAAGATTTTTTGATCCTTGTTTTCAATTCCTTCCCTCCAAGCGTGGGGCTTATATAAATGATCTTGTATGAAAGTATCTGTCGGACCTAAATCGACCCAATTTTTACGAATACCGTTTAGGTATAGATAGGAATAGGAAATTATAATATCGTCGGCATGGTAAAAACGTTCCCAAGGTTTCCATTCGTTCCAGTATCCCATATTTTTTAGAGCTGCTAAAAAGATAGCATTCTTAGTAGTTTGATGCGCCTTTGTCACCCCTACGTAATAGGCGCCATTTGTCCAATCGGTAGGTGCTACGGCCATAATCGGGTGTTGCTCTTGCCATTCCATGGCATGCACCATAGCATTTTCGATTTCTTGGTTATCCAACTGTTGAGCCATCAAAGATGATGCACAAACAAAGCTGCAGACTAAAGTTGTAAGCACCAATTTTTTAGTTCTCTTAATTCTAATCATTGTGTTCTATTTAAATTTATTGTAGGAATGTTGGTTCTAAATAATAGTTTTAGATATCGCATAACCCGATTTAATATTAGTAAACTTCAGTAAAATACCAATCGATTGCATTTTAGAAAATTAAACCTATTTACTAAAAGTACTGTCCTGTGCTATCCTGAAAACCAGAATGTTCGAATAGTATTTATTCGTGCGAAAACAAACGCATAAGAATATATTCAATCCGAAGCTTCTATCGAGTATACCTTAAAATTATCGATTGCCATATGATTATTGACTGTTCTTAATCCGAAGTATCCAGAGCTATAGTGATCTTTATCAGAAAAATCGAATATAAGCTTGTCATTTCTATAGAAGCGAACAATACCGTCATAAACGATTATTTTGATTTTGTTCATACTATTTGGAACAATTAGATACTCCGAAGCCGAAAGATCATGTTCGGGAAGCAGAGGTTTACTTCCGTCACCTGCATATCGTCTAAACCTTGTTTTCGTATTGTTATGTCCCCCTAGACCAACGTAGTATAATTTTAGGTGGTCGTAATCGCTAAACTTTCCCATTCTTTTCTTGGAAGAACCAAAGAAGTCATGAGTTTCTTCCGAGTCTGAAGCCAACCAAAAACAGTTTAAATCGGACACTCGGTCGTTTGGGCCTCCGTTATCAATAACTATTGCCTCATAAGTAATAATCACCGGTGCTTGGAGTTTTTTGTTAAACCAAATAGTGCAGCCTTCCTTATCTTCGATTTCCATTTTTCCGCTTGAATGCACTGCGTTTCCACCTGGCATTTGTTCAACTATCCAATTGCCTATGTTCGAATCAAAACTATCCTCATATTCCAATGTTCGCTCAACAATAAGCGAATCATTGATTTTAAACCGTTCTTGGGCGATACAAGTAATACCCAATAGAAATATTTGAATCAGTAGCCAACTTTTTAAGTATCGCATAAAAATGATATAGCTAATTTTTAATCAAAAGTTTATCGATCAAATCATTATTTCAAAAAATTCCTTCCCCTTGTTCGCTCTCAAACCTAAGAAAGGCCGTCGACGATTTCTCAATAATCTTCTTTCTTTGCCAAATTGTCCTATTATAAAGGTTCTGTTTTGTGGTCGATCAGCATTCTTGCATAAGCCTCACATTGGTCATAGATCCATTCCGTATAAAATAGATCTTCTTTTGTCAAGGCGACGGCATCCTTGAATTTCGAAACCGCGTAAACTTTATTTCCTTCTTTTCCATTTAGCAAGGAAGCACTAAACTCTATTCTAATTTAGGACTTTGAACCACTCCAGTTCCTTTCAAAAAATCTTTGTAATTAATTGCGTTATTAGCAGGGTCGAGCTTTAAATTCCATTTTTTAAGATAATAATCTCGTGATTTAAAATCATCTCCTATATTCTTCAATGCGACATCTAGTTTTTTGTCCAATTCTTGTTGCAGGGATGCGAATTCAGGTTCATTCGCAAGATTATTCATTTGATACGGGTCCTTCTCGTTATCGAAAAATTTACTCACCCCGTTAAGAATTCGTGCATAGGTGTATTGTTTAGTGCGGATAGCTCGGTATTCAGGATACTTGTATTCCCTAGTAAAAGGGCAAATGTTCATCACTAAAGCCGTTCTGTCTACATCCGGATTGGGGAATTTTATCAAACCCGAAAGGTCCTCTCCTTCTACCTTGTCAGGAATTTCAATATTTGTCAAACTTAAGAGAGAAGGAAGAATATCGGGGGTGTTTATCGGAGCATTTACAACCGCTCCTTTATTCTTGCCTATTGATGGATAGCGAATCAAAAATGGTACTCTGATAGATTCATCCCATGCCAATTGCTTGGTAAAAGGACGCACTCCATGTGAACCCATCATTTCACCATGGTCTGCTGAAAATACCACGATAGTGTTATCCCATAAATTCGACTCTTTAAGCTTGTTAAGTATACGGCCAATTGCTTCATCAGAAGCAGTACATTGGGCATAATAACCCTGCAATTCTTTGCGTATACTTCCATCCGAGTCTTCCGGTACATTGGGAGGAAGCTTTAATTCCTCGGCGCGATACAAATTTTTAAATTCTTGTGGTGCTTGGTGATGCGGAAAATGTGGCGTTGCTATAGATACAAACAACAAAAATGGATTCTCGTCATCTGCATGTTCGGCAATGTAATTGTTGGCATCTTCTGCCATGGAAAATGAAGAGAAGTCATCCCAGTATTTTATCTCAGGATTCTCATTTGCGTAATAGGGCATCTTGTTATAATCATGAGAACACTCCAGAGCTTTCCAATAGTCAAAACCCTGACGCCTTTCAGGTGCCACATTGTTAATTCGTCCATGTCCATCTAAATGCCACTTTCCAAGATATCCTGTACTGTAGCCCTCTGATTTGAAAATTTCGGCCATGCAAAGTTCTTCATCAGGTAGATAGAGGTCGTTTAAAAACATGCCCGTAGTACCGGGATAGCGACCTGTCATCAGCGCAGCTCGATGGGGCGTACAAACCGGAGTAACAGAAACTGCATTTGAAAAATTGACAGCCTCCTTGGAGAACTTGTCGAGGTTCGGTGTTTTCACATCAGGATTGCCCGTATACCCAAGAGCGGAAGACCGCCATTGGTCCGTTAAAATATAAACGATATTAGACTTTTTCGATTTATGGTTTTTCTGACCAATTAACAGCGCAGGAAAGCCAATCATCATAATTAAAAGCAAGCCTGTAAATTTTAATGTTTTCATCTGTTTACACCCTTTTTGATTTAAGTAATTGCAATTGTCCTTGGGCTTATTTCCTAATACGGAGTAAAATGACCCAATCCTTATCTTGGTCTGCCGGCGGATACCCCAGCGAAACCACGTCATTAGCTTTCGCCATTTTAACCGAACCATCTTGAAGCTCACCACCATTTCTAGGGTCGTACCAATTGATAGAAAATTCATTTCCTGAAGTTCCTAAATCAATGGAGGTCGTTTTCAACTCCATAGGGAGATAGACGGCATAAATCTTATCCATTTGAGCCAAACAATAGGCTGAATCGCCTTTGACAAGTTCATCGGTTGGTTCCATTTCCCAAAAAGGAATATACTGCTCAAAGAAATGAAGTGCATACCTATTTTGGTCCCAGAATACATCACGACTTCTAAAATCTTCGCAGGTTAAATCAGAATGGGGACTATCATATCCGAAGTACCACTCAACGCCAAAACCACCAGCCATCAGCGTGCCCCATAGGGCTCGGCTACGTGCCAGATTATGTTCTAGATCCTCATTATCAGGCAACAGTGCGATGTTTGCTTTTCCTGGTTCGTCGACCGAAAGGGCCCATTTCTTTCCGGTAGCATTCGACTTTTGCCTCCATTTGAGTACTCTTGGGTGCACATCGGTAAATTCGGGATCACGCAATTGCAACGATGCTCCTGTTAAGGGCGATTTGTCCCCGATAAAATCTTCGTAACGGTCATCTTTGTTGGGGAAGGTGTGCATAACCAAATGATGGTTATAGGAATCCAGTCGTTGTACGTAGTTGGCTACCTTCAATACTTCTGCCGTAGGCTGGTTGTTTTCTTCGCCCAAGTTCCAGTTCAATGCCAAGTGATGGCCAAAACGGGCAATCAGTTCTCTGTAGTACAATTTCCCTTCCGTTCCAAAAACGCCTTTGTCCATCAAATGATCAGTCTCCGTTTCGTTGGTCTTAAAATGAAGGAACATGCCCAAAGTCTCGGCATATTCGAAAATACGTTCCCACTGGTCCAATTTAGAGACATCTAATCTAGTCTTGTAAAAAAAGGTTTCCCATGCCTCTTTAGTCTTTTTATCACTAGCGTATGTTTCGTATTCAGCCGCCGGCTTCTTCAGTATGTACGGAAAAATATTTCGATCATCACCATCTACATTGAAGGTCAAGAATGAAAATACATTCAGTTCTTCACTGGCCAAATAGTTGATGGCACCTAACAAGTTTTTGCCTTTTTCACCTTGCCATACATAGGGTTCGGCATCAACTTCAAAATCTTTGGCATGCGGATTCCAGTTTTTTCGGAATTCTAGTACATTGGTCGAAGCATCAAAATCTTCATAGGCGAATAGGTTTTCGGGGGCATCGACTCCCAACTTGATAAAGTAATCACCGCTTTCCTCAAATTTTAGATACGATTCCCCAACATAGTTGAGACGGCCTTTTGCCCTGTTGTCCCTTCCCGATTTATCGGAATCGGTAATACTAAAACTTCCTGATTCACCATCCATAAATCCAGCACTTTCGGCTTGTTCTATAGTGTCCGCGACAGCAATTTCAGTTCCTTTTTTAAAGGATACGGAATACTTCCATTCGCCAATGGCATCTGGGGTAAACCGTGCTTGCCATATATTTCCGGCAGTGGCACTGGTTTCTGCGGCATTTCCATCGGCGGCATAAAAGCCATGCACAACATAAGTTTTGTCAGCGTTGGTAAACGTAACGTCTAAACGGTAGTCCAAGAACGGATTTTCTTCAGCAAGTTCATCGGTTTCGGGACCTATAAATGACAACGAAACGCGATGCCATTTTTTGAGTTCACCTTCTACGGTAATTTCCGAAGATTTTTGATTACATCCCGCAAGGGCGAAGAGTAGAACGGCTAGAAACAGAATATTCTTATTTTGCATTTGTTTTAATTACACATTGCTTCTTTAAGGTCAAAGGCTGACCTCCCAACCTTTGGCATATTCTCTACCCCACATGTCCAGCGCCTTGATATCAGAAATTCTACCTGTTTTGGCTTTTCCAAATTATGGTCAATCTCGATATTTGCTGTAAGCCACCAGGTTTCTTCACTTTATAAACAAGGCTAAACTTAAAATGAATTGATGACCAGTTTTATTTCGTGCTTCCCGGGTTCTAAGCGCACCGAACCAAAAGCGGAATTTACTTTTTTGCCATTGTGCATCAACTCTTTGCCAGGGGAGGGTGCTATTTCAAATTCGGCTACCATGTTCGCAGGAATTTCCAGCGTAAAAACTTGTAAACGAGGGTTTTTGAATTCGTAGTCTCCTTTAATAGTTCCTTTAATCGTTGGCACTTCGATAGCGCTATTTTTCAAATCTGCCATTTGTGGTCTTATACTTGCAACGCCGAAACCTGGTGTTTTTGGCTGAATACCCCATAGGCCTCTTGGAATTGAATTGGCGGGTACTGCGCCCCAAGCATGATTCCAATCTAAGTTATTCTTATACTTCAAGTCCCACGCCTCTAAAGTCATGGTAGAGCCGATTCGGATCATGTTATACCAACTTCTATCACTAGTGTCCGTAAGAAGTGATAAGGCGTAATCCGCAGCGCCCGCATTGTAAAGTCCGTCCATTAAATATTGTGAGCCATATACACTACAGGCCATTCCACGCGATTTTACGTGTTCGACTACTGATTCAATATGGGCCTCGGGTACCATGTTAAAAGCCAATGGGAGCATATTTGCGTGTAGCGCGGCGTGGTCAGTACCGATACCGTCAACATAAACTCCTCGTTCAGGGTCGAACATTTTTTCGTTCACCGCCTTTTTTGCCTTTAAAGCTCTAAGCTTAAAATCAAGAGATTCTTGTGTTTTCCCCAAAACAGCTGCGAACTGTGCCATGATCACCATATTTTGGTAGTAAAAGGCATTGACTACAGTATTGTAATCCTTAAAAATATAGCCGTCACGTTCCCCCTTATTTGACGGGTCGCCCCCCCAGCCTGCAGACGGCCAATCGACGATATCGCGGAAGGTCTCTTTCATTGTTTTTGCGAATCCTAAATTGGCCATCAACTCAGGAGTCATTCTTGTCGAGGTAATCAGGCCATCTTCGCCCGCCAATTCATACAACGTTTTATATTTTAATCTGTCATAATACTTTTCGATAAGTTCTATATTGCCCGTATACATATAATCGGCATAAAACATCAAGGCCACATGTTGTTGCCATTCGGTGGGCCACGTCGGGTTCTCCATAAAATACTCGATGGTCTGTCGGGCAATCGCGTATTCACGGTCGGTGGTGTAGTGACTTAACTGATTCAAATACGCATCTGCTTCATATGGAATACGCTCTCTATCCCCGTCTACATAAAGCCCGTTGAAAGTCGTGGCCTTAATCGAGTATTTACATAGGTCCCATACTTGATTGAGAATATCATCAGAACTCGTAAAGCTGCTTGTATCGTCTTCCCAATAACTATGGAAAGCCAATTGCGTGAAATTTTCTGCGGATAGTGCTTCTTGTGCACCATGTACCTCCGCATAACGAAATGGCATTAGAACAGGGAAACTTTCAGGAAGCGGCAACGCCTTGCCAGGAAGCGTATTTCTTTCATCTGTTTTTATCGGAAGTTGGTACTCACTTTTACCAGCTTTTACAGGTACCTCGATCTCTTGATAGCGTATATGGCTCTTCTTGGCCGGTTCGCGATTAATATTTTCGCCAATTAATTGTTCGCCAATACGAAAAGTCAAGGTGTGGTCGGCTTTTGCATTGTAAGTGAAATCTATAGTTGCGAAGGCATCTTTACCAAAATCCATAAAAAAGGTTTCGCCCCTTTTTTCAAAAACTACAGGTTTGACCCTATCGATTTGGAAGCTGTTCGCTGTGGTTATGGTCGCTTCTTCAGAAGCTGCCATAGTAAAGGTCTGGCTTTCCGAATAGCGCGAAAGACGGTTGTCTTGATCCCAAATTCGAACGCTCCAAAAATAGGTTTCGCCCGGCTGTAAAGCTTTCCCGTTATATTCGATTTCAGATGAAGCACTGGTTCTAATTTGTTCGCTATCCCAAACATCGCCAATATTGTTGTTAATATGTTCATCAGTAGATGCTACCAAAATTTGATAGGCCGACTGGGTGACCGCTCCTTCTGGCACCACCCAACCAAACTCTGGCTCAGTATCAATAATTTCAACATTTTTAGGTTGTCTTATAAATTCGACCATAAGATCCGTAGGCCCATCGGAATACGAATCGCTATACCTATCGATCAGTTCATCTGTCTTTGCCCTTAAATCAGTTAACACCGACGTGTACTTGCCGTTTTTGACAAGGTTATCGATTTCTTTCGGGTCAGCGTTCAGATTGTAAAGTTCTTCAATCGATTTGTCGTTTACATAGCGGAAATACTTCCACTCTTTGGTACGCACGCCCTCACTGGGCGGTATATTCTCGAATTCCCAAATATGTTCGATTAGAACGGTATCTCTTTGTATCGATTTGGTCTTTCCCAAAATCAATGGCACAAGACTTTTACCTTGCCAATTTTGAGGGGCTTTAACCCCAGCGAAATCCAAAATCGTAGACGGCACATCTACATTCATGGCCATTTCCTTACTATCGTTTTGCTTCTTTAATCTTGGGTCATAAACAATCAAAGGCACTCTTACCGAATTATCATAAAGCAGCCATTTTCCGGCTAATTGCCGTTCCCCAAGAAAATATCCGTTGTCACCCATCAAGATAATGACTGTGTTTTTGTCAAGGCCCTTATTCTCGAGTTGTTCCCTAATCTTGGCGATTTCCCTATCTATTCCCGAAATCATTCGGTAATAACCTTTTACACTATGCTGATATTTTTCGGGGGTATCATAGCGCCATGTCCAGCGCAGGCGGTTAAATCCATTACGAACAATTTCCGGCTGCGCATCGAAATACTTATCGGCACCTAATTCAGGACCTGGCATGGTCATTTCACTTAATAGGGCATCGGACTCGGTCTGCCAAAAATATTGGTCTTCGGCACCATCATGTGCGTGAGGCGCACTAAAACTTAACGACAGACAAAAGGGCTGGGAAGCGTCTGCCTGGGCTATATAATCCAATGCTTTTTGACCCGTATACCGTGTAAGATGAACAGTGTCTTTACCAATAGTCTTGTAGTAATACCCTCGTCTATCTTTAAAAGCATTGTTGCGATCATACGACTCATACTCGTCGAATTGCTTTTCAAGCTCATCATAACGCACCCCATATTTGCCATAAAATGCAGTTCGATAGCCATTATCCTTCAAAAGAATCGGATAGGACGCTTCCATATACGAGTCCCTAATATTACCGGTTTGAAAGTTAAAACTATGGGTACGTTCATAAAGTCCCGTAAGAATGCTAGCCCTACTCGCTGCGCATATAGGGGTAGTGACCATAGCATTTTCAAAATAGCTTCCCGATTTGGCCAGCTTATCCATTTCGGGGGTCGAAATCAATTTATTGCCGGCATAGCCCAAGGCATCGAAGCGTTGGTCGTCAGTCAGTATAAAGATAATATTAGGTTTGTCGGCATTGTCATCTTTAGTGCTTTGGGCGCCTAAATTCGTAACCGAAAGATATAACAGTGCTAATAGTATTGAGGCTGTTCTGTATTCTTTGATTTTCATTACTGTTTCTCTTTAATATTACTTTATATTATGCATAAATTCAGCTATTAACAGTTCGGAAATAGGTGTCCTGATATATGCCGAACTTAATCATTTATTGACCTCTATGTATCCTGCACTATCCTGATATTTTTCATTAAATCGGTTCATTTTCTGATACAATATGCGACTAAGAAAATTAATTTCACAAGGGGATAAGACACACGTAAATTTCCTGCCCAAAAAACCGACTTTCATGAAAAAAATTACTTTAACCAAACAATAATTTTAGCGTCGTTCTTATAAACTTTTGTTCGGTTAACGAAAAATAAAATCCATCAATTCACAATTACAGCACAGTACAGGATGCCGATTACCAAAAATCATGTTAATATCGTACTAGAAGAGTATTACTCTTTTGAGTTGTTTGAGTTAGTTTAGTTTAAGGGGCGAACGTTAGTTTCGCCCCTTTTCTTTTTTCCGCCATTCGTCTGCGGGTTCATAGCAAAAGAATAGGACGGTAACGGATGGTTGAGCCTTAAAATTCCAATACCATTATTTGAAGATACAGGCACCTCAATAACAATAGGTTAGCCAATTCCAATTACATAAAATTCCAATTATGAAACTAGCAGCAATTGATATTGGTTCAAACGCAATCCGTTTACAAATCGTGAGGGTTTATGATGATGGAGATTTGGTCAGTTTTAAAAAACTAGAATTTTTACGTTTTCCCCTCCGATTGGGTCACGATGTTTTCTCTTCGGGAACAATATCACCTCCAGTTGCAGAAAAATTCGTAAAACTGATGATGACCTTTAAATTGTTCATCGAATTGTACGAAGTTGACGATTATTTCGCAGTTGCCACATCCGCCATGCGGGAAGCTTCAAACGCAAGTGAGGTCAATGGTCGTATTCGTAACGAAACCGGCTTAAAAATCAGTGTTATATCTGGTGATATGGAAGCACAGATTTTGAACAAGGCCATTATTCCTATTCTTGAAAACCGTAAATATATTCATATTGATGTAGGTGGCGGAAGCACTGAACTCAATCTCATCTCTGAAGGTAAGCTTATTGAAAGTCGATCATTTAGAATCGGTTCGGTACGTAAACTATCATCAAAACAACGCTCGGAAGTATTTGCTCAAATCAAAGATTATATCAAATCTTCAAGTTTTAACAAAACTAAAAATGTGGTAGGAATCGGTACAGGAGGAAATATCAATCGATTATACGGCTTGGCTAACAAAGCGAATAACATGACCCTATCTTTGGCAGAACTAAAAGCTTTGCGCGCCTATGTTTGCGAGTTTACTTTAGAACAACGCATGTCAATTTTAAAAATGAATCCCGACCGGGCCGATGTTATCGTGCCCGCGTCGGAAATCTATATTAAGGTGTTGAAGGAAATGGGAAGCGATCAGATTCTCGTGCCCAAGGTTGGTCTTAAAGATGGTTTGGTCTATGAACTCTACGAAAGAGTCACGAACAAAAATCTAAATAAAATTGAATATTTAGGATAAGCTGCCCTATTTATCAATGAGATAACCTGAATACAAGATAGAGCCATCGAGGTATCGGAACGAAGACCGCTGAGCTACAAGAACCAAGAAACTAGACCTTTTTGTCTTGCCTCCTGGTTCTTGACTCTTGACATAATTTAATTATTTGGCTGCTAAACCTGATGGAAAGACTCGAAAAATCTTAATGATTAAACTAGTCCTGTATCCTTCCAACTTTTCGAGTTTGCCGAATCGATGACCGCTTCACATACCTTTTGCGTCATAAGGGCATTTTGAAAAGTAGGTTCGCAGGGCTCTCCGTTTTCTAGACTTTTCAGAAAATCAGCAACTTGATGAACAAATGAGTGCTCGTAGCCTATAGAGGTTCCGGGAATCCACCATCGATCCATATAGGGCTGATCAGCATCGGTTATCAATATCCTTTTCCACCCACGAATAACGGCATCGTCTGCATTGTCGTACATTTCTACGTAGTTCATTTCATGTAAATCCCATCTTAGGGAAGCGTGCTCGCCATTAATTTCAAGGGTAAATAGGGCCTTATGTCCTCGAGCATATCGCGTGGCTTCGAAAAGCCCCAATGACCCATTCTCAAAATGACAATGGAAGAGACAAGCATCATCGATACCTACTTTTTGTACTTCCCCCGTATCTTGGTGCACCCGCTCTTTTATAAAAGTTTCCGTTACCGCCGAAACATCTTTGATTGGGCCATTCAACCACATGGCACCATCGATGCAGTGCGCCAAAAGATCACCGGTAACACCCGATCCAGCGGCATCTACATCTAATCTCCATAGCGCTTCACCACCTTGTGGAAGTTCGGGGTTGATCGTCCAATCTTGTAAAAAGTTAGAACGGTAATGAAATATTTTTCCGAGTTTACCCGAATCAACAATCTGTTTTATTAGGGTTACCGCAGGAATACGACGGTAATTGTAAAATACCGTATTGGGCACACCCGCTTTTTCAATGGCATCAACCATGGGTTGGGCCTCCGCTACCGTGCGTGCCAAAGGTTTTTCGCAAAGCACCATTTTACCTGCTTCTGCGGCGGCGATCGCAATATTCGCATGCATATCGTTGGGTGTGCAGATATCTACCGCATCGATATCGTCTCGGGCGATAACCGCTTTCCAATCGGTTTCGTAAGACTCATAGCCCCATTGCTCGGCGAAGGCCTTTACTTTTTCCTCCGTACGGGCGCAAACTGTTTTTAAAACAGGCCTATATTCCAGTTCCGGGAAAAAATCACCAATACGTTTATGTCCATTGGTGTGGGTTCTCGCCATTAGACCCGTGCCGATCATTCCTATTCGCAGTTCTTTTTTATTTGCCATTGTTCTTTACTTTAAATTAAAATTGTGTACTATAATTATAATAAGGGTCTTAAAACCTCTTCGATATAAATACCATCTTTTGCGGTCACGCCGTCTGGATCTGTTATCGCTTCATCGGCCTCGTCCTCTACAATAATCCAACCTTCAAAACCGCTATCCTTAAGGTAGGTGGTTATCCCTTCAAAATCGATGATACCGGAACCCATAGCGGCCCAACCCCCATCATCGAACATATCTTTGTAGTGTACGCAGTTCACTATATCACGATATTCTTTGATAACTTTCAAGGGATCCATCCCTCCTTTTGCCATGTGCCCCACATCGGGCGTATATTTGATAAAGGTGCTATCGAGACCGTTAAGTAAGATTTTATAATCTTCTTCGGTTCTATAGATAGATCCCATCGGTGAGTTCGGATGGTAGGAGCAAACAATACCTTCGCCGGCCGCCCTTGTCGCTATTTCATTAACACAGGTCAATAAATTTTGCTGCCTTTCGTGTAAGTGTTCGCGGTCTTGCCCAGGCATTTGCACCAGCAACAATATAGCCTCTGGAAAAAGTTTCATGAACTCGATCCATTGGTCGGCATTCCGCTTTTCTTCGTCAGTCTCTTTCGGATTTAGCCAATCTTCTACATGGCACAGAACAGAAAGTTCAATATTATTACGGTCTAAAGCTTCCTTAAAAACATGTGGATCCGTAAAACCGTTCATAAAACCTGTGTCCGGTTCAATACTCTTAAACCCCGATTTGGACATGACCCCAAGTATGTGTTCCAATTTATTTTTATAGGCATCGCCTGACATAGCCCAGGTATAGGTTTCGCAGCCAATTCTTATTTTTCCCATTTTCAAATCTATTTTAAGGTGTAACCTTTATAAAATCAATAATTCTCGTTCAACCAATCCAATACCCTCGGATTAAAGTCATCCAATTTTTCCCAATGGAAAGCGTGCCCGGCATTATCATACAAATGCAGATCACTATTCGCAATACCTTCGGCTACCTCATTTGCCATCCATTCCGGAATAAACTGATCTTCTTTGCCCCCTATTATCAGACTTGGCGTTTCAATTTGGGGTAATTGGTCGACCACATCGTGCGAGATACAGGCATGCGCTTGACCTTCAAGTCCGTGTAACGGTTGTGGCATCGCTTCAAGGGCCGCTCCATTTTGTCCTTCCAACAGGCCTTCATATTCGATATCATCGTCCCAAGTCGATTTATGGAAAATGAGCAATTGCACAAAATTGGCAAATTGCTCGGGACGCAAGTGGGCTTTCGCATGCATCATATGCTTAAAAATAGCTTCCCCTTTGCGATCGCAGCTTGCCCATGGGCACATAAGTACCATGGCCTCAACTTTTTGCGGATGTCGAATAGCGAGCTGAAGGGCTATGGCACCTCCCATGGATACTCCGACAACGGCCGCACTCGAAATTTCTAAAGCTTCCAGAAGTGCCGCACTATCATTGGCCATTAAGGCCGTCGTATAAGGGCCCTCAGGTTTATCGGATGCACCTACTCCCCTATTATCGAATAAAATACAGCGGTAGTGTTTCTCCCAAAACGAAACGTGTTTTTCCCAAACGGAGCATGGTGCGGTAATACCCATGATCAACAACAAAGGCTTACCCGAACCCCGTTCTTCATAATATAATTGTATTCCGTTGGCATTGATAAAGGCCATATCTATAATTTATTTGCAAATACTTAAATTCTATTCAAATTAGCTCCACCCATGCATGTTCCGCACTTCAACCAATTTTGCGAGAATATCGTTCCATGTTTGCTGTTTCATCATCACGTCATTATCGAACATACAACCGTCCCAACAGATGTGCTTAAAGGCCTTGGTCAAATTTCCATTACCATCGCGTAACCAATACCCGGCATCTTTGGCAACGTCCAGTTTACCGTTAGGATCTGTTGCCAAACAGTGGCGGCCGGTTTTATCATGTGATCCAGTACCGTGTACCGTGCCATCATTTTGCGCTACATGGAAATCGATCGTCCATGGTCGTAATGCATCGGTCACTGTTTTGAGGCCAGCTTCTAAAACACTTCTATCAGACCAATCGTAATCTTTAGGAAGTATGCGATGTTCAGGTGCATTGTAGCCCAATAAATATAATAAGGTATGTGACATATCGGCTTGAAAACCAATATTCGGCCGATCAACGGTCTCTAGTGTTTCTACCATAGTTTTCCAACTGTGCATACCACCCCAACAAATTTCACCTTCAGCAGCCAGTTTTTCATCATAATCAGCAGCTACATCACAAGCTTCCCGAAAGGTCTGGGCAATCAGTTTGGTATTGTTTACTGGGTCTTTCGACCAATCTTCAGGACTCGAAGCAGAATCGATTCGGATAACTCCGTACTGGCGTACCCCATGATCGCGTAAAACTTTGCCAAAATGGCAGGCCTTACGCACCATTTCTACAAAGGTCTTACGGTCATCATCGGACCCCAAGGTAGGTCCGCCCCAAATCGGAGCTACTAAACTGCCCACATTCAAATTGAAGCCCGCTATTTTATCGGCAAGCCTTTTTATATCATCATCCGAACCGTCAATATTGATATGCGGATCTAAGAGGCCTAGATCTACCCCGTCGAATTTATTGCCGTCAACTTCAGCGCCGGCAGTCATTTCAAGCATGGTATCAAATGGAATCGGTGGCTCTGAATCGGGACCTTTACCTACGAGGCCCGGCCAAGTGGCATTGTGTAGCTTTGGAAAATTATTTTGCATGATAGTTTATTTTAGGATTAAACGTTTCGATTTTCTGTATCTATACTATTAGGTATTTTAAGAGGCTCTCGATTATACCCCTAACCATTTGAATACGCTCATGATGAGATACTTAAGGAGGTAATCCCTTTAAAAACCAATGGGCATTTACAACTGTAAATCAGGGTTTTTTGGTCCAAAATGCTTGAGCATTACAATAGGATCCGTTTTGCTATGATTCGTTATAGTCACTCCTTCTTTCGCCGCTTTTTCAGTTACAAAATATTCGTCGTGTGTCAACTGTCCGTAGCGTATTAATGATGGGGTTTCAATATCCCAAACACCCATCTTACCATGCCCTTGCATCATGATCATTCCGTAGCAGGCATTATCTTTTATAGTGATCGTTTGACCCGGAAGCACTGTTAATTCTTTAGCACTAAAGGCATCGGAACGGTAACAGATCCATTTGTCGACATAGCCCTTTGCTTCCATTTCATCTATAGCTTCAACAGGAATGGGGTTCATAAAACGGGTCTCTAACATATTGGGGTCAGTGTTCAACTCCCAGTCGATAACCTCCATTAATTGGTCATAATCACCCATTCGGTCTTCTGGGGTTCCGTTCCACAATAGTTCTTCAGGAATAATCGCCTCATTCACTAAAGACTGGTACATGGCAAACACATCGGAAGCCTTTTGCGGTTCATAGGTACACATGCTACCTGGGGCATGGAGCATTCCGGGGGGCACATCCCAACCCGTTCCCGGTTCCAGACGGAAAGCTGACGAAAAGTTAGTGATTTTGTTATCACCTTTGGTAAAGTTCATCAAACATTCTTTTATCTGTTCTTTGGTCGTGCCGGGAGTAATTCCGAAGAAAGTATATGGGAAATCCCCGCCATGGTTATTTACTTGAGGTGGAAAATAATAAGCTTCCGGTTTTCCTTTCTGACCAATTTTCGCCGCGTGTTCATCGTTATGATGAATATGATGTGGCAAAGGCCCCATATTATCAAAAAATTTGGAGTACATCGGCCAACTTTCATATTCATTCCAGAGTCGGTTTCCGATGATTTCGCCTTTAAGTTCATCAATAACATCTTTTAAAAGAATCTGAACTTCATTTCCTCCATCTTCCAAAACAACAGGACTCAAACCTTCATTTTTGCCTGTTAACGGGCCATTCTCCGCAGGTGTAGTCGACGAGAACCAGCGCTCATCAATACCGCCACGTTCACCGCCTAACACATAATAGTCGTCTGGGTGTAATTTGATTCTTCTACCTGGTACGCAAAAAGACCTCGGTACCCATGTTGGAGCGAGACGCAAAATTCCCTTGCCTTGTTCCAATGCTTTTTCTGCCAATGTTGCCATACTGTTCTTAATTTTGTTAGGATACTAATTTAAAGTTCTATTTCTATTTTAAGGTGACATTCAGAATTTAGACGTTAGACGTTAGACGTTAGACGTTAGACGTTAGACGTTAGACGTTAGACGTTAGAC
>CAZRIE010000004.1:33334-107726 GCA_964600075.1 uncultured Flavobacteriaceae bacterium
TAGACGTTAGACGTTAGACGTTAGACGTTAGACGTTAGACGTTAGACGTTAGACGAAAAATAAAACTTCTATGTTATTACGCTTCTAAACTCATAAACCAATAAACTTATCAACTTTTTACTCAATCTATATTTTTATCTCTTGTCTCTTGTCATGTAAATTCAATTTCTCTTATAATTATGACGGAATCAATTTTAAAATAGTTTTACAAATTCTTCAATTTTTTCAGGAGCCACAACCTCAATCTCGAGGGTATAACATTTACTTTCTCCAGCGTTTAGAAAAATAAGGCTTCCGTCTTCTCGCGCTTTCTTTTGGCCTATCGGAGGGTTTGTGGCCGGTTCAAGGGCCGTCACATACTCATTTTGGCCCCAATGCTGCCAATTAACCAACCATGGCAACTGTTCTTTTGGAAAGCGCATGGCCACGGCCAGATTTAACTTCCTGTTATATAAACCACAATTACACTCATCATCATCACCCGCTTCAATATCGATGAATGCCACATCCTCACCCGTTCCGGAATGGGCTTCCATTGGTAGAGGACAAATACGAAAGTCATTCCCTTCTTTAAAAATCTTTTTATCGGAATCTGGTGTTGGCGATTGCCACTCTCCCTTCCATAGCAGCTCTGTACCTTTATCTACCAAGGGCCAACCGAAATTCACATGATACAAAAGCATATGCGGCACCTTTTGATTTCCGCGGTTAACAACCTCATCTTGAATACTAATTTTAGCTTCCCCTAATTTACCGGAAATCGTTCGTTTTAATTCTAGGGCTGGGCCAAATACCTGTACATCGCGAACAATACCAGTAATACTCATCTCCATATTACCAGTTGCCGGATTAGGCTGTACAATGGAAAGAATTTCTGCTGGGGTATTACTAATACGACCGTGCAGGCCACGTGTTCCATATTCATCTTCCTCAGGGCCGCCTACATGTGATAACCCACAAGTGGTTAGTAGACCTCCTCCAAAATTTCGGATCCAACTCATGCCTTCATCGGAAAAACGGTCTGGGGGCATACTTCCCGCATGACTCAACCAAGCCAAACTATGCTGATTGTAAAAGGCTTCAGCAATGTCCATCGCTCGGTCAATGATAACCTTGTAACGAAGACCTGTTCCCGTATTTATCCATGCTATACGTGTTCCACGGCCAAGACCATTGTCTAAAACGGACGTTTCTATGCCACCAACTTGTGCTACGTTCGATATTTTATTTTTACCGCTATGTATGGCATCCGTATTCGACATCAGAATTATAAAGTATCTTTAAACTCACTTCAAACATGCTTTAAACGGCATGTTTTTGAATCATTTCTTGAATAAACTTAAACCCCTTTTCGGCCATATCCCAAGGTTGGGCGAATTCACGCCACACATTGATGGAGTTGGCAAAATCGATATCATTTCTTGTAAAACCTTCGATGGTATACCAACCGTCGTACCCAATTTTTGCTAAAGTTGAAAAACTCTCATCCCAGGGTACGTGACCTGCGCCCGGTGTACCACGATCGTTCTCACTGATATGTACATGTGCTAAATATGGGGCAATGGTCCCTATAGCAACTCCCAAATTTTTCTCCTCGATATTGGCATGATGGGTGTCGAACATCGCTTTTACATTGGGATGATTTACTTTGGACAATAAGTGTTTCAGCTGATCCATCGTATTACATAAGTAACATTCAAATCGATTTAACGCTTCAGGGGTTAATATAAGGTCAGTCTGTGACGCGTAGTCTCCAGCCTGATGCAGCACCTCAGCGCTCCAGTCGTATTCTTGCTCTTGGGGAGCATGTTGTGCAAAAGTGGCAAAAGCAGAATGAAAGGGGCCGCACATTACTTCGGCATTCAAATCATGGCAACGATCTATGGCCCATTTGATACGTTCAAGACCTTTCGCCCGCACAGCAGGTGAAGGGTCGATAAGATTCTCTTCAGGACTTATAACGGTCACAGCGGTTACACCAAGACCAATATCTTTGGCATGCTTGCCAAGCCTTTTATAATCCGAAACTTCTGGAGAGCCTATAAAAAACTCGACACCATCGTAACCGATTTCCTTTAGACGGTCCATAATGGGTAATAAATCTACCGAAACCCCGGCAGACCACGCCAATACATCAAAGCCTATTTTACTCATATGTTATAGATTTTTTAATCGAATATTACGGTACTCCACTTTCATAGGAGGACCGACGTGCACTTGCACCCCTAAATATCCTGATAATTTTCGATTAATCATATCATTATCTGTAACATCGCTCATTAAAACACCGTTCACATAGTGCTGCAAATGGTTTCCTTTAGCAATGAGATGTACATCGTTCCAATCTTCGCTTTTGATTTTTGTTTTTAATTCTTCAGATTCTCCAAGGGATCCAACAATCTCTCTACTCTGCCAACAGTTCTTTTGTACGTTTGCCCGCAGTGATCCAGCTTCATCAGGATTATCTTGACTATTTATATTGACCTTTTCCCCACGATACGCCAAGGTGGCCCTTTTTTTCTCTTCGTAATTTTGGCCGGTGTACCTAATTTTACCATCGATATCAGCCTGATAGCCACGTAATGCATGAGGAATGGTATCTATCGTTTCGCTTCTATAATTGATTCCACTGTTTCCTGCTTCGGCAATCTTAAACTCTAGTTTTAATTCAAAATCAGCGGGTTGGCCACCCTGCCAGACAATAAAAGTATTGCTCTTCAGTAAGGTTTCCGGAGTGACCTCTCCGGTTAAGTTTCCATTTTTAACGCTCCAATAAACAGGATCACCTTTCCAACCATCAAGGGTTTCGCCATCGAAAATCTGAGCAAAACCATCATCTTCGTTAGTAGTCGCCACAGCTTCTTTCTCTTCCCCTGCCTTTTCCTGTTTCACTTCTTTACAAGATTGTAGTCCTAGCGTAGCAGCAATCAATATATATGCAAGAAGGTTTTTATAACTTGTTTTCATTTGTTGTGGGTTAGTTGTTTTTAAACTTAAATCCATCTATTTCTAGAACAGATCGTTATTATTTTTCGTGTATTCCTGGGGGATTATTATAATAAATTGTAAGTCCGTCCTTACCGGCTACAACAATATCTTTACGGTTATCGCCATTTAAATCAGATACACAGAAATAAACTCCCGTACCTTTTCCTTGGCCATAAGCACCATAATCAATGATTTGTTTGCTGAAATGGTCACCTGTCCATCGAAAATAGTATAAACCGATAGGTTCATCTCCCCCTGGGTCCTTTCCGTTATGTGCTTTGTAGCGTTTGCCAGTGATGAGTTCATTTTGGCCATCGTTATCGAGGTCTTCCCATTCCATGGTATGGTATTGGGAATTAAAGGGGTCAATACTGTGTTTTATCCATTTTGTGTCTTTTGGCTTATTTACTGGCTTCTGCTCAAACCAATGTAGGCCATAATCATGTCCTTGACCAACAATAAGATCGGTCAGGCCATCGGAGTTGACATCGGTTACCACTATAGGGACACTTGCCGTACCCAACTCAAACTCTTCATGAAAAACCCAGTCATTTTCAAACGGTTTTTCCGGTGCTTCCAGCCATCCTTTTGGAACAATCAAATCTCCCCTACCATCACCGTTTATGTCGCCAAAACCCAAACCATGGCCATGTTTACCAATGATCCCATGGGCTTCGAACCGTCCGGTTCCTTTACCTTGAGAATCAACTACCAACCGGTGGATTATCAAAGAGTCGTTCGGGGTATTGGGTAAAATCTCCAAAACTCCATCCCCATCCATATCCCATGCCCTTGTTGTCTCAATACTTCCAACATCGGCGATAAGATGTTCGGGCCATTCGTCGGCGTTGCCGGTATTTTCTTTCCAGACCAATTGTTTTCCGAACCATCCTCCCGTTACGAAATCCATTTTTCCATCTCCATTGACATCTAGAGGGATGGTCGAAAAATGGTCATAGTATTCTCCGTACCGTTTGGGTTGACCGATAGCGTGCCGTTTAAAATATTGAGGACCTTCATACCAAAATCCACCTGAAACCACATCCAATATCCCATCGTTGTTCACATCGAACACGCCAACGGACTCATAGTTTTCGGAAGCGATATTTTTTTTTGTGAATTTTATAGAGGCGAGAACGTTAGCTTTTGATTCTTTTTCGGACTGCGCAAAGACTACGTATCCTGATAAAAAAAATACAATTGCCAAAATTCCATATCGGAAAATCAAGCGCTGTTTTGGAAGCACTAATCGCTCAATGACTATTTGTCCATTAAGACAACTCCCTTGAAAAGTTGAAAATTTCACATTTTGCATTCTTAAAAATAAGCAATTAGAGGGGTTTTACAAATTGTACTTTACTGCCCCGCTTGCGCTTGTTCCTCACTGGCAAAAATGGCATTGTCAGCATCACCACCAGCAATCATGTAGGCCAACAAATCTTTAACTTCATCCGGTCCCAATCGATTGATAGTACCGAGAGGCATTAGGGATACCGTTGACATTCTTGTACCGGTCACCTGATCTTTTGGTATGCTACGGATTACATCTGGTGCGTACGGGTTTTGCGAAATCTTATAGTCATCTCCCTCTTCGCTGATTAATCTCCCCACAACTGAATTGCCATCCTTAAGCGAGAATACCGTGGAATTATACTGGTCCGAAATTACGTCGTTGGGGTCGATAATCGACTTCATCATATCTTCGGGCGAGAAACGTGTGCCAATTTGAGTCAATTCGGGACCGATATTCTGCCCTTCTCCGCGCATACTATGGCATGTAATGCAATTCGTTGCCAAAAACATATTTCGCCCCTGTTCAAAATCTCTATTGGTAAGACCGTCGGCCAACAAGGGAGCAATATCCTCTTCGGTCCAATTCTTTCTGGGGCCTTTAGGCTGTTTGGCTGTGGACACTAAATCGTTTCCTGAACTGCTCAATAAAGAATTACCCGACATTTCGTTGTAAACATCGAATTTTTTCTTAGAAACGTTAGCAAGGGCATTTTTCCGTGCCTTATCGATGAAACCGATATAACTTCGTCCGGCCTTGAACGAAAAGGCCTTGTAAAACCAATTAAAATAGCGTTCACGTAGTTCAGGTGTCCACCCTTTTGTAGCATCACTTATAACGGTTCCGTAATAGGTACTTTGAGCAGGCGGCATATTCTTCAATGTTTCGGCAATGGCCATACCGTATTGAGGGTTTCTCAAAATCAAATCGGAAGCCTCTGTAGCTGTATTAGCCATTACGGATGCGTTTTCACCTTGGGGAGATTCCAATAACGCAATTGTTTTCGAAACTACAGAAGGTTCGCCTACGTAGACCAATGTTTTGCTAAGTAACTGATTGAGCACATCGGTGTCGGCCGGGTATTGAGATGCGAGATAAGCACGAACTTTTCTCTTGGCCCTTGCACTAGGCTTACCTAACCGCGATAGTGTCAGTTCAATGGCCCGTACCAAATCGACTTGCTGACCTACGCTCAAATTCGCATAATCAATGGCGGTCAGTGAACTTATCAATTTGTTTTGCTGGCCTGCATCACCCTGACGTGCCAAAGCAATAGCCCCATGAATTTTCTTTACCGCATCCGTTTCTGAATATACTTTTTCTTGCCAAGCCTCTACTGGTTGGTGCTCAATCGCAATACGGGCGGCATATTGTATAAACCTATCTTTACTATCCAAATAAGGCCACGCAGCTTCGACCGCGCCTTCTTTAGCACCTGAATGATAGGTTTCCAGTTCTTTTCTTATTTTGTTTTCCTCGGTTTGCTGCAATGCTATACTTTGGTCGGGAGACGGTTCAGGCGCATCCTTGTAATAAACCCGATAGAGATCGGAATCGAGACGCCGTCCTCCTGTCATGAAATACATGGCACCATCAGGACCGATAACCCCATCGGTAAGTGGCAGCGGTATACCTGAAAGAAATTCTTCTTTGGTACCCGAATAGGAAGAACCTTTAGTTTCGAGCTCCATTGCATAAATTATTCCGAAGCTCCAATCAAAAGCGAATACGCTATGGCGGTATTTATCGGGAAATCTAGCGTTCATCCCATAAATTACGTTAGTCGGAGAGCCTTGCCCAATGTTCATCACCGGAGGTAAATTATCGGGATAGGCAGGAGACCATTTTCCATTACCCGTACGCCAGCCGAATTCGGAACCGCTTGTCACATGGCAAATGCGTGTAGGCCGGTACCAAGGCATACCCAAGTCCCATTCCATGTCGGAATCGTAAACGAACATATCGCCCAATTCGTTGAAGGCCAAATCAAAAGGATTGCGAAAGCCCGCAGAAACCAATTCCCAATTTTTTCCCTCTGGATCAATATGTGCTACCCAACCTCCCGGTGCTCCGCGGTCGTTAGCATGCCCACGTGGATCTTTTATCTGATAAAAAAGATTGTCATCTTTCCAATTGTTTGGCAATCGATAACTATCCATTTCGGGAAGATCGGTGTGATTTCCCGCTATTACATATAACGATTTCCCGTCAGGTGATGGTACGATACTATGGGGCCCGTGTTCTCCTGCACCATTGAGATGTTTAAGCAACGTAATCTTATCATATTGGTCATCGCCATCGGTGTCTTGCAATCGATAAAGTCCACTTGTCTTTTCAAACTCGTCATTGCCACGATGGTTCACCATAACATACAAACTATTGAATGCATACAACAACCCTTGAGCATAACCCATTTGAATTACGGAATCCGCCACCTGTTCCCCCGTTTGAATCTTGAGCTTTTCGACTTTCGGGCTAAGGTCATCAGCACCTATCGGTGCGACCTCCATACGATAGAGTGCCCCATATTGGTCGGAGGTAATCAAACGGCCCTTATCATCAAAGGTCATAGCTACCCAAGATCCTTGATCGTTTTCAGCAGGACTATATAGGTGCTCTGCTTGAAAACCTGGCTGTAATTTGAGTTTTGCCAATTTTGGGTCTTGGTTTTCAGCGGTATCCACTTTCGACACTTTATCGCTGTCACAAGAAACAGCGAAAAGTGTCGAAAGCGCAATCAGTACTATTGCTCTCTTCATGTATGGGAAGTTTATGTCTATTTTATAATTATCCTTTAAAGTTACTAAAAATGAGGTGTAAACTCAGACTCGGAAGCCGGAAGTGCGTAACGCAAACGAATACCGCTAAAGGAATTACCTCTAGGTTCAGCTCCTACAGGATAATAATAATCATTTGGGGCGGCATTAACCCTGCTTCCAAATGCTGTAATTACGTCAATAGCACGACCCGTTCTTACCAAATCGAACCAGCGTTTGTTTTCAAAGGCGAGTTCAACGCGTCTTTCATTGAAAATTGCTTCACCCAAATCTCCGGCAGCAGCTCCCAGACCGGCACGTAAGCGCACCCTATTAAGGTATTCGGCCGCTTCGCCACCTTTACCTTGCTCCTCCAAGGCTTCCGCTAAGAACAAAAGCACTTCGGCATAGCGATATACCGGAACGTTCGTACCGTGGTTGCCATGTAAGGCATGGGGTTCAACATATTTCTTGATAATAGGATATACGCCATCGTTCCAAAAACTTTCACGCAAAGTAACATATTGGATAGATGCATCTTCCCTTAAATCTCCATCTTCGTAAGCCGCAATAATATCCGGTGTTGGAATATTGTTTCCTTCACCGGTTATGGGCTGCGGATTGCTTGTGCCGGTTATCAATTCGACCTCATCGGCCTCAATGGGTCGTGGCAAGAAATTATACAAAAAATTTCCTTGCAGTCCTTCGGCACCTTCCCTGTACTGCACTTCGAATACCGACTCCATATTGTTTTTGTTGTCAGAGTTACCCGAAAATGCATTCTCATAATTGACCATTAATCGATATTCGTTACTGCCAACAACCGCCTTTAGCAAAGTTTCGGCCTGTGCCCATTGTTGAAGCACAATATGCACATTGGCCAAAAGTGTTTGTGCGGCACCCGAAGTAACCCGACCGGCCTCTTGTGTGGACTTAGGGGGCAATAATGGTATAGCGCCCTGTGCATCCGCTACAATTTGAGCATAAAGAACATCCTCCGCAGAAAGTGGCAAAGCAGCACCTTCACGATCTACAACAGGTTCTAGGTGCATCGGTACCATTCCATACAACTGCACTAGGTCAAAATAGGAAAAGGCTCTTAAAAAGAGGGCTTGCCCCTTTATATTCGCTTTAGCCGTTTCATCAAAATCCGCCTCGTCAATGCCGATCAAAATCTGATTGGCACGCGCAATAATCGAATATAGTTCACGGTAAACATTTTGGACATGACTATTTGAAGTGATACCTCCATCGCTCGGTATGGAGTGATCGGCGATATCCTCTTGGTTTTCTGTCGCTCCAAAGGCAGTATTACGCGCATAATAGGTGTTGTCGGAACTCATTTCGGTTAGAAAAGGTTTCGACGCATTATACATATTGCGGAGGGGACGGTACGTTGCGTTAATCGCTTGCGTATAATCTTCCTCTGTCTGAAAGAAGGTGGGAACACTTAACGAATCTTCAGGAAATATCGTAAGCTCTTCTTCACAACTTATTGCGATGAAGCCGAAAAGACCGAGTAGTATGATTATTTTTTTCATTTTTTCAGTTTTATAATTTTGTAGAAAGTGAAATAATTTTTTAGGAGACTGATTTAAAAATTAAGGTTTAATCCAATACTAACAATTCGTGGTATCGGATATCCTGAAAGATCAACTCCAGAACTTAAATTTCCTCCATCTCCTTGTCCATTATTCTGAGTACTAATCTCAGGGTTAGGTCCGCCCCAGTACTTCGTGAATATGTAAACATTTTGAACCGAAGCATAAATACGTGCTGATTTAAAGTATTTCTCCAAGTCTGGAATGGTGAATCCCATAGTGATGTTCCTAATATTAAAATTGGAAGCGTCAGCTACAAAACGATCATTGATCCAGTCTCTTTCAATACCGGTTACATTACCTCCGCCAACGGTGGTCCCGTAGAAACCTCTTCCGGGATTCTCAACAGATCGGAACCGGTATTTCACATCTTTCAAAAGATTGAATACCCCGTCTAAGTTCGTGGTACTGAACAAGTGGCGTACCAATAGTTCGTTACCCTGAGACCCTGTACCAATCACGGAAAAGTCCCAATTACCATAGTTTATTCTATTGGTAATACCATAGGTGAAATCAGGAAACGGATTCCCCATTATAGCTCTATCATCATTAACACCGCCTCTGGTAATTACGCCATCACCGTTTACATCACGTAATTTAATACTACCTACAGTAGAACGACCGGGTACTTGCGGCGAACTATCCAAATCTTGCTGATTCAAGTAATTGCCATCGGATAGATGACCATAGAATTGACCGAAGGGTTCACCGACCTTGGTAATATGCCAGCTGCCAAATACTTGATCTATGCCTTCAGCTAAAGATACTACCTCATTTCGGTTGAACGAAATATTGGCGCTCGTCGTCCATCTAAACTTACCTGTAGTATTTACGGTATTTAGGGAAAACTCATGGCCCCAGAATTTAATTTCTCCGATGTTATCACTGAAATTGGAAAAGCCGGACTCTCTAGGTACATCAATATTAAACAAGAGGTCTGTTGTTTTCTTGGTGTAGTAATCATAGACGAAAGATACTCTATCGTTGAACATGCTCACATCAAGTCCGATGTCAAACTGTTTTGTTGTTTCCCATCCCAAATTTGGATTGGACAGCGAATTTACCGCAGAACCCGGTGCAAACGTATCGCCGAAAACCGCTGGAACATTATTGTCTATTAAGGCATATTGTGTATAGTTACCTATATTGTTGTTACCGGTAACTCCCCAACTTCCACGAATTTTTAGCAGGGATAGGTTTTCAGCATTTTCCAAAAATGATTCATCAGAAGCAATCCAACCGGCGGATACGGACGGGAAGGTACCCCATCTATTCTCCGAACCGAATTTAGAAGACCCATCGCTACGTATCGCTGCGGTAAACAAGTATTTACCTTTGTAATTGTAGGTAAGTCGAGAAAGGACCGATACCAAGGCGTTCTCTTGCACTTCATCAAAAGTTCCGCCTCTATTGATGTTCGTTGCGCCTTGAATTACAGGCAGACGATCATCGGCAAAATCCGATGCTGAAAGCACGCTTCGCTCCAAACGAAACTTTTGATAGGTAAACCCACCAAGTATTGAGAAGTTATGATTCCCATGAGACTTGGTATAGGTAACAATGTTTTCGTTCAACCAAGAGAACGTATCCCTATTGTCCCATTGAGCTGAATTGTTGGTCGGTATCGGTCGATTGATTCGAAAGGTCGCATTTGTTGGGCTAAAGAACTTATATTTTGCACGGTAGAATTCAGCGTTCAAACTTGACTTAATACTAAGCCCTTCGATAGGTTTCCACTCAATATAGGCATTGGACAATAGGTTAAGGTTCTTTGTCTCATCTGTAATCCGTTCTGCGGAATTAAGCCAGTTGGCATAGGCGAAGATGTTTCCGGTATCCGCAGGAAATCTATTGAATTCCGTTCTAGACCCGTCAGGATTGTAAATAGGCATATTGGGCCATGTGTGCAAGGCATTGAAAAGTATACCTTGCCCTCTCGTACCATCTGTTCTCGGTACTCTATCGATAACGTAGCTAGGAGCTATATTTAACCCAATCTCTACCTTATCGGATATATCATAAGCTAAGTTAGCACGTAGTGTATACTGCTGCCAATCAGTACCTAAGACTACCCCTTCTCGATCGGTGAACCCCATAATAACCGAACTCCGAAATTTCTCCGTATTCGATGAAATTGATAGGCTGTAAATTGACTGAGGAGCTGTACGAAGCATGGCGCCATACCAATCATTATTCTTACCCTCGTATTGTGACGGATCTTGAAAGATGTCCGGTACGGGGTCACCCTGATCTTCATAATATTCTTTTTTGAACTGTGCGAATTCAACGGCATCCATCATTTCTAGTCTACCCCTTTCCGGAACAGATTGTATTCCCGTAGAAACGTTAAAATTTATACTCGTCTTGCCTGCCTGACCTTTCTTCGTGGTAATTAGCACAACCCCGTTTGCTGCTCTAGAACCATATAATGAGGTTGAAGCCGCATCTTTAAGTACTGAAATGTCTTCAATTTCAGCAGGATTTAATGTATTTATATTGCCTGCAATGGGAAAACCATCTACAACGTACAATGGGTCACTACCACCTGAAACGGATAGCTGGCCCCTAATACGAACATTAATGCCCTCACCAGGCTTACCCGTGGTTTGATTGATTTGCACACCGGCCAATTGCCCTTGCAATTTTTGAGCAACCTGTGTTACCGGTATATCCGCAAATTCTGAAAGATCTACGGTCTGAACCGAACCCGTCACCTCTCTTTTTATTTGGGTACCATAACCCACCAAAACCACTTCGTCAAGTGCAGTGGCATCTTCAGTCATAGTCGCATTGACCTTGCTTTGACCATTAATCGGAATTTCTTGAGTGGTAAAACCGATATAGGAAAATACGAGTGTTCCATTATTACCATCTACATTAAAACTGTAGTTACCGTCAAAATCCGTTACGGTACCGTTTGTCGTTCCCTTTACAACGACATTTACGCCGGGAAGGCCAATTGAATCGTCAGCGGAAATTACCGTACCAGTCACTGTCGTATTCTGGGAATACCCATAACAGGACAGGAAAAGCATAAAAACAACGCAAATTGTTTTAAACTTTGTTGAGTTTTTTTTCATAATCGTACTTATTAGTTAGTTAGAGATTTTTGCCAATCGAAAAAAAATATTCGATTATGATCAAAAGTATCTTACGAAAACTACTTCGCCGTCCTGTGGTGACCTGCGGTGTCCTGTTGTGTCCTGCAGTGTCCTGTGGTGTCCTGTAGTGTCCTGTGGTATGCTGTGCTACCGATAAAAAACAGGTTGTTTTCTAAAAAGCATGCTAATGAGAAGGTGAATTATTTATTCAGGTTCTTAAATTTTTATTCCGAATACAAAATGGCAATTTTCCTAGCAAATAAGAATCTTTGGCTAGCAGCTATACCTATGAAGAAAAATAACTGATTTCAATAAGATAAAAAAATCAAGGACAAAGACCAAAAAAACAGAGAAGGCCATATATGTTCTAAATTTTTTTTTAATGGTTTTTAAAGCGATTCTCGATCTATAAAGTTAAATGGGTTTTTAATCTGGTCTTTTTTGTTGTCCAATATCAATTCGGCCGCCGTCTTGCCCATAGCATTAAAATCTGTAGAAATAACGGTGATGCCCAGCAACTCTTTTAACGGTGTTTCATTGTAGGATATAACCCCGATGTCTTTACCAAGAACGAACTCATCGGTACGAATCTGGTTGATCAAGTGAACCAGATCGAGTTCTTCGATGGTAATGAAAAGATCACCTCTTCGTAGAATGACGTCGTCAAAAATCTCATCGATGATTTCAAAATCCAAGGAAAACTCCACGCAGAATTTTTTAAATCCATGAAGAATCCGTTTAGGGTAAGGATAAACTGATTTTGTAGGGTATACTAAAATCAATTTCTCATATTTAGAAATTTTTTCAATTCCCTTTTTTAAGGCATTATAGATATCCTCTTCAAAATCTTGATATACCTTAGCGATGTTTCCATCAAAGCCTAACTTATTATCTACGACAACAAGCTTGTCTTTGGGTATTTTCTTTATAGCCTTTAAGATAATTTCCGTGTTGCTATTATGTTCTAGTTTTTCGCTCTTAAAATGCGGCATTACCACATAATAATCATAGGCATTGGCATGCTTTTCAATCAAATTCAAAAAAATGGTTTCGTCGCAATGGTAAATGACCAGGTCGGTATGTGCATTATTACCAATGTTATTTATAAAAGAATTATAGATGCGCATTTTGTAAGAGCTCGGTTTGTTGATGAGCATAAGAATATTGACTTTTGACAATAACTGTGTCCGGGTAATATAGTACCCTTTGCCCCTAATAGATGAAATTATCTTTCGTTCTTTGAGTATATTGTAGGCTTTCTCTACGGTATCTCTAGAGAGCAAATATTCTTCACTAAAGCTATTTATCGAAGGTATTTTCTCATCGATTTTAAGATTACCTACCGAAATATTATGGATAATAGATTCGACAATCTGCCTATATTTAGGTATTCTCGAATGTTCGTCTATCCGTATATGTTTAAACATTTTCATAGTAACATAGATTTGTACTTAACTCAGGGTAAGTTTAATAAAAAAAATCCAATACACTGTTTTTTTAATTATTTTCATCGCTCCATTTTAAGAATATCCAATTATTTTTTAGCCTTACGGTACAGTACAGGATAGAAACCTCCAAACACTATTTTACTTTAGCCACACTAAAAAACACAAAGCCAATCAGTATGAGCAAACCAGTCACGCAATTTAAATATGTAGATAACCTCTGGGACGAAAAAAAAGCGGCCGAGCTGGGAAACGATCAAGTAGCCCTATTTTTATACCGATCCAATATTCTTGGAGCCGATTTGAGAATCACTAACTATGGTGGTGGTAATACAAGCTGTAGGACTATAGAAAAAGATCCGTTGACCGATCAAGAGGTTGAGGTTATGTGGATTAAGGGTTCGGGCGGCGATATTGGCACCTTGACCAAAGCAGGTATTGCCGGTTTATATACCGAGCGACTCAAAAACCTTAAAAATGTCTACGGAGGCCTTGAAGATGAAGACCGAATGGTTGGCCTTTTTTACCATTGCATCTACGATCTTGATAGCAAGGCACCTTCTATCGATACACCATTGCACGGCTTACTGCCATTCAAACATATTGACCACCTTCATCCCGATGCCCTAATTGCGGTTGCTGCAGCAAAGGATAGTGAAAAAGTTACAAAAGAAATCTGGGGAGACACCATGGGTTGGGTGCCTTGGCAACGGCCTGGTTTCGATCTTGGTCTTCAGCTAGAAAAGTGTCTTAACGACAACCCGGGTATTCGTGGTATCGTTTTGGGTAGCCATGGCCTCTTTACTTGGGGCGACACTTCATATGAATCTTACATGAACAGTTTGGAAGTCATCGAAATGGCCTCCGCATATATCGAGAAAAAAATCAAGGATAATGGTAGCGTTTTTGGAGGGGAAAAACTAGATAGCCTTCCTAAAAAAGACCGTATCGAAAAAGCGGCCCAACTAATGCCTTTGCTCCGCGGACTTTGTTCTGCCGAGAATCGTATGATCGGCCACTTCAACGATAGTGATGTCGTACTTGAATACATCAACAGTAATGACCTTTCACTTTTGGCGCCTATGGGCACCTCATGCCCGGATCATTTTCTAAGAACAAAAATACAACCGCTAGTTCTTGACCTCGATACCCAAACTGACCTTATGGATACCGAAGCTGTTCTGCAACAACTGAAACCGGCCTTTGAACAGTATAAGAAAGAATATGCAGACTATTATGATAAACATAAACGCGCCAATAGTCCGGCAATGCGCGATGCGAGTCCGGTAATCATAATTTTTCCCGGTGTCGGTATGTTCAGTTTTGCGAAGAACAAACAGACTACGCGTGTGGCCAATGAATTTTACGTCAACGCCATTAATGTCATGCGAGGTGCAGAGGCCATAACAGCATATACCTCCTTGCCTAGACAAGAGGCTTTTGATATAGAATATTGGCTATTGGAAGAAGCAAAACTTCAGCGAATGCCGAAAGAAAAACCATTGTCTCGAAAAGTGGCCGTTGTAACGGGCGCAGGTGGTGGTATCGGTAAAGCCATTGCAGATAAGCTGGCAGAAGAAGGTGCCAACGTAGTGTTGACCGATATTGTCGAAGACCGATTGCAGGAAGCTTTGGAAACTTTTGGAAAAGACGTGGCAACCTACGCCGTTTGTGACGTTACTAAAAGTAACTCCATTGCAGAAGCGTTCAAAAAAGCATGTCTTGATTTTGGAGGAGTAGATATCGTGGTGCATAGTGCCGGTCTTGCTATTTCAAAACCTTTGGAAGAGACCACAGAGAAAGATTGGGACATTCTACAGAATGTTTTGGTAAAAGGGCAGTTTGAACTTGCTCAGAAGTCCGTTGCGATAATGCGGAAGCAAAATCTTGGTGGTGATTTTATAAGTATCGCCAGTAAGAATGGACTGGTAGCTGGCCCCAACAATGTTGCCTATGGAACTTCTAAAGCTGCACAACAACATATGGCCCGTTTGCTGGCCGCCGAATTGGGTGGAGATAAAATACGCGTAAATACCGTAAACCCTGATGGGGTAATCGTGGGCAGTAAGATTTGGGAAGGTGACTGGGCCGAAGGCCGTGCAAAAGCTTATGGAATTACGGTCGAAGAACTTCCGGCACATTACGCCAAAAGAAACCTGTTGAACGAGATTATTTATCCGCAAGATATTGCGAATGGCGTTTTTGCTTTAGTTGGTGTGCTCGACAAGAGTACCGGTAATATTATCAACGTAGACGGTGGTATGGCTACGGCCTTTGTGCGGTAATCCCTCCCCGACCCTCCCCAGCCGGGAGGGAGTCAAGGCCTACCCCCATTATGGGGGAGTCAGAGGGGGACCTTCCCCCAACGACGAAGAATGCTCATTGCAGATAAGCGAATTGTTAAAATTTTGCAGGCCGATCCATAAAAACATCTTACAGGATGAACCCAATTGAATTTTCATGAAAATAGATAAACAACAAATAGCCGATACCAATCATAAGGATATGGGTTCCCATGCCGAAAGTTTCGATTATATCGCGGGTACTTTGGCAAAAAAAGGTGCCGACGTTGAAGAAATCGTTCAAAAACTGGCCGATTTTCAAGTGGCCGTACCAAGTTGGGCCTTAGGGGCAGGTGGTACACGTTTCGGACGCTTTGGTTTTCAGGGAGAGCCTAGCAACCTTGAGCAAAAAATCAATGATGTCGGTGCTCTTCATGCACTGACCAAAACGGCAGGGGCAATTTCTTTACACATTCCATGGGATGTACCCAATGATTACCAAGCTATAAAACAATTGGCAGATTCACACGGTATTATTTTCGATGCCGTAAATAGCAACACCTTTCAAGACCAGAAAAATTCGAATGAAAGTTATAGGCATGGGTCGTTGAGCAATTCTAGTGAAGCTTCTCGGCAGCAGGCGGTTCAGCACAATATCGATGTCATTAAAATTGGTGACAAGTTGGGTAGCAAAAGCTTGACGGTTTGGTTGGCCGATGGCTCTTCTTTTCCCGGGCAGACTAATTTTCAGTCCGCTTTGCGTCATACCGAAGACAGTCTGAAAAAAATCTATGCCGCTTTGCCTCATGACTGGAAACTCTTTATCGAGTACAAACCATATGAGCCTAATTTTTACAGCACGGTTATACAAGATTGGGGTACTTCTTTTATGTTGGCAAATGTATGTGGTGATAAAGCCTATACCTTGGTAGACCTCGGCCACCACTTACCAAATACGAATATCGAACAGATTGTTTCTACATTAATGCTTAAGGGCAAATTGGGCGGCTTCCATTTTAACGATAGCAAGTATGGCGACGATGATCTAACGGTGGGTAGCGTAAAACCGTACGCACTTTTTCTCATTTTCAACGCTTTGGTGTACGGCATGGAAAATAATCCGCAGAATCCCTACCCTGCTTGGATGATCGATGCCAGTCATAACATTAAAGATCCATTGGAAGATATTATACAGTCTTTAGAAGCCATACAAGAAGCCTATGCAAAAGCGTTATTGGTAGATCAAGTTGCCTTAAACGAGGCACAACAAAATCACGACGTGGTGAAGTGCCAAGAAATTCTACAAGACGCCTACCGTACCGATGTGAGACCTTTATTGCAAAGAGCTCGATTGAATCGCGGCGGAGCTTTAGATCCAATCAAAGCCTACCGTTCATTACAAGTGCGCAAGGCCTTAATTTCTGAGAGAGGCCTACATTCTGTAGCTTCAGGATTATAAACAAAGACAGATGAAAACTAAGGTAACGGCCGTATTCGACATTGGTAGAACAAATAAAAAATTCTTTCTGTTCGATGTTAATTTTCAGGAAGTATACCGCGAGTATAATCGCTTTGAAGACATTACGGACGAAGACGGCTATCCTACGGAAAACCTGGAAGCGCTCGAAAAGTGGGCCAAAGAAGTTTTCGATAGAATGCTTGATTCCCCTGAATTCGATATTGTTTCCTTAAACTTCTCTTGTTATGGGGCCAGTCTGGTACATATTGATGAAAATGGAAAGGTGCTTACGCCGCTCTACAACTATATGAAGCCTTTGGCAACTAAAATTTACGATGTTTTCTATGGAAAATATGGACCGGAAGACGAATTTTCAAGAACGACCGGTTCCCTCAAGCTGGGTATGCTGAATACGGGCATGCATCTATACTGGCTCAAACAAGAACAGCCCGAAATTTTCAAAAAAATCAAATATTCCTTACATCTACCACAATACATAAGTTACATTTTTACTGGGGTTCCAGTAAGCGAATATACGAGCGTCGGTTGCCATACTATTTTGTGGGATTTTGAGAAAAACACCTATCACGATTGGGTTGCGAAAGAAGGGATCGACCACGTACTACCTCCGATAGTGGCTACTGAAAAAACAATTCCTGTTGAATATCGTGGAAAGACCATTCAAATGGGGGCGGGTATCCATGATAGTTCTTCTGCATTATTACCTTATGTACGTAGCATTACCGAACCATTTTTACTGGTATCGACAGGTACTTGGAGCATTTCGATAAACCCTTTTAGCGAAGGTATGCTGACCCTTGAAGACATACACGACGAGAGCCTTTTTAATATGCGAATCGATGGTAGCCCGGTAAAGATTGCACGGCTCTTTTTGGGTAGTGAGTACAAACTTCAGGTCAAATCGTTGGCTGCACACTTTAAACTACCGGAAGATTATCATAGAACCGTGAAATTTGATCAGGACACGTTCTTTGAAATTAACAAAAATTTCGAACCCATGTTTAAATGGATTAGTATTTCGTCAGAAAATGAACCTGAGAAAACGCTTATACCATATAACCGATTTGAACATGCCTACCATCAATTAATGTTAGAATTGGTTCTGCTACAAGTCGATAGTATCAAATCGGCAATCGGCGACCAAGCTATCAAACGGCTGTACATCGATGGGGGATTCACTGATAACGATGTGTACATTAAACTGTTATCACTTTACTTAAGAAACATGAAATTACGAACGACCGATTCGTCTTTAGGATCTGCACTAGGCGCGGCAATAGTTATTTCAGGTTTAAGTCTTGATGCTAAATTCTTGAATGATAACTACGGTCTGAAAGAACACAAGCCCCTAAAAAACATATAATATGGAATCGCAAATAAACTCGCAATACCCTTCAGTGGATGATTTACGTGAGAAAGCACAAAAGAGAACGCCCCGCTTCGCTTTCGAATATCTTGACGGGGGCTGTAACGAAGACGTCAGTATTACGCGAAACACGGCTGAGATAAGACAAGTACAATTACAACCAAGATATCTTAGAAACTATGGCACAAGTTCCATAAAAACAAAGGTGTTAGGTATGGAATTCGATGCTCCATTTGGTATCGCTCCGGTGGGTCTTCAAGGTTTGATGTGGCCAAACTCGCCCGCAATTCTGGCCAAGGCTGCGTACCAACATAATATTCCGTTCATTCTGAGTACGGTAACCACTATGGATATCGAAAAGGCAAGCGAGCTTACCGAAGGTAATGCTTGGTTTCAGCTGTATAACCCCATTGATGATGCTATTCGCGACGATATTATAGATCGCGCCGAAGCGGCAGGGTGTCCGGTTCTCGTTTTGTTGTGCGACGTACCTACTTTTGGATATCGGCCACGTGACTTTAGAAACGGACTCGCATTACCGCCTAAAATGTCGGTCACAAATATTCTTCAAATTCTTGGAAAACCGACTTGGGCGTTCAATACTCTTAAATACGGCCAGCCTACTTTTGAAACCTTAAAACCCTATACACCGGAAGGTCTAAACCTCAAACAACTGGGGCAGTTTATGGATCAAACTTTTTCCGGCCGCTTGAACGAAGAAAAAATAAAGCCGATACGTGACAAATGGAAAGGGAAATTGGTTTTAAAAGGAGTTGCTTCTGAACAAGATACCCAAGATGCCATTCGAATGGGTTTTGACGGTATTATTGTTTCCAACCATGGTGGCAGGCAATTGGATGCCGCCCAATCTACTATAAATTCCTTGAATGGTATTGTGGAGAAGTATAGTGATCAAATTGAAATCATGATGGATAGTGGCATGCGTTCAGGCCCCGATATTGCGAGGGCCATGGCCAGTGGCGCAAAATTCACTTTTATGGGCAGATCGTTCATGTATGGAGTTGAAGCCTTGGGCAACAAAGGCGGAAACCATACCATCTCCATTTTAAAAAAGCAGTTTAAGCAAGTAATGGATCAACTCTGTTGTGAGCGGGTCGAAGATTTGCCCAAACATTTGATAACCGAAAAATAATCCGACCTGCGAGGTGTCGTCCGCCTTTTTGGCGGACCTCCTTGTAGGCCTCGGCCCGTCAGTTTTAATTAGGTTGACAAACCTACTCGGTCAAAAAAAAGACCTTGCAGGTGTACAATCGCCTGACAGGTCTAAAACCTAAAAACCAATGAGCCAAAACAGACACGAAGAAGAACTGATCGAAGAAATAGCCGGTGGCGAATTTGAAAGGGAGCCGGTTCCGCAGTCAAAATGGAAAGGTTGGGGAAGCTTTTTAGGTATGTATGCCGGCGAACACGCAGCCGGAACCGAATTTATGATCGGCCCTTTGTTTCTGACGGCAGGTGTAAGTGCTTTTGATTTAATTATCGGTCTTCTAATCGGTAATCTTCTGGCGGTTTTAAGCTGGCGGTTTCTTACCGCCGAAATTGCGGTTAAAAATAGGCTAACGCTGTATTATCAACTGGAAAAAATATGTGGAAAAAAATTGGTCACGGGTTATAATCTGGCCAACGGAATATTATTCTGCTTTCTGGCGGGCGCTATGATTACCGTTTCAGCCACAGCAGTTGGCATTCCATTCGATATGGAAATGCCAAAACTGACCGATACGATGCCTAATGGCGCAACATGGGTGATTATCGTTGTCATTATTGGAGCCGTCATTTCGTTGATTGCCTCCAAAGGATACGATACTGTTTCAAAGGCGGCGAATTGGATGTCTCCAATAATTGTAATTGCATTCTTAGCCTGTGGAGTGGTCGCTTTAGGACAATTAGGCGTTAAAAACTTTGATGATTTTTGGAATATTTGGGGAGAGGGCTCCGAACCATTTCCCGGTCAGATCAAATATACGTTTTGGCACGTCGTCATATGGTCTTGGTTCGCTAATGCAGCCATGCATGTAGGCATGTCGGATTTGTCTGTATTTCGGTTCGCAAAAAATGCGAAATCAGGTTGGACAACGGCTGCCGGAATGTACATTGGACACTATATGGCGTGGATCGCAGCAGCCCTACTGTACGCGGTTTACTTGAAATCTCCTGAAGCTCAGGCATTTTTGGCAAACGGGGAAGCGCCACCGGTCGCCCCGGGACCTTTGGCGAATAACGCTATTGGCATTTTTGGTATTATCGCAGTAGTATTAGCTGGTTGGACTACCGCCAACCCGACCATTTATAGGGCCGGTTTGGCTTTTCAAGCGATTATTCCTAAAGTTTCTACATTCTGGGTAACCATAATAGCAGGTACGGTCGCGACGATTGCGGGATTATTTCCTGCGTTCGCCATGAAACTTTTAGGCTTTGTGGCCCTCTACGGATTTATTCTTGCCCCATTCGGAGCAATCATAGTGTTTGAACATTTCTTTCATAAAAGGGCCGGTATCGTAAAAAACTATGCCGAAGCTGCTCATATTGACTTTAACCAGGCGGTGGTTTTTGCCTGGGTCATTAGCTTTGGCCTGTTCTATTTTATATCGATTCAGTTCGACGTATTCCTTTCTTTCGTTACGTTACCAGCTTGGTTGCTGTGCGGGGTACTGTTTTTGGTGTTCAGTAAAATGTTGCAAAAAAAGTAGTGGTTAAGCTATGTCTAAAAATGAACTTTAGTTAAAGCGATAATCTTTTTTATATGATCGCGTTTGTTTTTAGATTTTCAGAAGTTTAGTAAAAGCATCGAAAAATAGGACTATAAGAGCTAATTATATGCTGCAGCTTTATTAAATTACATCGCCCTTTTATAAAAATACCTTTAGCAGTACAGCCTTTTTTTAGATTTCGTAATATAACATACATAAGCAAAAAAAAAATGATAGAACTGACATACACCGGTATGGCAAAATTCAACGATAGATTCTATGAGAAAGACAACTTCTTAAATGTTCTATCAAAAGAAGAGTGGATGGATAATTATACTAAGACCCCTCTTTAATTACTTGAGCAATGAAAACTGTATAAGAATTTGTCTTTTTTATTTAATGTAGCGTCCAATTGGGTACATATGGACTACTTTCTCCCTTCGACTCAATGCGTAAATACAGAACATATTTGTATTAAATTCCTATAAAAGCAGGACAGTACAGGATAGTTGCTGGTTTATTTTTTTTCATTTTGCAATCGATTGTATTTATAATTTTAGTTGTTTCAAGCTATGATTTTTCTCTACAATATTATTGAAAGACAGAATTTTCGTCTGGAAATTTTGAAAATTGAATACGATTGCTAATTCAACTTAAATAACTATTCTTATGAAGGAAAATTTCTTAAAAAGACATGAAAAGTGTCGGTTCACAATACGAAATGGTAAAAGACCGTTACGGTTCCTTACTTTTTTTCTTATGCTTTCCGGCTTCACATTACAAGCAGAGACTATATCTGAAAGCAACTTTTATGGTAACTACGACTTTGTACAAACACAGGAAGTAACAGGTACTATCGTCGATGAAAATAACACTGCGCTACCAGGTGCAAGTGTCATAATAAAGGGAACCTCAAAAGGTGCTGTTGCCGATTTCGATGGTAACTTCACAATTAATGTTCCGGATGGCGCTACGAGTTTGGTCGTTTCGTATATCGGATACAAGACAATGGAAGTACCTATTCAAATAGGGCAAGCCATGAGTATTCAAATGGAGCCCGATGCTTCACTACTCGATGAAGTTGTGGTTACGGGATATGGCTCTGTCAAAAGAAATGAATTTGTAGGAGCTACCTCAGTCGTTAAGGCCGAAGGACTAGTTGCATCCCCTGTAACTTCTGTCGAACAAGGCATGAGAGGTCAGTTGGCAGGTGTACAGGTAACCCAAAGCTCCGGGCAGCCAGGCGCAGGAATAAGTGTTAGAATCAGGGGACTCTCTTCTTTTGCGGGTGGCAACGAACCACTTTATGTAATCGATGGTATTCCCTTATTCAATGATGATGTTCGGGGCCTGAACGGTCTATCTTTCCTAAACCCAAATGACATTGAGTCAATAGAAGTACTTAAAGATGCCTCTTCGACCTCTATTTATGGTTCAAGGGCAGCCAACGGCGTAGTACAAGTAACTACAAAAGGAGGTCGAGCGTCAGACGGTGCCAAAATTACATTCAATACGTTTCTAGCTGCACAACAAGTAAGAAATAAATATGATTTAATGAATGGTGAGCAATTTATCAACTATGCTACCGAATACATTACTAATGCAGTAAATTTCGATGCTGATCAAAAGGCAGCGGCACTTGGTGAATTGCAAACTGTTGGTAACGCGGAAACCGATTGGCAAGATGAGGTATTTCAAACTGGGTTCATGCAGAGTTATAATTTAAGTTTTACCGGAGGTAACCAAAATAGCAATTATTTTGTTTCGGCAAATTTAACCGATCAAACCGGGGTGGTTAAAGAAACCGATTTCAAAAGAATTTCCCTTAGATCTAATCTTAATAACAAACTGAACGACTTCATGAACCTCAGTACAAGAATCAGTTTGTCACAAACTGCATCGAACGGATTTTTGGCGTCGAACGGTACCAATACAAGAAATCTTGGAAAATCTGGTATAGGATCCGTAATTAAAGCTATGCCAACGGCTCCTGTTTACGATGCCGAAGGTAATTTTGCCGGTGTGGCACCCTACAGTTTTAGCGGGGGTGATGTAGAAAATCCGGTAGGTATGACTAGAGCGTTGGATCGCAATAGGTTGAATAGGGCACAAGGGGTTTTGTCCCTTAACACAAAATTGGCGAAGAACTTTACTAACGTTACCAGGGCTTCGGTAGATTATATTGAAAGAAAAGGAGATTTCTATTCGCCATCTTATCTTACCGAATTGGGAAGTCAAGTGGCTCAATTAAGTACTTTTAAATCCACAAATACCTTATTGGAAAGCTTTTTCAACTATAATAAGACTTTTGGTGAACTGGAAGTAGATGCTTTGGCAGGAGCATCGATAAACGATATTTCAAGTGAGGATATTTTTCTTTCAGGTACTGGTTTTCCAGACGATATTTTGCAAAACAATGCCATACAGGCTGCTGCTACCTCTGCAATTCCGGAAACATTTCTTACAGAAACCAGTTTAGCATCATTTTTTACTAGGGTCAGGCTAAACTATAAAAAGAAATATCTAATCTCCTTAGATGCCAGAACAGATGGCTCGTCGGTATTTTCTGCAGGCAACAAATGGGCGGGATTTGGTGCTTTCGGGGCTGCATGGAGAATTTCGGAAGAAGAGTTTTTACAAGGTAGTAAAGTGAATGAATTAAAGCTTCGTTTTAGCACTGGATCAACAGGTAATCAGGCTATTCAACCCTATCAATCACTACTCTTAGGGTCTATTGTTTTGACCGGACAAACGGCTGGATCTGGTATTAGTGTAGGTCTGGCCCCCAATCTTCCCAACGGGAGTATTACTTGGGAAACAACAACACAAACGAATTTTGGTGTGGACTTCGGACTAGACCAAAACAAATATCGATTATCGTTTGATGTTTATAAAAAGACTACTGACGATTTATTGGCGCAAGTACAATTACCGCCTTCATCAGGGTTCAGAAGTATCATTGATAATGTTGGAAAGGTAGAAAATACGGGCTTTGAAATTCAAGCAGGCTTGGACATTGTTAACTCTGAAAATTGGACTTTTGCGGTAGATGCACAGTTTTCTAAAAACGATAATGTCGTGGTTCAAACTAAAAATGGAGAAGATATTTTGTCCGGCGGAAGTAATGACGCTTCTAGAACGACGACTATTGTGAGAGAAGGTGAAAGCCTTTTCTCTTTCTATGAAATCAAGTTTACCGGTATGGTAGATGGGCAACCCACGTATGAAGATTTTAGTGGCCCTGATGGAGTTCCCGATGGTGAAATCGATGGCTTGGATCGGCAGGTAGTCGGCAACTCTTTGCCAGATTTTTCATATGGTTTCAATACCAACCTTAGATATAAAAAATGGAACTTAATTTCAAATTGGCAAGGAGTTTCAGGTAATGGCATACAGAATACGGTACTTCGTGATTTGACTTTGCCTAATTTAGAATTTAACAAAGTAACGAATACGAAGGATTTTTATCCCGCCACAGATGACATCGTACGGTTCAATTCTGACCGATTTATAGAAGACGGAAGTTATTTGAGAATGGCAAATATAAAATTGAGCTATAATATCAATGTAGAAAAATTAAATTTTTTCGATGCAATAAATATCTATGCTAGTGGACAAAACCTTATAACTATAACCGATTATAGTGGTTTTGACCCAGAAGTGAACAGTTTTAGTGGCAACGACCTGAGACAAGGGTCTGATTTAGGGGCATACCCCACTGCGAAAACCTTCACCCTAGGCCTTAATTTATCATTTTAAAAATATAGACTATGAAAACAATATATTCAAAAACATTAATTTGCTTTCTATGCATAGGTTTGCTAGTTGGCTGTGATGATTATCTAGAGGAGACACCCATAAGCGAAGTGCTTTTAGAAGATGTCAATGCCTCAAATCTAAACTCTATTCTTACGGGTATGTACGAACCCTTGACAAGAAGTAGGGGCCGTGTATGGGAATCACATTTTTCAAGAGATTTGATGCTTCTAAACGAGAGTATTAGAGGGCGATCTGGAGGAAACCTATTGAAGAGCAACTATGAGCTCGATCTAATTAATGCGAATAACTGGTGGGTCACGCTTTACGAATCTGTTGGTCGTGCCAATTCCCTTTTGGCCGCATTGGAGGGCAGCGACATAGATCAAGGCCTGAAAGACAGGGCTCAGGGCGAGGCTTTATTTATAAGATCTTATGTATATTATAATTTGGTAAGGATGCACGGGGAAGTGCCCTTGCGGCTAGAGCCGGTGACAAATTCAGATGAAACTGGGCAAGCGTTGGAATCTGTAGACAATATATATCAACAAATTATCGGTGATTTACAGATTGCAGAAGGTCTTCTCCCGACCACCACTGACAAAGCTGGTTCACCTACGGCAGGGGCAGCAAAAGTAATGCTGGCCGACATGTACCTCACACGAGGTTCTTTTGCCGAAGCTGCGGGCAAAGCAAAAGAAGTGATTGATAATGCAGGCACCTACGGTTACGCATTGCTACCGAATTTCCCTGATGTATTCTCAGCAACTGCAGACACCCATGAAGAAGATGTTTTTTCTTTGAAATTTTCGCAGGCAGTAGGCCTTGGTACTTTTGTTACCACCTACTGGGCTCCCCGAGGTAGTGGTTTTGCACTGAAGGGAGGAATTGCCCCAAGGGGCTTGGAGCAAGGGGGTGTCTTTGAGGCATCTCCACTGGTTGCTGGCTGGGACGATAATGACTTAAGAAAACAATGGACGCTGTATAATGAATTGTTGATAGATGGTGTCATGACCAATGTTCTCGGAAGTACTAATTACGAATACATTTTGGGAAAATATCGCGACCCGGGTAGTGTCGAAGAAACTGCAAGCGGTAATGACTGGCCCGCCTTTAGATATGCCGACGTCTTGTTGATTTATGCCGAAGCTGATAATTTGGCAAATGGCGCACCTTCCGGAGCCGCCTATGAGGCGGCGAATCAAATCAGGAGAAGAGCTTATGGGTTGGATGTGAACACCGCTGACCCAACGGTTGATCTGCCAGCAGGGCTTTCCTCAACAGAATTCGACGAACTTGTATTTCAAGAAAGAGGTTATGAGTTTTTAGGTGAAGCAAAAAGGTGGTTCGATTTAGTTCGAACAAACAAGTTCGAAACTTTTATAACCGAAGCCGGGTCTCCATTACCAACGCAAATGTTTGCTCGAATTCCAGCCAGTGAACTATCGAATAATGACGAAATTGGTGAATGAACAGTACGGCGGTATCAGAATTAGTTTTTTAGAAGTAATATAAAGTATTTTGATTTTGAGTTAGTTTAGTTTTGGAAAAACCGGGAGTTTTTACTCCCGGTTTTTTTTATTGGTAGTGATTAAATCTAAGCTAAAGCGACAACTATTCAATTTGATAAATTGCCCTTTTTTAAGTAAGGTTACACATTATAAGGCATTGCCCTTGCCTATGAACATGCGATAGTATATTTTTAATTACCTAAAAAATAAAATCTATGTACCGGAAAAGTAATTTGATTTTCGCACTCATTCTATTGGCTGTAAACGTCGAAAGTATGGCACAAAGCGATGCTTCAAAAGAATATGAATATCTTCAAGCAGCCCAAACAGAAACTACAAAAAGGTATTGCCTTACGCTTCAACTCAAAGATGATCTAAAATTGATCGAAGAATACGAGAAACGGCATCGACCCGAAAATATCTGGAAAGAAGTTACCGATGGCATAAAAAAAGTAGGTGTGATCGATTCCGAAATCTACAGATCGGGAACCCAATTGTTCATGATTCTAACAGTTCCCGAAGATTTTGATTTTGAAAAGCAAATGAGTACGTTGGCCGGACTACCCAGACAAGCTGAATGGGAAGAATTCATGAGCAAATTTCAAGCATCTGACCCAAATGCGTCTTCAGCTGAAAAGTGGGCTAAAATGAAAAGGGTATTTAAACTAGCCCCAAGTGACAAAGACTAACTCTGTTTTACCTTCAAACTAATAAGGTATTATCCATGAACCAGTGGAGGACGATTTTTGATAAATGATTTAGGTTTTCGATGGGCCAGAAACAGTCGGTTAATAGAAAGGTCTATTTGACCAAAGTGCACTTAAACAAAATTTGAACTACCTCACTTCGACAATCATCGGATTGTTCAGTTTTTTAGAGAAAGTACTTACATAAGACTGCCATTCTTCTTTGGTTGTGAACTGATCACTTTTTTTCCATCCGAAACCGGCATAATAAACGGCCTTTTGATTATCAACTTTGAGGTGTGCAAATAGGTTACTTTCGTCTTTGCTATCCGTTTCATAATGTTCGTGGCCTATCATATTTTTATTTGGGACTACGATAGCCATGCCCAGTTCTGAATCTTCATGGGGTTCCCAATAGGTGACCCAACCTTCTTCTTGGTCGACACCGACGATACCATCTTTCTCATGCAAGGTTAGGCCTGCGGAAATCATATCGGCACCTTTTAGCCTAACCTCAAATCGGGAAAGGTTACTACCATAATCCAGTGAAATATGCTTCTCCTCTGATATCGTATTCCCGTTAGCGTCCCAATCTGCATACGTCAACATAAAACTGGTGCGAATTGGGCCGTTATATAAGTTTTTCCAAGAAATAAAATTTTTGGAAATGTAGTATGTACTATCCACTTTCATTGCGACACCCCCCACTCCCCTGCTTGGGCCGACATGAAAGTTATCCAGACCTTCGCCCGTATCTTTATGATAACTAACTTCACCTGAAAGTTCTTCTTTATACCATTTGTTAATAATGGGATAATCAACACGCTTCAACCAAGCATCTATTCCACTGGAAAGGGTACCCCCTTTGACTTTATCTTCGACCATTTTTTGCGCCGTCGGGCCGTAAGTTCGAAATGCAACACGGTTGTTTTCCCATGCATAATCATCAGTGCGTTCGGGAACAAATCTTGAATAACAAGCTGGAATGCTATCCGATGTCGTCGAATTATCCAATGTTACAAGTTCGAAAGACCGCTCCGCAAGTGCCCCAATTTCAGGTTGAAACAATACCATATCCACAATCCCATCGTCGTTAACGTCTACCGTCTGTGAGACAATTTCCTTTTTTGTTTCGGTATCGACAACCCCGTAGGTTAAGGATTTGGCACTAGCGATATCTTCTCCAGCAAGAGATTTTAAATCAATTTCTACCGTTTCAAAAGCCCTGGCGATATCCAATGGGTTTTTCACGGTAATTATCTTGTTTTCGGCGCAACCGCTATAAAGAACAGTTGTCAATAAAAGGCTGAGAATCAGTTTTGCCCGCATAGGATTTGTTTTATCTGAGTTCCGTAATTTTCGCGACGTCCATATCGCTATAGTCCAGATTTTCACCTGCCATTCCCCAAATAAAGGTGTAATTCGAAGTTCCGGATCCACAGTGAATTGACCATGGGGGTGAGATTACGGCCTCATGGTTTTGCATCCAAATATGTCTTGTCTCCTGTGGCTGGCCCATAAAATGACAGACCGATTGCCCTTCGGGTACATCAAGATAAAAATAGACTTCCATACGACGATCGTGCACATGGGCAGGCATAGTATTCCAAACACTTCCGGTGTTTAGTTCGGTCATGCCCATTTGCAATTGACAAGTGGTTACTATACCGCCAATAATCATTTGATTTACCGTCCTATGATTAGCGGTTTCCAAAGAACCCAGTTCCAATTTATTGGCGTCGCCCAGGCTCACTTTTTTTGTTGGGTAACTGGTGTGTGCAGGCGCTGAATTTAAATAGTATTTTGCGGGCTTTCCTGAATCATCACTTTTAAAGATTACCTCTTTGGCTCCCCTTCCGACATAAAGTGCATCCTTATGTGCAAGGGCATACGTTGTGCCATCAACCTCAACAGAACCGCTAGCGCCTGTGTTTATAATGCCCAATTCCCTTCTTTCTAAAAAATACTCGGCTTTCAAGGGATCGATAGCCTCTAATTTCAAAGGATTTTCTGGAACTGCACCACCGGCAATATAACGATCGTAGTGCGTATAGGTAAGATTGATTTTTCCTTTTTCCATCAAATTGGAAATTAAGAATTCATTTCTCAGCGCTGTGGTGTCATATTGCTTAACAGCTTCCGGATTGGAAGCATATCTTGTTTCGTAAGATGTTGACATAAATGTTAGATTTTAGATATTAGTTAAGGTCTGGAATTTGAAAAATTAAGAGAACAATACTTTTCGAATTCCGAATTCAAGGCCTCGTAATTCTGCAAGGCCTCGTAACCTTCCGATACCCGAATATCCGGGATTTGTTTTTTTACGAAGATCATCGAGCATTTTATGACCGTGGTCAGGGCGCATAGGCATACGAAGGTCTTTTCGATCTGATTTTTTTCGTTTTTCCTGTTCGGAAACCAAGGCTTTCATTACTCCGAACATATCTACATCACCTTCCAAATGATTGGCTTCATGAAAATTTCCATCGGCATCGCTTTCTGTAGATCTTAAGTGGATAAAGTGGATTCGGCTTCCCAGGCGTTCGACCATACCCGGTAAATCGTTGTCGCCACGAACTCCAAAAGAGCCAGTACAAAATGTCAACCCATTGTTTGGGCTATCCACGGCCTGAAATAATTCAACGATGTCTTTCTCCGTACTTACTACCCGAGGGAGTCCTAAAATAGGATACGGTGGATCATCGGGATGGATGCACATCAAAACCCCAGCTTTTTCGGCAGTAGGAATGATTTGAGCCAAAAATTCAAATAAACTTTTTTTCAATTCTGCTGGGCCAATAGCATCATAAGTGGCAAGAATGGCATTGAACTCATCTAACGAATAGCCTTCTTCCGCTCCAGGAAGCCCGGCGATGATGTTATTTGACAAGGCAATTTTCTCATCTTGCGATAGGCCATCGAAATAGGTTTTGGCAGCCACTTTTTGTTTGTCGCTATATGATTCTTCGGCACCGGGTCGCTGTAACAAAAACAATTCGAAAGCTGCAAACGCGGCCGATTCAAAACGCAGGGCGGTCGAACCATCTTCTACTCCATAATCCAAGTTAGTACGTGTCCAGTCCAAAACCGGCATAAAGTTATAACAGACGATATCAATACCGCACTCCCCTAAATTTTCAAGTGTCCGTCTATAATTTTCAATATACTTCATGTAGTCTCCACTTTGGGTCTTAATGGATTCATGGATGGGTACACTCTCTACTACCGACCACGTGAGGTCTGTAGCTTCAATGGTGTCTTTACGCTTTTTAATTTCGGCTACCGACCAGACTTCACCGTTAGGAATATGGTGCAGTGCGGAAACAATTCCTGTAGCCCCGGCTTGCTTAATATCTGCTAAAGAGACGGGGTCGTTCGGCCCGTACCATCTCCATGTTTGTTCTAAGGTTTGATTCATTTTCGAAAAAGCTATTGGTTATTCGTTAAGATTTATTTACATCTGTCTCACCAGTTGTAATGGAAAAGACAGTACTTACTAATCCAAATACTAATATTATTATATTTAAACTCCGCTAAAAGCACTAAAGCCACCATCGATAGGCACAACGACTCCGGTAACAAAAGATGCACCTTCACCACATAGCCATAAAGTAGTACCCACTAAATCTTCAGGCTCACCGAATCTTCCCATAGGTGTTTGGCCAATAATAGTTTTTCCTCTTGGTGTCAGTTCTCCGTTACTTTCGGTAAGTAGCGTTCTATTTTGATCAGTGAGAAAAAAACCGGGGGCCAGGGCATTTACACGAATACCCACCTTCGAAAAATGAACGGCCAGCCATTGCGTGAAATTGGAGACAGCTGCTTTTGCACCACTATATGCTGGAATCTTGGTTAAAGGTGTAAATGCGTTCATTGAAGATATATTCAATATACTGCAACCTTTTCTACCTACCATATCTTGTGCAAAGACTTGTGTTGGCAAAAGCGTACCAATAAAATTAAGGTTAAAAGTGAATTGAATTCCCGCGGTATCCAAGTCAAAGAACGTTTTAAAACCTTCGGTAGTGTTGTTGAGATCTTCCTCGACCAAATGCGGATTGCTTGTAGTGCCTAAAGGATGGTTCCCTCCCGCTCCATTAATAAGGATATCGCAAGGCCCGAGTTTTTCGTTCACCTCTTTTTTTGCAGCTTCGAGCGATGGCTTCTCCAATACATTGGCCAAGACTCCTATGGCAGTTCCCCCAGAGGCGTTAATTTCATCGGCTACCCTGTCTGCCGCTTCTTTTTTCAAATCCAATACGGCCACCTGATGACCTTCTTCTGCCAATGCCTTGGCCATCGTGCTGCACAAGACACCACCTGCGCCTGTTAGTACTATTGTTTTACCCATTAAGTTTGTTTTATCGGTTAGGTACTAATTGTCGCTACTTAGTTTTTTACGACAACTAAAATCCAAATTCAGTTAAAGATAATAGATTTCGACTACGAGCCCAATCACACTTCATGTAAAAGTAAAAAAAAATATACAATCGATTGTACTAAAATAAATTTCTTTATCTTTACCGCAACGAAAACATCTTTTTTCTAGTATATAGCGCTGGTTTCGCTCTATATTTTTAAGTTGCTGTAATACGGCCAATCCATTTACAACCTGAAATGAAAAAAACGACTATACATGAAATAGCCAAAGCTCTTGGTCTTGATAGTTCAACCGTATCCCGAGCGCTTAACGATAGTGATCGTGTAAAGCCCAAAACAAAAAAAAAGGTTTTCGAGAAGGCAATGGAAATGGGCTATACGCCAAATTTATTGGCCTCTAACCTAAGGCGAAACAAAAGCAATACCATTGGGGTGGTAGTACCTCGAATCTCGCGCTATTTCTTTTCATCGACTATATCGGGTATAGAAGAAATAGCCTATAAAGCGGGGTACAACGTTATCATTTCACAGTCACTCGAAAAACTGGAACGTGAGCAAAAAATAATTAAAAATTTAATGGCTAACCGCGTAGACGGCATTCTCATTTCGGTCACTATAGAAACGGACGATAGCACCCATCTTTCAGATTGTTTTGATCAAGGCACCCCCCTTGTTTTTTTTGACAGACATCTCAATGGTATGAAGCAGACTGGGAAAGTTATTATTGACGATGTTCGCGGCGGCTTTGAAGCAACGGAACATTTGATACAACAAGGATGTAAAAAAATCGCCCATTTCACATCTCCATTACATGTAGAGATTTATAATAATCGCCATAAGGGATACCGCCAGGCACTTGAAAAATATAAACTGCCTTATGATGAGAACCTCGTTTTGATTTCTAGGCTTCTAGAAGAAGATGGCTACGGTTTAGCCAAAAAAGTTATTGAAGAATTTGATAGTATAGATGGTATTTTCTCGGCAAATGACTTTGCAGCCATCGGGGCAATGAAATATTTGAAAAGTATCGATAAAAAAATTCCAGAGGAAATGGCAATCGCTGGTTTTAGTAACGAACCAACCTCCCAGGTCATTGAACCCTCATTGACAACTGTGGATCAGTCCGGAATGGAAATCGGAAAAATTGCCTGTAAATTATTACTTGATTCCATCGCAAACGGAGATCAACTTGTCGAGAACCAAACAATTATGATAAACCCGAAATTAATCAAGCGTGGTTCCACGAAAAAATAGCTCCTAAAAGAATTTCGTTTTTGAAATGAAAAACCTTTTCTTACTTAGAAAATTGACTACAAATAATAAACTTGAATACTAATTACTAATGCCCTTTTGATGTTCATTTTCGCTGGATGACAATTTCTCAAGGGTCTTGTTTAAATTATCGAACTATGTTTAGAGTTAACCATTGTATTTTTACCATTTGCATTCTTATCCTAGGGATTTCTTGTAAATCTGACAGTAAAGACAAAAAGATGGCAGAAGCCGTCTCTATCGATTCCTTACTACAACTTCGGTACCAACGACTTCTTGAATATTCAGTAGACTCCACCAATATACCCAGAAGCTATACCAAAGCGACCAATTCAACGCGTGGTGTACCTTCAAAAGACTGGTGCAGCGGTTTTTTTCCGGGAAATCTATGGCAACTTTTTAAGCTCACCGGCAATGAAAGCTACAAGCAAAGAGCTATGGAATGGACCCCATTTATCGAAAAGGAAAAATACAACGATGGTACACACGACATGGGCTTTAAGGTATACTGTAGTTTCGGTGAAGGATATGAAGTTAGCGGAAATGAAAAGTATAAAGAAGTTATCGTTCAAGGTGCCAAAACATTGGCGACACGATTCAATGAAAATGTAGGTTCCCTACGCTCATGGGACTGGAATGGGGATACTTGGGAGTTTCCTGTTATTGTAGATAATATGATGAACCTTGAACTACTCTTTGAGGCGACAAGATTGTCAGGAGATAGTACTTTTCATAAAATAGCAATACAACACGCCAATACTACCTTGAAAAACCATTTTCGTGAAGATCATAGCATATACCATGTAGTCGTCTACGATACCATAAACGGTGCGGTAAAGGAAAAGGTTACCCACCAGGGGTTCAATAACGAATCGACATGGGCCAGGGGTCAAGCATGGGGTATCTACGGCTATACGATGGCCTATCGGTTTACAAAAAACGAGAGGTATCTAAATCAGGCCGAATCCACGGCCAAATTCTTTCTCTCCCATAAAAATCTTCCGGAAGATGGTATCCCTTATTGGGATTTCAATGATCCCGATCTTCCCAATGCCCCACGCGATGTATCGGCAGCGACTATAATAGCCTCAGCCCTTCTGGAACTTAACGATTATACCGACGAGGGCGATTATTTAGCTTACTCAAAAAAGGTATTGAATACCTTGCAATCCGAAAAATATATGCTTGCAAAAGATATTGATGCTCCGTTTATTTTAGATCATAGCACGGGAAACTGGCCAAACAATGATGAAATAGATGAGCCTATCACCTATGCCGACTACTATTTTTTAGAAGCACTATTGCGCGAAAAAAAGAATTGATACCCCACAAAATTCAGGTCCATTACTAAATAATAGCTTCAATGAAATACTTTGCCTGTGTTGCCCTATTCTTATCCCTTATGGGATGCATGAAAGCACAGACATCAAAAAAACAGTTTGTTCTTAGCGTAGAAAAGGAAAGGGTACTTGAAAACGGCAAGGCATATATGAATCTTGAACCCATAACGGTGACTGCCTCTACCTGTGAAAGAAGTGGCGGCGGTATTCATGATTTCTATTCTGAAGGTGATTACTGGTGGCCCGACCCTGAAAATCCTAAAGGTCCTTACATCCGAAAAGATGGAATGACAAATCCAGAAAATTTTACGGACCACCGAGAGGCCATGATCCGTCTGAGCCAGATTTCGGGAGCACTGGCCTCGGCCTATATTATCACTGGTGATGAGAAATATGTGTCTCAGCTACTACCCCACTTAAAAGCTTGGTTTATTGATGAGGCCACATTAATGAATCCGAATCTGTTATATGGTCAGGCTATTATGGGCAAGGTTACGGGGCGTGGCATCGGCATAATCGACACCATTCACTTGATGGAGGTAGCAAAGGCCATTGCTGCTATTGAAGATTCAGACGTTATTTCAGATAGCGACAGCACAAAACTTAAAGATTGGTTTGGCACCTATTTAGATTGGATATTTTCACACCCCTATGGAATAACAGAAAGAGACAATGGTAACAACCATAGCGTTTGTTGGGCTATGCAAGCATCCGTTTTTGCACATTTTGTTGGAAACAAAGAAGTACTTGACTATTGCCGGAATATGTACAAAACTGTTTTACTACCGGATCAAATGGCCGATAACGGAAGCTTTCCCCTAGAGATAAAACGGACAAAACCCTATGGGTATTCCCTTTTTACGTTGGATGCCATGACAGCCCTATGTCAGGTACTTTCTGAACCAAAAGATAATCTATTCGAATTCAGATCACCTAATGGTAAAAATATTGGGAAAGGAATTGAGTTTCTCTATCCCTTTGCAAAGGATAAGAAAAGCTGGCCCTATAAAAAAGACGTTATGTATTGGGAAGAGTGGCCTGTAAGGCATCCTTCTTTCCTTTTTGGAGGTCTCGCCCTTAAAAACGATGCGTATCTAAATTTATGGAAGTCATTGGAAGTCGATTTCGACAATCCCGAAGTTATTAGGAATATGCCTGTTCGGTATCCGTTGTTGTGGGTGGATTGATATTTTGAGGTCTTTCAGTCGAGGTACTACTATTTAAAAGAAATTGCCCGACATGTTGCACTTTTTCCTAAGCTTGTTTATAGGTCAATATCACCCAATCGCCATCCTTTTCTCTTTGTCCCAAAAAAATAGCGCTAGGCCTGTGCTCGGAGCAATAGATAAGCCGTTTCATAATTTTTTGAGGGTGATCTTCTACGATAATGGCAGATTTTAAGTAAACAGAACCATTTTATCCGATGTCTTCTGAATATCGATATCGATGGTCGGAACTTTTAAGAACGGAACTTCATTCACCATTGGTTTCCCAGTTGATTTTCAGGTTCGTTATTTAGCTGTCATTCTAATTGCCCCGTCGAGTCGGACGACTTCGCCATTGAGCATTTGGTTTTCTATCATTTGTTTTGCTAGGGAAGCATATTCATCGGGCCTGCCCAATCGAGATGGAAAAGGCACCTGCTGCCCTAACGATACCCGAACTTCTTCGGACATACCGGCCAGCATGGGCGTCTCAAAAATTCCTGGGGCAATGGCAAGCACGCGAATTCCTATTCGGGAAAATTCTCGGGCTATCGGCAAGGTCATCGCTACAATACCACCTTTTGATGCGGCATACGCCGCTTGCCCGATCTGACCATCAAATGCGGCAACCGATGCCGTATTAATGATTATTCCTCTTTCCCCATTTTCGCCCGGCTCGTTAGCTTGCATAATATCGGCAGCCAACCGCAGCACATTAAAACTGCCAACAAGGTTGACTTGAATCACTTTTGAAAATGTAGACAATTTATGTAGGCCTCCCCTACCCAAAACGCGTTCTGCAGGGGCTATTCCCGCACAATTTATGACACCATGAATAGTCCCAAATTTGGCTACACCCTCAGCCATCGCATTTCTTACGCTCTCTTCGTTGGTAACATCAGTGGTAACAAATAGTGCTTTTGGCCCCAGCTTCTTCTCTGACTGGAGCCCTACTTCCGAATTGATATCGGCCAGAATAACCGCACCGTGGTTGTCAACTATCATTTTGGTCGTAGCAAACCCCAATCCAGAGGCCCCGCCACTTACGAAAAACACTTTGTTTTTAATATTCATTTTTACAAATATTTATTGTCCCCTGACTCTTACTCTTTGAGCAACTTCTGGAACATTATGTGCTGTGAATTGCATCATTTAGTGGTCAAAATTAATCAATTAGATGCTAAAGGTCCGTTAATCGATTTAGAGAACATGACCACTAGTTTTGGGAGTTTCTTTCGTCGTTGAATTATTCTGTTCTCCAATATCGTTTTTATCCACTTAGGTGTTGAAGGCCTTGGTCATTTTTATCTGAAATTTGGTTTGCAAATCGATAGCAGATAAAGAGAAGTAATCGTCATTTAAAAAAAGTTGTAAAAACTGTTCGATACCCGTAAATCTATCGTGCTATTTTTATAAAATGCATTTCTAATTACGGCCAAAGGCCAGAAAGGTTTAAATACAACACCTTCCCATTTGTTCAACTGTCAGATGAATTCTATTGTCTTCTTCTCAGTTTTGCTCTTCGAGGCATCCCTTTTTCCAGTTCTTCCCTTAAAATAAAACGATCATTGTTTGCATCGATTTCTGAGAAATTTTGTTTTAATGGTCCTTTAGACTCCTGAGCGGAAAGCTTTCCATCTTTATCGGCATCCATTTGTTCAAAAAGTTGAGCGATGTTTGATCCGCCACCTGATCCTCCTCGTTCTTGTGATTCAAATTCGCCCATTAAGCATCTACTAACGTAAGGGAATTCATTTGTAACCAAGTACATGTAGTTGCCATCGATCGAAATTCCGTTACATTCATCTAAATCGCCCGAGCCTTCGACATATTCAAAGTCCGAAGTAAAGGTTCCGTCGTGATGACCATCAACTGAAATAGTTATCGTCTGTTTAGGATTAGTGTAGGTGCAATCTTCTCCTTCATGATCTCCCTCAACTGCGCTATAGCCTGGTTTATAAGCACCACTTTTAGAATAATACATGGGGAAACCGTCATGGGCAAAACCTATGTGCACTAAATCTTCTCCAGCATCAAAATTTTTTATGACACCTGTTGGCGTACCGTGATAATGATAGGCTCCTGTGGGTTGTACATGAGCGTGATTAAAGTCAAGCCCTAAGTCTATTACCTCTTGAAAGGCCTCTATGCGGTAGTTCTCGCCAGTTTCGCAAACAACTACTTCCGCTGTGCCCGGTTCAAATCTTATGCCATTTAATGCGATACCCGGTTCTCTAATCCATTCTGCTTTTCCGGTATACTGGGGATTTAGTGGAAAATTATAAGTCTTGTTTTGTGCTGAAATGGTATTTGGATTCCCTTTTCTGGGAAATTCCCCTGTTTTATGATTCGGTAACGAATTGGTCATCATCACTCGGCTGTCCGCTGTGATGGTAACTTTTGTTTTGTTACCGAAGTTTTCGTCGGCCAAGTCATAGGCCCCGAAATAGTCGTTTTGGGTATGGAATACGATTTCAGTGGAATTTGTATGCGTATCACTGCCATGTATGTGGGTTCCCTTTTTACCATTGCAACCCATGAAGAGTGCAGCAGCGAAAAGGGGAATGGCATAAATGAGTAATTTTTTCATTATCATTGCTCTTTTAGGGTTTTGATATCTGTAATTAATTGGGCCATAGATGCTCTATTTAGGCCATTGTAAATACCTCGAATGTGTTTGTTCTTGTCAATGAGCAAGAAATTTTCTGTGTGTAAAAAGTCATTAATGTTTTTTGGAATTCCTAAGTCGTTCTCAACAAAGTATTGCATTCTTCCCAGTTCATAAATTTCCATTTTATTGCCTGTTACCAGATGCCATTTATTATCGATAATGGAGTTCTTTTCAGCATATGTTTTAAGAACAGAAACAGAATCTATAGATGGCGTAACCGAATGTGACAATAACAATATATCAGAATCGTCTTTAAACTCTTCTTGTATTTTTGACATATTTCCGGTCATTTTCAAGCAGATACCCGGACAACTGGTAAAGAAGAAATCCGTGATATATAGTTTGTTGTCAAAGGTTTTTTGAGTGACTGTGTCTCCCAATTGATTTACAAGTTCAAAATCAGGAATTTTATGAAATTGCCTTTCTTCTTTACTATTTGGGGTTAACCAATTGGGCGTAAATGAGGCATCTTTATAATAGGGCAAGTACTCTACCCTACTCGTTTCTTCCACTCTATTATACTCTTTTTTGATTTCTTTTTTACAACTCGTAAAAAGCGTAACCAGAAAAATAAAAAGTAGCTTTATCTTATTCGCTTCTAACAACAACCTCATCTTTCAATTGATAACATGAATTAGCTCTTTTCATCCCAAAAATGCGCCCGTTTTTGGACTCGTAATTGATATATAACTTGCCATTTTTCAACCAGGCTTTTTGTAATCCGTCTTCTTTGCCGTCAACCAGTTGTCGCTCTTTTGCAAGTTGACCCGTTGGATGCCATTCTTTTGCTACGCCGTTTATTTTTCCGTTTACGTAATTTGCTTCAGAACCTAACACGCCATTTTCCCACCAACTTTTATAGCTTCCGACCAAACGGTTTTGTTTATAGTATGATGCAACACGAAGCACCCCATTTTCAGACCAACGTTTCGCTATACCTTCTCTCTTTCCCTTGTAAAAACCAAGCTTTTCTTCTAAGGTGCCATTGCGATGGAATTTTACGGAATATCCGTTAAACGGCCGGCCTGCATAATACCATTTTCCTTCTATTTGATTAAGCACCAATTCGCTTTTCGACACCTCAACACTATCAATAACAATAGCTTTATCCACAGTGCCTTTATCATCGGAAGCCTCTTTGCAGCCGGTGAAGGAAAGTATTAGAAGTATGAAATAAAATGGTTTCATGCTGGTTTATCTAGTATCCTTGGTAAGGACCAGCAAAAGCTATGTAGGATCCGGTCGTTGAATACAATTCATTGATAATGTGGTAGTGATATTGTTCTTCCCCTTCGGTATATTGCGTAGTTGTTGTATGACCACCGGAAGCATCCAAATCCGTCGGGTAATCTCCTGTCGAGTTGCATTTTCTTCCATAAAGAAATACACCATCCAATAAAATCCCCACTAAATTTTCATCGTCATCCGAAAAGGCAACGGGTTCTAAATGATAGTGGTAAACTCCGGGGCCAATATGAGCTCCGGTCCAATCTAAACTGGCCGCTGCCTGGTCTAAAGCCCCATTACCTTCTTGGTCATTAAAAATTGAGGATCCGCTAACGGCTATGCCAATCGTATTCAACTGTGTTGATACCGTATTCCCGGTTAAATCGGGAGTCGCATCTACAATAATAGACGTGGCATTGTTGTTACTGGAAATAACGCTGGGTGTAAGCGCCACATCATCTTCTTCTTTAAAAAGGGTATTGCCCTCTCCCCAATACACAGTTTCATGATTGGGTAAGCCCGTAGTTTCTATTACTACGCTCGAACCGTCTAAAAATATGGTCGTTGCGTCTGTATCAAAGGCCGCAAAAGCGGCATGAAGCTCTTTAACAGCTGGTTCATCATCTGTTCCTCCGTCATCAATAACCAAATCGTCTGTACTATCGGTACTGCAGGCAACCAGTCCTATTAATGCTAACAGCACTACTGGAAGAATTACCTTTAAATTTTTAAATCTATTTTTCATCTCGTTACATTTTAGTCTTTATATGTGTTCTTCTAAAAAAACTTGCGCTTCATCCTAATTTTTTTGAAAAAGCTTCGCAATTGCTTGCGAAGCTTTTCTCATCAAACTACAAACCAATCAACTTAAAACTATTTTAATCTAATTATTCAAGTAACTATTTACCGCTGCGGCACGTTGCGTAACATGCGCATTCAATTCGCTTATAGCAGCTAGAAAATCTGAGCTGCTATTTAAAAAAGTATAGCCAGGTTCTTCGACCGTTGCATAGGGCTCAACTAGGGTCGAATAGGAATTATACAATGATTGTATGCTGCTCGTATTAAAAGCTTCATTTACAACTTCTTGTAGATAGGTATCGTATTGGACCTTATATACTTCATCTTGATATAAATATCCTATCAATGGCCACTCTGATCCAATTACATCTGAAAAATCAAGTTCTGGGGAGCCTCCCTGTTTACCTTCTTGAAGGGCTTCATTATTATCCCAAGGAATCCAAGTTAGTTTACCGGTGTCCGAATCATTGTACAGGTAATAATTATGGGTCATTCTACCGTAGGTATCCCAGTTTTGAATTACCATATTTACAGCTAGGTATTTTAAGAATACATCGGTATCCAAAACAGTTTCCAAATTTGTTCTCCAAGTAACTGCGTCGGTAGTTCTGGTTTCATCATGTAAGATTTCCAATAAACTTTTCACATCTGAAAAATCAGCTTCGTCTTCATTGTTTTTCTTTACATACTCTTCTTCATTAAACGTACCCGATGCAAAACTTGCCGCAGCACCATCTGGTTTATATAAATTACCATCATCGTCTGAAAATTGTTCATCCAAAACCGTATCGTCAACTTCTTCCACCATAGTATATACCCCGAAATAGTGAGGGCCATCGCCGTGGTCTACATATAGGCTATAAAATGCGGTATGTGAAGCAGCTAAACCAGCATTTCGAAAAACATCAGTGGCCACCTTTTCGCGCAACATGGATCTGTCGTCGTAATTATTTTTAAGGCTTAACTTTTTAAAACCATAAAAACGCTGATTGTCAATTTGTGGATAGTCATCCTCAAACTCATCAAAATCGAGTTTGAACGATAATTTTAAAATACCAGCACGCCAACTACTCTGTAAACTGGAGTTTCCTTTAAAACGGACTCCCACTCGATACCATTCTTTATCTTCATAAAACACTTCGGCCGGTACAAAAATCGGGTCTTCATCAGCAAACGAATCTCCATCTTGCCCACCTGTCGGGCCTCCTCCCGGAGGTCCGCCCTGACCAGTAGTTCCAAATTCACCATAAAGGCTTGTCATGTCATCTAACATACTTTGCCAACGGTCTTCGGTGATAACGATATCCAACCTTTTAACGGCGTTATCCACAAAGATTTCATCAAAATATGGGTCTGCATCCTTACTATGGGTTTCGGTAGTCCAATCAGTTGCCTCAAAGTCGGTATCGTCTACCGCATCGGTTTCTTCTTCAGCATCAGTTTCGTCGTCAGTTTCATCAAGGGCTTCGTCTTCGGTAATTGAAAAAACTTCGTCGTCATCACTACATGACGTAAATGTTAGTGCTGCAGCACTAAATAGTAATGCTATAAAGAGTACGTTGGATTGTTTTCTACTTATTGTCATCTGTCTTTGTTTATACTTGTTGTTTTTCTACGCTACTTTTATCTTTTAGGACCTCTTTTGGGTTTGGGGGCTTTCTTAAATTCTTCTTCAGTGATAAAACCGTCTTCATCGGAGTCAACTTTGGCGAAATTATCTTTCAGAGGACCCTTTAACTCATCCTTGGAAAGTTTTCCATCTTCATTCGCATCCATTTTTTCTAATAATTCACTAAAAGTTGGTGGCTTCTTTCTATCCTGTCTATTTTGAGACTGCCCAAAAGAACTGATTGACATTACTACTATCGTTCCAAAAGCTAGCACTGCTGTTTTAAATGTGTTGCTGTTCATCCTCACAAATTTTTATGTATTTGATAGTTTAGATGTGATTGGTTTTACAAACTTGTGGTGGCCTTTGTTAAAAAAAGCACAAAAAAAGACCCTGACTTAAAAGTCAAGGTCTTCGATGATTTGATTAACAACATTATTGTCTAGGCGGAGGCGGTCTACCTTCACCTCCTGGCCCACCACCTGGAGGTCCGTCACGACCCGGAGGACCTTGTCGACGCAGGGCATCTTTTATAATGGTCTTAAATCGTTCCTTTTGATTTTCGTTACATAATTCACCTACTGCCTTAAAAAAACGAAACGTCTCCAATTCTTTGGTTTTCTCCTTATTTGCAATTTGTGTAGTAATGGCATCGATCTCTGAATCGTTAACCGTTTCATCGGACAGTTTATCAAACAATGCATCTTTTGATTCCTTAATGTCAAAAAGAATAATCTTCATTTTTTTGCGATGTGCTAAATCCAACTCTTCAAATTGCTGCAATTGTGTAGCGTCAAACTCCAGCTGCTTGGCAATAAAATTTGACGGAGCCGGTCTTTGAGGACCACTTTGATTGGATATCCCAAAATTTTTGAACAAGAAAAAACCGTTCATGATAACTAAGAAACCCAATAAAATATATAAGAGTAAATTTTTCTTCATACTATCTTACTTTAATTCTGATACAGATATGAATCGGTATCCGTTTCCGAAAGTGCATAGACCTCGGCGAAATTCTCAATGTTCTCGCTGTAGCTATCCGAAGTATTGTATAGTAGCGCAATGGTGTTCAGCAATACAAAACAAATTAAGGCTGCAGCTTGATATTTTTGAGTAAACCAATTTAAAAAACGTACGCCCTCAGCCTTTTCAGTATCTTGCTGCACCATTCTATTGAGCACCTTATCCTTGAAAAAAGGTGGTGTTTTAACTGTATCAATATTCGAAACACTATTTAATGTTTCTTCCACTAACCGGTCAATGTTTCTTTTATTTTCCATACTCTTGGTTTATGTGTCTTCTTTTAAGATGCCATTAACATAAAAAACTTGCGTTAGCTTCTGTTTTTTTTATAATAATCATGTAATAGCTCTTGTAAATTCTTTTTTGCCCTGAACAACAAAGACTCGATTGAAGATATACTTTTTTGGGTAATTTCAGATACTTCCTGATAACTCAAGTCGTCTATCTTGTTCAAGGTGTACACAATGCGCTGTGTTTCAGGCAACCTATTGATGGCCGAAAATAAAATTTCGTTTTTCTCTTTATTTTCTAGTAGTATTCCAGGATGGTTGAACTCGGTAAAATAAGAGCTTCGGTCTAGGGGAATATCATTACCTAAGAGTGACTGCATAAATCCAAATCGTTTTTTGGTGTTTTTCTTTCTTACGAATTCCAAACTCTTGTTGACCGATATCCGATATATCCATGTAGACAATTTTGAATCTCCTTTAAATTTAGATATGGAATTGAAAACTTCAACAAATACTTCTTGGGCTATATCTTCTGCATCCTCCTTATTGGGTACAAAAGAAATACAGGTATTGAATACCTTTTGCCGGTATTCATCGAGTAACCGACCATAGGCCTGATTAGTTCCTTTCCGTAGTGCTTTAATGAAGTTTTGTTCTTCCAATGACAACATTTGATTTGCAAAGTACAGAAATTAAACGATTCTAAAACCCTAGATATGTTGCCCTATTTTCTGAAATGAAATCATTTGAAAATATCAAAATTAGTAATAGAATGTATTGTAAGTTTTTCTTTTAACAGAATTTTCTGCAAATGAATTAGCTTCAAATCGTGAATTATCCATGTGCCAATTTTGTTGCTCTTCAAGAAAAGAACCTCAAGCATACCTATTGAACATTTAACGCTCCTGAACATACGAAAAGTATTTTAATTACTGACTTTCAGGTGATTATGTCTTAAGTAAATTACTAGGATAATTAGCTATGAAGACGCATACCATTTTACCAGCGTCTTTAAAAAAGTAATGTAAATCATACTTGCCCATTTTACGCAAAAAAAAGTCCTAGCTTGAAGTAAGGTTTATATAACTACTTCGTGGTCCTTAATTTATTTTTTTATCGGCTGTATTGAAAAGGAATATTCATGCCGTTGCGGTTTAATTATATATTCATCATGTACTGGAGCCCGCCATGAATTGTCCCCCCCTACACCCATTTGTTGATAGTCGATATTCCATTGTACCGTGTTACCGATTTTGATATCGGCACCGTGTTTTTTAGTTACGGGAACCAAACCTGATGCCGATGCCGCACCATCTTTTTCCGAATTGAAATCAAGTTCTTGCATGGCAAAAGGCCAAACGCTAGTATTTAGTAGTTGATTGCCCGATTGAGCTTTCAACGAAATTTCACCATTGGAAAGGGTAAACCAACGCACTTCAGTTTTATTTCCCGTTTCTTGAGGGCGCGAATATCTATGGAATTGTTTTTCTACTTTTCCAGAATAGAGGCCAGTTTTGAGGCCTGTTTTTCGGTCCCAATAACTTTCTTCTGGGCCTTTACCATACCATTCAACAGTAGCAAAATCTTTGGGCAGTGTAAGGTACATTCCCAACCTAGGAATATTCGGCAATTCTTTCTCTTTGGGTTGAAATATAGATTTAAAATGAAGTGTTCCGTTCGGTTCGAGTAGGTAGTCAACAAGTACCTCGGCTTCCTTATTTGGAGTACTATATCGGACTTTAAAACCTACAGCTCTTTGCGATTTCTTAGGAAGTTCAACTAGTTCTGCATTGTAATTATAGGTGGCTTCCTGCCAAATCTTGGCCCATTTATCCATTCCGTTTCCCAAATCATTGTCCGTTGGCGGACGCCAAAAATTAGGGCGAATGGGCTGATTGGTAATTTCTGTTCCTTCAAAAGTCCATGAAATAACTTCGCCCGACTCTGAACCGATTTTAAGAATCGTTCTGTCGTTCTTGATTTCAAAACCATCTTCAGAGCGGCTGATTTCTAAAGGACTTCCTTTGGGTGCGGATATTGTTTGATTAACCCCCTTATTCAACGAAAACTGATCCCAAGCGACTTCATGACCTTCAGGAATCAATGCTGCTGCATTTTTCTGAAGCAAGCTTACTTCCAAAATATACTCGTCTTCGGGAACAAAAACATCTGGAATTTCCGTGACTTTAATTTGTTGTGACCGGCCGGGCTTAACATCAATTTCAATATTTGATTTTTGGAATACCTCAACGCCGTTCTTCAAAATTCGAATTCGCATTGTTTTATCCGAGAAATCGGCAAAGAAGTTTTTATTGTCAATAACTACAATTCCATCTCCCTTATAATAAAATTGAGCAGGCTCATATACTTTCTTGACTTCGGAAAGATGCGGATGCGGATTTCGATATGGATCAACAAGACCATTGTTCAAGAAATTCCCATCTGTGGGCAAATCCGGGTGAAAGTCGTGACCATAGGCTAAATAAGGTTTCCCGTTTTCATCTTTGTACTCCAAACTTTGGTCTACCCAATCCCAAATAAAACCACCCTGCAGGTTCGGATAATTTTCGATGATATCCCAATAATCCTGAAGATTACCGACCGAATTCCCCATGGCATGTGCATATTCGATGATAATTGAAGGTTTGTCTGAACCAGATTTTCCGTGTTCGATCAAGTAATCGAATTTAGGATACATCGGGCAATACAAATCGGTGTAATCCTCTTTTCCTGCGGGTTCGTATTGTACGACCCGATTATTATCTTTTTCCTTTAGCCATTTATAAGTTGTTCGAAAAATTTCGCCCTCTCCGGCTTCATTACCTAACGACCAGGAATATATTGACGGATGATTTCTGTCTCTATAATACATACGTTTTGTACGTTCCATATGAGCGGGAAGCCAACTCATTTCGTTGCCAATCTGGGTTTCTTCATCAATGGCTAAAGGATGACTTTCAATATTGGCCTCGTCAACGACATAAAGTCCGTAAGTATCACAGAGATCTAGCCAATAAGGGTCGTTCGGGTAATGCGAACTTCGCACCGCGTTGATGTTATTCTGCTTCATGAGTTTGATGTCTTTCTCCATGGAAACCTTTGATACAACATGCCCTGTAAATGGGTCGGTCTCGTGACGGTCGACACCTCTGATGTAGATAGCTTTGCCATTAAAAAGAACTTGGCTATTTTTGATTTCTACACGTTTAAATCCGGTTTGAAGATTTATGTATTCATCGTTGGAACTATTAGTTGAATCTTCCAAAGTGATTCTAAGTCCATACAAATTGGGAGTTTCCGCCGACCATGATTTTACGTTCTCGATAACTTTATCAGTTTGGAATTCTAGTGTACTATGCCGCTGAATTTCTACTATTTTAGAAGTTTGATAAACAGAAGTTCCACCGTCCATCAGGTCAAGCGATACTTTTCTTGAAGTCGATCTAGCGGTTGTATTGGTTATTGAAACCGTTCCTTTAAAAATGCCGTTTGAATAGGTGTCATCCAAATTTGTATAGGCAAAATAGTCTGAAACATAGACCTTGGGTCGTGTATAGAGATACACATCACGTTCAATGCCACTCATGCGCAACATGTCTTGACTTTCGAGATAGCTGGCATCGCTCCAACGAAACATTTGAAGGGCAATCAGATTCTTTCCTTCGGATACGAATGCCGAAATATTGAACTCTGCGGGCGTTTTACTTCCTTGGGAATAACCCACATAGTTGCCATTCACATAAACATACATAGCTGATTTGGCACCTTCAAAATGCAATATAATGTCTTCGGATAAAAATGCTGTCGGCAGTTTTACTTCTTTTCGATAAGTCCCCACCGGATTGTAATCGGTAGGTGCATCCGGCCATTTGGTATCAAAAGGATAACGTTCGTCTAAATAAATAGGGTAATCGTAGCCCTCTGATTCCCAATTCGCAGGAACAGGAATTGTTTTCCAAGCCGTATCATCAAAATTCGTATTTTGAAATGTTATAGGCCTTTGCTTAGGGTCTTTTACGAAGTTAAATTTCCACGCTCCATTAAGGTTCAAATACCGGCTTGAGTTTTCTTTAGGTCTTATCACTGTGGATTCTAAAGCAAAAAAAGTTGCCCTGGGCGGCAGCTTGTTTTCTTCAAAGATTTGGTGATTGTAATGATTTACCTGTTCAGGAACATCTGATAGTGGCACTTTGTTGCAACTGACTACTATGGTCAGAAGTAATACATAAAAGACATTCGTCAATTTCATTACATAGTTTTTTTAAAATCTATCTAAGAGACTGTTTTGGTTTGCACTTCGTAAAAAGCAGAAAATTTCAAGTTACTTACAATAAAACTTGTAAACTTCTCCGAAGTTACATATTCTCAATTATTTCGGACATTGAGATATAGAATAAAACGGTGTTTTAGATTTGTTCGAATAACAAGACAGTAAGTAATTCCCAACCCCCTTAACCACACGAAACTTCTTAGATGCGGAGCTTTTTTCCACTTCCAAATGGCTATAATGAAACAGTAATCTGCTTCTAGATAAAGTATCACTAATATACACCCATACAGAACTCGTATTGAGTTAATCTTTTACCTTTAATTAAATGGCAAAAAATATACATTAGAGGTATATTAGAAGGGTAAAAACAAAGAGTTGAAAAATCTACTAAAACTTTATCTAAAAAATTATACCTGCACAGTTCTACTCTTTTTAAGCCTGTCTTTTTTTGGACAAGAACAAAAACTACATGGTTTACTTTCTGATTTTAGAAGTCATCCGGAAAATGTTCTGGTAGCGGCGCATAGGGCGACACATCCAAATTATCCCGAAAATTCATTGGCAGCCATTAGAGAGAACATAAGCCTTGGCATCGATATTCTAGAAATCGACGTGAGACTGAGTAAAGATGGTTCATTGCTTCTTATGCATGACGAAGCTCTCGACCGAACCACCAATGGCAAAGGTAAAGTAGGTGATTTGACTTTAGCGACATTAGGAGAGTTGTTTCTAATACACAATGGGGAAATTACTACGGAACGGATACCGACCTTTGAGCAATTGTTAGAAGTCACCAAAGGTCATATCATCATCGACGTAGATTTTAAGGAAGATGGCATAGATGCTGCTAAAAAAGCATATGCCCTGATTAAAAAATACGATATGGAAGAGCAGATTCTTTTCTATGTCTACGATAGTTACGAACTCATCCCGCTATTGCGTGATTTGAATCCCAAAATAAAAATTATGCCCAGGGCCTATTCTCGTAAAGACGTTAGGAAGATTTTAAAAATTGGAGGTATCACTATCATCCATGTGGATGACAGTTTTTATAGAGACAGGACCATGCGCAAAATCATGGAATCAGGTTCACGAGTCTGGACCAATGCATTGGGCAAATATGACGAAATGGAAGGACACAAAAATGGAACCGGATTCAGCCAGCTTCTGGAAAAAAAATATATCAATGTGATACAGACAGATCTTCCTGAAGCACTACTTTCTTTTCTTAGAGAAAACGAGTTACACCGTTAAGGGATTTTTATTGTCATGTTTGAACACTACTTTTTCCCATAACACGTATTACTCTTTTTTAATAAAATTCTTCTTCAACCTAACCGGGCTTTTGGGAACCCTGTTTATTAGTTTCTTCTTATTCTTCTTTTTTACAAGTTCAAAGGCATCATAAAGTGTACCAATAGGCGTATATGCACCGTATTTTATAGAATTTTCCGAAACCGTTATTATTTGGAAGAGCTGGGTATATTCACCCCTTCGCACCATCCATTCTTGGTCTTGTGATTCGTACATTTTCGGCCCGCTGACAGAGACCGCATAGACGGTGCCTGCATCTTTTACGACGGTAAGCCCTTCTCCCTTATTCTTTATATAACCTCGTGCATACGTATGATCATGACCTTGCAGTACCAAGTCGACATCATATTTATCCATTAAGGGTTTTAAGGCTTCACGCAACTCTTTATTGTCCCTTCCTTTAGCCGTTGAGAAAATAGGATAGTGCATGGTAACTGTAGTCCATTTTTTGGTATTGGTTCGTAAGACAGAATCAAGCCATTTTACTTGAGCGGCACGCGCTTCTAAACTTTCATCGAAACCTTCGGCATCTATTGAGATGAGTTTCATATCCTGATAGTCGATAGCATAACAAGTTTCCTTCAATTCCTCTAAAGGCCCGTTTTCAGGAAGGGTAAATTGCGGTCTCCATAAAGAAGATAATACCCCGTCTCGATATTCGTGATTGCCCGGTGTCATTATACTCGGCACTGTAGCATGAATAAAACTACCGGCCTGAAACCATTCGCCCCACTCCAGATTGGCATCTCTGTCATTGATCAAATCGCCGGCATGCAACATAAAATCTACTTGCGGAAACTGTCTGTACGAATTACGGATAACCCTAGACCACAACGATTTCACGTTATTTTGGGCGTCTCCGAAATAGATAAAACTAAAAGGGGCCTCCATATCTGTATAGGCCGTTGTAAATTGAAACCATTCACTCCAATACGCATTGTCTTCTTGTCCGTTCCCGACACGATAAACATAGGTAGTATTCGGTTGCAGATCAGAAATTACAGCCGAGTGATAGGTCGCCTTGACCAAAGGCTCCTTGCTATTTTGATTTTCGAACTTTTGGGAAACTGCCTTGATGTCGCGGACGTCACGTAGCAAAAATTCTGGACCATCGGTAGCCAAGGCAACCTCAACAACACCGACATCAACTTGTTGGTCCGTTCTCCAATTAACGGCAAAACTATGGGCAGGGTCAACCGTAAGATTGGCTATTACCCTGTCTGGCGTACGTGAAGGGAAAATCAGTTTATGTGAAGACACCGAATCATGTTCGGTGTAATGGCTATGACCATGATGCTCAGCCTCCTGAGCATTCAATGTAAAATTCAACATCAGTGCCATAACAAAGATTACTAGCTTCTTTTTTGTTCTCATTATTTAATTTTTTTGCTTTTCAAAACTATTTTTGTGCTTGGTCCAAGACAAATTCTCTTGTATCATATTACGATTCAAAACCATACTCATTACAAATTCACGCGCCGACCCGATTTGTTGCTTTCATGCATTTTTTCAATAACAAGCATATTGTTTATGGCATCTTCTAAAGGTACAGATGTTTTATTATCTTCTAAAATTGCCAAGGACAAAACATCCGCTTGAAGCGTATATTGATCACAGATTTCAAATTCCATTTCAGTTGTCACTTCATGTTTAGTCAACCAAATTTTAGAAGGTCTGTCATTAGGTGGATTAAATGGCAGCTCAAATCTGATACCTCCCTCTGTGCCAAAAATTTCAACCTGTTGATTATCGACTAACTGCGTTGCACAAAAAAAGGAAGAGCTTCCCCCATCAAACTCAAGAATTCCCGATGCCAATATATCGGTTTTAAATTCAGGATGATATTCGATATTCGCCAAAACACTTTTTGGTTCGCTACCGAAAAGTAATCTTGAAATCGAAATGGAATAACAGCCAATATCCATCAAACTACCTCCTCCAAATTGCTTACTATTTACAATGTGATCAGCATCATCTAAAAAAAAAGAGAAAGAAGATTGAATGGTTTTCAATGTACCGATTTCACCATCATCCAATAGTTGCTTTGTCTTGATCCACTGCGGATGAAACTTGTACATAAAAGCTTCCATAATCTTCAGTTCTGGATGCTTTTTTGATTCCTCCCATAATTGCTTTGCTTCAAAGCTGCTCATGGCAACCGGCTTTTCGACAAGCACATGTTTGCCCGATTGTAATGCTTTAATGGCCCATTCAACATGAAGATGATTTGGCAACGGAATGTAAACCGCCTCGATTTCCGAATCATCCAATAGGTTTTGATACCCTTCGTAGTATTTCGGGATATGGAATTCCTTTGCTGTTTGTTTTGCCTTTTCGTTATTTCTCGAAGCGATTGCCGCTACATCACAATACGTACTTTTCAGCATAGCGGGAATCACTTGCTCCACCGCAATAGTGGCAGCACCCAATATTCCCCATTGTATTTTTTTATTCATAGTTCCAATATAAAAAGAACCGGTTATAAATGCTTTTGCTTTTGTTTGTTAAAGACTACAAAAACCAGTGCTAGTAAAATTAATCCTGCAGTCGCGGCAGCTCCCACAATTATTGAATCCAGGGTACATTCCAACCAATTATAGCTAGGCGGTAGATCACGTAGAAATGTTCCCCAAATAATAATCAATATGCTAAAAACCACAGAAACTATACCCTGCCAACGCTGTATCTTCACGTTGAAAATCGCCAGTAGAAAAAGGCCTAAAATACCGCCACCGAATATACCAGAAATTTGCCACCAAATATCAAGCGCACTTTCGGTGTCGATCAATAAAAAACCAAAAATAATTCCAAAAACACCCCAAACTATAGTGGTTACACGTAGAAAGGCGATACTGTTTTTTTCTGATGCCTGCGGTCTAAAATACTTTTTATAATAATCTAAATAGAGTACGGTCGCAGAGGAATTCAGGGCGGAGTCTACAGTACTCATTGATGCGGCAAGTATAGCTGCAATAATCAAGCCTTTTAGTCCCACGGGAAGCTCGGTTGCGATAAAAAAAGGAAAAACCTCATCACCCTTCAGTATTGAAGGATCTAGAACATGCCCCGATCCTGAATAAAAGGCAAACATCGCCGTACCGATATATAGAAAAATAGCGGTCAACGGTACGTAGATCAGCATGGCGATCCATACAGACCTTTTGGCCTTTTTCTCAGTGGCGACAGCACTATATTTTTGTGTATAATTCTGATCGGCCATTAGGTTTCTGATATTTTCCGTTACGCCATAAATAATCATGACCCAAATGGTTCTGCTACTCAAGGAAAAAGAGGTGTCGCCTAAACTAAACTTATTCTCATCTAACGCCTTTTGGACAAGAAAATCCGGTTCGGCAAAAATCTCGGTCGTTAAAATATAGGCACTGAACAAAAGCCCACCGATCATGATAACCGATTGGATCACATCCGTCCATATAACAGCTTCCATGCCCCCCATCAAGGTATATGCAATAGTCAAAATACCAATAATTAAAATCAAGGTGCGAATATCGACATCGATAAACGAAGTCAGCAATAGGGAAGATAAGTATAGAATAACGGCTGTTCTACCGATCATGAACAACACAAAAGACAAGGATGCGTAAACCCGGCCCCATTCCCCGATTTTATCTTCGAGGTATTTATAGACCGAGATTATATGATGTTTTCTATAATGCGGAATTACATACTCGGTCACAAACCAAGTGACAGGTATGGCGGTAAGGGCAAAAATCAGTGGGTGCCAATTTTCATCAAATGCTTTTCCGGGCACGGCAATATAGGATATGCTACTCGTATATGCGCTCATGACTGCAATACCTGCAGCCCAAGCAGGAATGCCCCTGCCGGCTACCATGAACTCTTCGGAAGTTTTGGTTTTTCTTAAAAAATAAATACCCATTCCGATCATCAGCAACCCATAAAGAACTAAGATAGCAGTGTCGACAGTTCCAAGTTGATAATTCATCGTATGCCCATTTTATATGACCGTGTTTTTCTCAAATCGTTCAATATACCCCTTAATCAGCGCTCTATCGCCAGCATCGAATTTACGCAAAGGAAGTGCCATATGATCATCACAAATATCTTTTACAGATAATGCACATTTAATGCCTTTAGTATACCTCGAGGCATCTTTTCCAACGCTATAAATAGTTTCGTAAATAGCGGCAACCTTATCACCGATTTGCAAAATGCTACCGTTATCCTTAGCTATTGTGGCATTATAAAAATCGACAAACAACTTTGGAAAAAAATTGGCCCCTCCAGCAACGGCTCCATGACCTCCACGGGCAATCGTTTCGGGCAGAAATGATTCCGTGCCTGCTAAAATTACGAATTCAGGTGAATCGGCAAACTCTTTTATAAGACCTTTCAAGTAGTCCAAATCCCCAGAACTATCTTTTATTCCTAGCGCACCCAATTCTTTAGCCTTTTTTACAGTTTCAAACGAGAGATGCAATTTAGTACAACTTGGCATATTGTATAACATAAAAGGCAAAGGCAATTCAGGTATCAAGGTATTTAAATATTCTACCATTTCATCTTCGGTAATGGGAAAGTAATATGGAGGAGCAACTACCACCACATCAGCTCCTGAAATCTTTGCATGTTTCGCCATTTCAACCGAACCTTCGAAAGAAGAGTCGGTAATACCCACAAGAACAGGAACTCGGTTATCTATATATTCACAGGCTTTTGTTACCAACTCTTTTTGAACAGCGTATGTCAAGCTAGGAGCTTCTCCGTTTGACCCAAGTAAAAAAATACCGTGAGCGCCCCCTGAAATAAGATATTCAATGAGTCGTTTCAACCCTTTATCATCTAACATTTTATCAACGGTCAATGGTGTAACCATTGGCGGAATTATTCCTTTCAAATTTAAACTCATCTTATTTGCCTTGATAGTAACAAAGTAAATTTAATTAGGCCCACTACACCACCATTATATTACATAAATCTTATGCTATCTTAACTTAATAAGTCAAAAAAAATCACTATTATTGGTATAAGAGTTAATATACTTAGATATGGAATTTGTTTGTGAAAAAATTTTCGTCCCTAACAACCACTCTTTTATCTCTCGTAGGCTACCCTTGTCATCGAATGCAAGAATACATTCCCATAAGAATTTTGAATTAAACTATATAACTTCTGGGGTCGGTAGAAGAATTGTTGGTGACAATATTTCCGGATTTGAAAAAGGAGATTTGGTTCTCCTTGGCCCAGACTTACCGCACTGCTGGGAGGTTCTTGATACCGAAGAAGGTAAAGAACCTATGTGTATCGTAACCCATTTTTCTGAAAATATTATCGATTCCGATTTTTTCAAAATACCCGAACTTGAAAAAGTGGTCGCTTTATTGAAACTGGCGAATAGAGGCATACGGTTCAAAATCGAAAACGATACCGAGATCAGACAGAATTTAGACGAAATGTCCGAAAGTCAAGGTTTGGAGTATTACATCGGATTATTAAAAATTTTCAATAGCTTAATAAAGATTGAAGATTGGGAAAGACTATCGAACCCAATGAACCGTTCTTCCGTCTTTTCAAAAAACATTGAAAAGGTAAACAAGGTCTATGAATACGTTTTTCAAAATATACAAGAAGGAATTAGGCTTGAGGAAGCTTCCGCTGTACTGAATATGGCCCCTAGTTCGTTCTGTCGATTCTTTAAAAAGAAAACAGGCCATACTTTTATGGAGTACGTAAAAAATGTTCGAGTAGGTATAGCGGCAAAACTATTGGCCGAAACCGATAAACAGATTACTCAAATATGTTTTGAAAGTGGCTATAACAACCTTGCGAATTTTAACCATTATTTCAAAGCGAACATGGGAAAAACGCCCTCGGATTATCGCAAAAATTTTCGCTAATATTCGTTATCTAACCACTTCTTATATTATAATTACCGCTTTTTAGAACGAGAATATTACAAAAAATACTTCTTAGTCAAACCTATTATGACTCCCATGCAATTCTCCATGTATACTTATGGCAACCAGAGAAAGTAAAGCCAAGAAAACAAGAATGGCCAAAAGGTATATAAACCATTTTTTAGTGTTTATAGGATGGGAAACACTATTTGGTAATTCTGTTTTTCCCTTACGAAGCATTAAATAGATCACAATAATATTCAAGACGTACAAATGATGGTTTAGCCCCATTTTTCGAGCAAATAAACCCGTAACAAGGTAACTCATCAAGGCATATAGACTGAAATAGACAAAGAGAAACAAGGTTATCTCTTTTTTGGCATACTTACCGTTCTTTAATTTCAGGATTAAAAAAACTGCAGTTAACGATAATATTATGGCAGCGGCAGTAGTGCTGAGAAAAGCTATATGTTCAACATTCGAAATAGCTCCCAAACGATTTAAAACATGTTCATAGGCCAACGACTCTCGGAATACAATCAATGGAATAAAGGCGACAAGAACAAACAAAGCTATCCTATTGACCCAACGTTTTGGTTCTGCTTTTTCATCTAATGGCCATTTGGAACTAAATACACCATAGGCCATACCAGAACCACCGAAAAAGCCGATACTATATTCCATAACGTTCCACATGTTGAAAGGTATTTCAAGAACATTACCGGTAACCTGTAAAAAATTACCGAAGCCAAAACCGAAACCTCCACCTATCGCAGAAAAAATAGCAACACGTATTGCCGAGTTCCTCTGCGAACGGGCCATATGTAAAAGCATGGCAAGACCGGCACCCAAAATCAGGGCCCAGGCTTCCGACCTTGGCGGCGTCATCTTAAATCCGATCTGCTCTACCAGAAAAAAATAGGAAAGTAATGCTCCTGCTACCATTTCCGATACCAATGCCCCCCAATTGACCTTGTTTTTCTTTGTAGATTCAAGTACCAGACCAACCAAACCACCGCCTAACAACCCAAACAACGCACCGATAACGAAGAGCATACTTAGACCATAAAACACGTTTATAAAATTATCCGCCTTACCATAACCGACAACCGCACCGTAGCTGATCATTCCTCCGGCTCCCCACCCTATGGCCGATGCCAAAGCTATAAGTGCCATTTTAGCGTACCAATCTTTTCTTTGAGAAACAGCGACCAAAGCCAGCCCACCGATTGCGCCGGCCCATGCAGCTCCCTGTTCGTGTCCGAACTGACCCCTAATTGCCCATGCAGTAGCTAGCGACATGGCCACAATCAATACGCTAATATTCAGTTTTTTATTACTCATTTTTTGTTGTTTTACTTTGAGTGACCGTAGAACATCGAAAATAGGCAACTGCAAAAGCATATAACAACAGCACTAGACCTATAGGGCCCAAAAGCAAGCTGTATTCTGAATATACTTCACTATAACCTTCTACCGCCTTTCCCCTAAAATAATATTGAACCCCTAAAACAATCAGAAAAATAGCGCTTAAAAAAGACAAAAATAGAAGGGCATTATTTTTTAAAATAGGTGTTCCTTTAGCACGATTTGCAATAAACTGAAAAAGTAATAGCCAAAACGCCCAAGAAAATACTTGAAAAAAATTCAATGTTCTAAAATAATTGATTAGGGTAAAAAAGGGTCTGAATAAAAGATGAGCGTCGGTGTAAAAAGGACGGTCTTTATATAACAAAACCTTTACTTTTTCTTGGGGGCCTTCTTTCAAAATTTTAAGTATGGCCTGCTCTTTTGAGTCCGAATCCATAATCTTCCAATCTGGTATTTCAAAAGCATTATATAGCGCGCATACCCTTCCATAACCGTGAAAATCGAGCCCCCCAATCATCGTTAGTTCGTTTTTTTCGCAAAACGTCTTGAGCTGTTCAAAGGTATTTCTGTCATAATAAAAATCCTTGCCTGAATTTTCAATCTCAAAACCATCCGCCCCTAACTGTTCATAAAACTCTTTTTCTTTTCCTTTGCCATCAAACCAATGATTTACTATCACCGCTCCACCATATCGATGAACCGAATCAATGACCGCCTTATCGGTCATTCCCTTGGTTTCGAATTTACCGTTGAGCCCCAATAAGCTCATATGATTGGTACCTGAGTATTCTTGACCTACAAGTACCAAAGGTTCGATAGGAAATTCTTCGTTTTTTTGTTCTTGGGAAAACTGTAGGCTCTTTTTGTGATTGGCGTGATCGGTAATGAAAAAAGCATCAAAACCGTTTCTCTTATGCCATTTCCACATATTTTTTTGCGAAATCAATCCGTCGTGACTGAACTCGGTGTGGGCATGCGTTGTTACCAAAACCGAATCTTCCGAATTATTCACAATCGTATTATTGGGCAAGGGAACAAAAAGTATGACTACAAAGACCGTAAAGCAAATACCGGCCAGAAACGGCAAGTCCGCCAATGTTTTAAAAGCAAGTTTTTTTCCGGCACCTCTTTTCTTGAATAGTTCCGCTAAGCTAAGGGCAACGTAAGAAAGCAATACCCAAAGTAAGGCCAACGGTATTTCCTCCAAAGCATAAATAGATCGGTTAAAGTAGAGCAAAGGTCCCAGGATAGGCTCAAACATGATTCGCCAGACAGATATGTTCACTGTGTATTCGGTGGCCGGAACAAGTGTCAACGCATCCTCAAAATATACCTGAAAATGAAAAGCTACTGCCAATATGGATATGACAAGAACCGAGACGATGGCAGCGAACTTTTGTCTTCTGATGCTTTCCATTTAAACGATGCTTTCAAGCTTACGGTTATATAACGGAACTTGGGTGTTTACCATACTCGAAGTGGTCTAAATATTCTTTGACCTGAAGGCGTTTAGAATTCTCGAGTTTGTTGAGGGGTTGAGCCATATGATCATCACATACGCCCATAATCGAAAGGGCACACTTAATGGCTTTTATGCTTCGTGTTGGCGAATTATCTACACTATAAATAGTGTTATTTATATTAATAACTTTATCACGAAGTTTCTCTATACCATCCACATCATTTGAAAGGGAAGCCTCATATAATTCAACAAATAATTTGGGAAACATATTGGCCCCTCCCGCAACCCCTCCATGGCCACCGTTCAAAATGGCTTCGGATAAAAAAGACTCTTCACCAACAATTACGGAAAAGTCAGGGGTATCTTTAAACTCCTTTATATAAGCATATAGCAAATCAATGTCGCCAGAGCTATCTTTCACTCCAATGGCCCCAAGTTCCTTGGCCTTCTTTACAGTGGCCACAGAAAGGTCTAATTTGGTACAACTAGGTATATTATATACTAGAAAGGGTAGCGGTAATAACGGAGCCAGTGCCTCTAAATAATCTACTATTTCTTGTTGAGAAATGGGAAAATAAAAAGGTGGTGCCACAACAACGGCATCTGCCCCCGCTTTTTGAGAATGCTGGGCAATTTCTAAAGCTGCCTCGAAAGAGGTATCGGTTATACCAACCAGAACGGGCACCCTTTGATTTACAATTTCACAGGCTTCGGTTATCAATTGCTTTCTCAAACCGTAACCAAAACTTGGGCCCTCGCCATTGGTACCCAATAAAAATATTCCGTGAACCCCTCCTTCCAAAAGGTGCTCAATAAGTTTTTTCAGACCGGCACTATCCAAGTCCTTGTTCTCCAATAAAGGGGTAACCATTGGCGGAATGATACCTTTCAGGGGCAATTTCATAAGTCTACTATTTCTGCACTCCTTTTCAAATGAACTTTCGGGAAATTCAGATGCTATGCGTGCGTTTTAGCAAATTAACGTTAAAAGCAATCCTTACACCACTATAATCTTGTAAGAAATATATTAAATTTTAACCTTTTTCCCAAGTTTTGGTATAGTTCAGATTCGGGTATCAATACTAAATAGTTTTTCTCTTATTATTCGTATTCAGCTTATTAGAAGTGTTGAACTCACAAACTTACATAATAAATTCAATAAGGCTGATTAGTGCCTTGTAAAAGCCAAATTTTCGACCACGCGCTATTATTGCTGGTGTCGTCGCCTTTAAATTCTGTAGTCTCCAATTTATTTATTGCCGTTTCGGCATTTGTGGCGTTGTTGTCTATCTCATCGATATGATAGTAGAACCGTAAAGGCGGAGCAGATCTTTTGGACGCCTCTCCAGTTTGAAGGTCTGGAATGCCCGTTCTTCTGTAATCGAACCAAGATTCTGCTGCTGCCGACCAACTAGCTATCCATTTTTGTTCGATAATATCCTCAAAGCCACCATAGGCCGCTGGCCCTGAAATATAATCGTTATACCCATCACCAACACCCCAAGCATCTAAAGACTGTTTGATTCCTTCATTATAATGTTGTTCTGGACTGCCAGGAGCCCAACCTTTTGTCGCCGCTTCCGCAATAATAAAGTTTACTTCAGCAGCCGATATCAAACGAGCCTGTAAAAGCTGGCCATTGGCCTCTTTGTATATATCGTTCAACTGGGACGCATGCAGGTTAAGCGTACCCTGATTCACATCTTCACTTAGATTGTAAGCAGCCCCAAACGTCATTGCCGTGGGAAGCCCTACATACTCTTTATCATAATCGACAGGAAAACCGACCGTACCCTCATAGGCATCAACAATATTTTTCGCTACATGTCTTTCGCCATCTTCAACAAAATCGGTATCATCGGGAGCACCTTCCTCCAAAACCAAAGGAACATCTATATTATTCGCCCATACCCCTAACCTCGGGTCGTTCAGTCGCTGTAGGGAATCTACCAAGGTAGCGGCCATTTTTATCCTGAAATAAGCACCTTGCGGATCTGCATCGAATTTGGTGTTCGTAGGCCATGAATCATCCCTGGTATTCCCTACATAAGACATGTTGGCATCATCGGAAGTTTGCAAGATCAAAGGATATTGTGCAGGGTTGGATAGGATATTTTTAATCCCTTGCTCGGCCAAGGCCGGTTCTTTTTCCGATAGCCTCATATAGTACCTCAGCGCTAGTGAATTGGCAAATTTTCGCCATTTGGCCACATCGCCTCCAAATAGAATATCTTGGTCTTCCTGAATGCTAAAGTACGATCCTTGATCTTTTGACAATAATGTATTGGCCGTACCCAAATCTGTCAAGATACCCTCGTAGATTGTCTTTTGGTCATCGAATGGGGCATCAAAAAACTCGACTCCCTCATCTCCGCGTAACGCATTTATATAAGGGGCATCTCCCCACAAATCGGTAATAAACCCGAACAGATACGATTTCATGACCAGCCCCACACCACGATGAAAGTCTAGATTATCCTCTTCTGCCTTTTCGATCATGGTCTTATTGTTTGTTAAAAGGGTATAATACCCGTTCCAACTATGGGAATCGTTGCTCCAGTCATAGGCATTATGGCCACTTGACCAACCATCTTTTTGGGTATGTTGCATTACGCCTGCCAAATCGCCGAAGCCCAAACTGACCACTGCTTTACCTGCCCCGCTAATTACCGTGGGCAGTAACAGATTAGGATCTACATTTTCTGAACCTATTTGATCCGGATTTTCGTTCAATTCTTCCAATCCATGGCAAGAGATCAAGAAGATACAGCCCAAGACCATTAAGGCCATTATTTTTTTAGCTTGATTCATAATGCGTTCAATTTAAGTTTCGTTAAAATGTCACCCCGATTCTGATTCCTATAGGAACCAACCACGGTTCAACGTTATATCTTTCTATACCTTGTTTAAATTGGGTGCCCCTATTACCCGAGTTCGTTTCCGCCTGAAAGGCCCTTTCGGGGTCTATGCCATAATCGGAATCTTTGGTCCATATCATAATGTTTCTGCTGTATAACGAGAAACTCAAATTATCTAAACCGATTCTGTCAATAAATTTGGAAGGCAAATCATACGTTATCGATATTTCCCTTAATTTGATAAAATCGGCATCGAACATATGTGGGGTTCCGAAGTCCCAAGGGTTGGCGACCGAAAAAGGAATAAAATTTGTTCCTACATCTCCTAAGTTTTCATAATCCAAAATAAAATTCCCATTCTCATCGTGTGCTCCTACTACCCCGGCATTGAAGATACCGTCGTAGACCACACTGCCCCCCAAATCTTCGGGGAATCCGCCATCGCTTGGCGGGCCTCCAATAGACAGAAAACTATCTTCGAATATAATTCTGTCAGCATTATCCAGCACCCATTGTTTGAGTTCCGGCCCAGCGTTGGGAATGCCAGGGTTGACCAAATTATCCAAAATCTGTTGGCTATACCCATCTTCAGTAAAATATCGTGAGGTCTGTGACATGTATTGTCCCCCCGAACGCCAATCGAAAGTCATGTTCAGCGAAATATTCTTATACGACAAACTAGTCTGCATCCCCATCACAAAATCGGGATTGTAGTTACCCACCTTTACCCGCTCTTCCTGAGCCAGCCATTCTGCATCTTCCCCTTGACCAATCAGGGGATAATTGAAATACGGTGAATTTACATCTGTTACCCTCCTTATTCTTGGAGAATAGATATTGCCGACCAGACCGTCTTCTCCCGTTGCTGGATTGGCGACATAGGCCCTGGAAACACTTTTGTTGTCGCTCCAGAGCTCTATGTAATCTACACCGTCGGATAGTTCCAAGATTTTCGATTCGTTGGTGGTATAATTCAGGCTCAGGTCCCAATTCCAATTTTCGGTACGAACTGGCGTAAATCCGAGGGAAAGTTCAAAACCTTTGCTTTCCAGTACGCCCGCATTGATACTTACGCTATTGTATCCCGATGAACCCGGTATGGGAATATTCGGAACAATCTGGTTCCTATTTTCTACCGTATAGTAGGTGCCTTCAAACCTTAATCGATTTTGGAACATGTTCAGGTCGAGACCGAATTCTTGGGAAGTCGCTTCCTCAGGTTCTAGGTTTGGCGTATTCAGACCTCCTTGGGCACTATACAACACGGCATTGTCCCACTGCCCTTGGTTGTTGAAAAAAGCCCCCAATTGATACGGGTTGGTATCGTTTCCTACCTGCGCCCAACCGGCCCTTAATTTTAGTAAGTCTACTTTTGGAATAGCTATCACTTCACTGACCAAGAAACTTAATGAGGCCGAAGGGTAGAAATACGAACGGTTGTCTACTGGTAAGGTGCTTGACCAATCGTTTCTGGCTGTAACGTCTAGGTACAACATATCCTTAAACCCAAAATTTGCTAGGCCGAATACGCTGTTTATCGCCCTTTCACTGGTAAAGCTGGAATACCTCAAAGAGGTCGGCGCAATATTGTCTACAGTAAACAGATTTGGCACGATAAGACCTGCCCTGGTGGCAGCAGAATTGCTTAGACCCGTGTTCTTTTGGTACATTAAGTTACCCCCTGCGGAAATCGTCATATCAAAATCGCCCAGATCTTTGGTGAACGTTGCCAAAATGTCGACGTTGGTTTCCAGACCATCGGTTTTTGCGATTCCATACGTTCCATTGTTGGGTTCGCGGTTATAGCCAGGGGCCATTTTGGTTTCTTGGGTCTGATTAAAACTGTTCAGATTATAGCTAGTTCTAATACTGAACGATGGTGCAATCTTCCAGTCCAAAGCGAGGTTTCCGTAGACTCGAAACCTTGAGAAGCTATTGTTCACTTCATTGGCCAAGAACCAAGGATTGGGATAATCGTCCGAAAAATTAAATACATCGGTACCTGGCAATTTATAATCCTTTACATCTAATATATTGATATTGGCCGGTACGCCATAAGCCGCTTGTAAGGGGTTGGTGCCCCTGTTCGAAGCAGGTCTGTTATCGGCATAGCTATGGGTGAAGTTCACGTTGCTACTCACGATGAACTTATCGCTAAACGAAGACGATGCGGACAAGGAAAAATTATTCCGTTTGAAATCGGAATTAGGTATGATGCCACTATTGTCCAATGCTGTGACCCCCAACCTATAGTTAATTGCCTCAGTGCTGTTGCTTACGGTCATACTGTTGGTGGTAGTGATGCCCGTTTGAAGAAATTCTTTGATGTTATTAGGATAGGATTTCAGTTCGGTAGGGATAGCATTTCCATTTGCATCCAAGGGGGAGTTCCATTGTACGGCAAAATAGCCGCGGTCGAGTTCCGGTCCACCGTTTCCACCCGCAGGAATTACATCGGGGAGTAAATTACTTCCTCCTTCCGATTCCGGGGAGTACGAAAAATAACCGTTTGCAAACTGCGACTGGTTCCTCAAATATCGAGATGGAACATCAAAAACAGTATTTGACGTAAAGGAAACTTTCATTTTTTCCTTGTCCGCAGCTTTCTTTGTAGTAATAAGAACGACCCCGTTACCAGCCCTTGAGCCGTATAGCGCAGCAGCACTAGGCCCCTTTAGAATAGTTACATTTTCAATGCTTTGTGGGTCCAAATCAGAAATGGCATTTCCGTAATCGACGGGGTTTCTATCGCCAAAACCACCGATATTGTTCAACGTATTGGCTATGGGCACGCCATCGACAACGAATAGCGGTTGATTATCGGAACTTAATGAAATAGCACCCCTAATTACCATACTTACAGATGAACCGGTGCCCCCAGTATTATTAAGGGTCACCCCTGCGACCTTTCCCGATAATGAATTCAATACATTTTCTTGGGCAACCCTGGTCAATTCTTCGGCCGCCACATTCTCGACGGAATAACCCAAAGACTTTTCTTCCCGCCTTATACCCAAAGCAGTCACTACTACCTCATCTAATGCTTGAGTACTGGCATCCATAGAGACATTGACAGTTGACCGGCCGTTGACGTTAATTTCACGTGTTTCAAATCCCAGATACGAAAATACAAGTATACCCTCAGCATTAGGAACTGCAAGACTATAGTTGCCATCAAAATTGGTAGTAACCCCACTACCAGTGCCCTGCAATACAATACTAACTCCGGGCAACGGCATTCCGTCTTCAGAAGCTGTGACTGTTCCAGAAACCTGACCACCCGACTGTGCTTCCATATTAAAACTGACCAATACCATTAGGGTAATTAGAAAGACCGAATAGAAACGTTCGATATGGGCTTGAGGAGAAGTATACTTTTCCATAGTGTCTTGGTGTTATATTGGTTATTTTAGGTCTTATTTTTTGTATCTATTGAACAACTTCAAAGGTCAATACAATTGCATTGGAGTTAACTCCGATGAAATCTTGCGATGCGGCCAAAAACATCACCAATCTCATAGAGTTATCCGTGATATCTTGAATAATCACTTTGTTCTCAAAATCATAAAATCCTACGAATTCACTTCCTGAAAAATCGAGGGTACTGACACCTTCATAGGTCAATTTCCCGCCAGGACCATAAACCGAAGCTATTTCAAAATTTTCATTTTCCGCATAGGTGAAAGTTGCACCGGCCTCAGGCGTATACAGACCGGTACAAAGTCCGAAATCTGATCCTCCATCGTTTACGATTCCTGCACCGCCGGTGGTCACGAACTGAAATACCAGGCCACTAAAGGCAGCTTCGTCAGCTTTTACGTCGTGGCCATAGTTGCCGTCAAAATGAAACGTGAATTCGTCGTCATATACCTCACCCATCCCTAGACCTGCCCCAAAAATTCCGGAAGGTAGAGGGTTCGGTGCCCCATCGAAAGGAGAAAGTGTCGCATCTGAATTGGCAAAATAGTCGTTTTCGGAATGGCCACTGGAAAGCTTCCAAGTCTTACCATTGGTAGCTGTGGCCCCACCGGTAAGCAATACATAGGGTGTAATGTCCAATGCCAGTGCTACTTCTTTTGTCAAGGAGGCGCCGCTGACATCCGTAGCGGTCAAAACAGCTGTATAATACCCACCCGCACTATAGTCGTGCACCGGATTTTGTTCCGTACTCGTTGCACCGTCGCCAAAATCCCATATCCAGCCAGTAGCACTATGCGTTAGCCCTTGAAAAGCCACCCTTTTACCCTTGACACTATGAAAAATATCTGCTGAGAGCGGAAAATTGTCCGTTCCAGCATTGTCGTCCGAACTACAGGAACACAACATCAGCAATGAACAAAACAAGAATCCCAATAACGTATTTGCGCTTCTTTTATACATAACATTTACTTTTTAACTATCGCGTAAAACTGAAATTATTTTCAGTCATCAACTTAAAGCTAATATTATTTAATTCTTAATTTTTTCTTAATTTTTATATCTACCTACCTCAAAACTATGCTATTATATTTCAATTTATTTCAGGAATATTATTCTTTATACATGACATTTTAACCCTTGATTTATTTTTTTACACCTAATTTTATCAGAATTTGATAATCTTATCATGAAGCGTTGGTATTCGATAGTAGCTTTCAAAATGGCAGTACCATTACTCTGCTTAGCATTTCTTTGCGCGAACAGTACCCAAGCCCAAGAGTTAAAAGTGGGATTCGCAAAACGAATACTGACTCCCGATCCATTAATCGCCGTTTCTGGCGGAGTAGGAACTCCAAAACCTGTCACTACCAAAAAGGGAGACTTATATGTTCGAGCCATGGTCTTTGAAAATGATGGCGAAAAAATTGCAATAGTAAACATTGATAATCTAGGCTGGCCAGCCGCTCTTGGCAATAAATCTAGAAAACTGATAAAAGACATTCCTTTTAATAATATTCTGATTGGCGCAACCCATACCCATAGCGCTCCTGATGCATACGCCTTTCCCGATGAAAACGGTAATCATGGTGCAGATCTTGAATATTTAGAATGGTGTACCGTGCAAATAGCAGATGCCGTAAACGAAGCTTTTAAAAATAGAGAACCAGCCAACCTAAAAATTGCCGTTGGCAAAGCAGAGGGCAAAATCGCTTACAATTACTACGCCCCAAAATTATACGACCCTCGTTGCGGAGTGATTCAAGCCATCGGCACCACGGGAAAAAACAAGAACAAACCCTTGGTCACTTTGGTCAACTATGCCATCCATCCTGAAGTAATTGGTAGTGACCGAAAAATTTTGAGTCCTGATATGGTCGGGCCGCTTTATGATCGGATTGAAGAAAAAACGGGTGGCATGGCTATCTTCATGAATGGGGCGCAAGGCGGAATGGTCACTGCAGATACCAGATTAGACGATGGAAAAGAAGCCGGCGATTGGGAGGAATGCAAAAGAATCGGAAACCTATTGGCAGATGAGGCTTTACGTATAGTTACCGATGCACCGATTCAAGAAAACCCAACTATCCTTTCCGCTAACAAGAAAGTAGTTTTTCCCATAGATTCAGAAATGTTGCGGTTCATTCTAAAAAATTCCCCTTTAAGCATGGGTTCATCAGACGAAGGTTCCATTAGTACAACGCTCAATCTTCTAAATATTGGCACAGCGCAAATTTTGACTATTCCTGGAGAGGCATTGCCCAACATCGGGTATTATTTAAAAAGGAAGATGCCTACAAAGCATCCTTTTCTCTTTGGACTAACCAATGATGCGCTGGGATACATTCTGACAAAAGAAGACTTCAACAGCTTTGAAAGATATGACTACGTAAGTCGCACCAGCCTAGGCGAAATGACCGGAGAAATTCTGGTGTCGGAGCTGATGAAAATGATAAAAAACAATCCTAAACCACAATAAATCAATTGATATATACCATGAAAAGACCGTTTGCAATTTTACTGCTGATTCCTATTTTACTTTTGACCTATTGCCGAGAGAATTCCACAAAAAAATTGGAGACCGTGGTAGTCGAAGAAATCGAAGTAACCCCTAAAACCGCTCTGGAAAGTTATTTGAAAACCGCTGATAATTCGTATGCCTGGGAGGTTAAAGATTCTTTTGAATTGGGCGAAGTGAAAGCCTATAACCTTTTATTGACCAGTCAAACATGGCGCGACCATGTCTGGAAACATCAGTTGACGTTATTGGTGCCAAAGGAAATAAATTACGACGGATCACTACTATTCATTACAGGAGGTAGGTTAGAAGATGGCATGCCCAAATGGACCCCACAGGATGACCAAGACGAAACCGCACCCATGGCATTGATTGCACAAAAGAATAAGGCCATTGTCTCGATAATACGACAAGTGCCAATGCAGCCCTTATACGATGGAGAACTAGTAGAAGACCAATTAATATCATTTACACTGCATAATTACAAACAAGATAAAGATTTAACTTGGCCGCTACTTTTTCCAATGGTAAAAAGCGCCGTTCGCGGAATGGATGCCATACAGGAATTTTCAAAACAAAATCTCAAGAAAGACATTACCAGGTTTACCGTTGCCGGAGCTTCTAAAAGAGGTTGGACAACTTGGCTGACAGGTGCAAGTGATGAACGCGTTGAGGCTATCGGGCCTATGGTCATCGATGTTCTAAATATGCCCATAAGTTTAGATTACCATCTCACAGCATGGAATGAATACAGTGAGCAGATCAACGACTACATCAAACTGGAAATTCCGCAGACCGTAAATAGCGAAGACGGCAATGCGCTTACACAAATGATCGACCCCTATTCGTATCGAGAAAAATTGACTATGCCCAAACTAATATTCATAGGCACCAATGACGAGTATTGGCCCGTTGATGCGGTAAAGAATTATATCAAGGATATACCCGGGGAGAACTACATTCACTACACACCCAATGCCGGTCATAATCTTGATGGTGGTGAAAGTGCATTGAAAGCATTGAGTGGCTTTTGGGGCCAGACCTTGGCCAAGAAGCCCTATGCTAATATGAATTATGAGCTAAGTACTGATCAAAGTTCAGCAACACTTTCCGTAGTATCCGATTCAGAAGATTTCAAAAATGCCTACCTATGGTCTGCAGATTCAGAAGATCGTGATTTCAGGGATGAAGAATGGAAATCGATTAAAATAACACCGCCAACAGGAAAAGAAACGACGCGGAAAGTTTCCTTCCCAAAGAAAGGATACAAGGCTTTTTACATTGATTTGGAATATGCAGATGAAAATGGTGGAACATATACCAAAAGCACTAGAATGTATCTAGCTGATGATGATGAAGTTCTCTAAAACAGTACGGAATTGGAGTATCGCAATTGTTGCCCTACTGCTCGTTGGCTTTGCTGCTTTCAAGCTTGCCAACGATACAAACGAAAGCTTGCAGGTAACCTCCTATTATGGTTATGACCAGGGCATTCCTTTAAAAGACTCCGTACAGACAGTCGTCGACACTACCGAGTTTAAATTGTTTTCGGTTTCTTACACTAGCATTCACGACAAAAGAGTGACCGCACTTTTGAGCCTTCCGAAAAAGGCCACAACTCCCCTACCCGTAGTTATTTTGATGCACGGCCTTGGTGATCATAAAGCGGTTGATTACGTTGAATATGGAAATAGTCTTTTTCTAAAAAATGGCTTTGCGGTATTACGAATTGACATTAGTGACCACGGAGATCGAAAAAACGACGTTTACGATTTCGATTTAACGGGCGACTATAAATATTGGACGCGCAATGTCATCACCCAAACTGTTTTTGACCTCCGTCGTGCAGTCGACTTCATAGAAACACGAAAAGAACTAGATCATAAAAGAATCGGTTATTACGGCATCAGTCTAGGTGGTATTATAGGCACGGTTTTTTGCGGTGTCGAAAATAGGGTTAAGGTTCCTGTGGTTGCCTTGGCCGGGGGGCAGTTAAACCTTTTGTATGAAGAAAATGCGCTTTCTTCCGAAGCGAAAGATTTTGTGAGCATTATCGAACCCCTTAATTTTGTGAAGCAAATTTCTCCTCGCCCATTTTTAATGCTCAATGCGAAGAATGACGAAATCGTACCCCCGGCCATGAGCAAGCTACTTTTTTATGCGGCCAAGGATCCCAAAGAAATTATTTGGTACGACGCCAAACATAGAGATGCACCTCTCGATATTATCTATGGGGATGGGCTCAACTGGTTTAAGAAATATTTGTAAAAATCTCAAAAATGAAAAAGTCATTTGTAATTAAAGTAGCAATCGGACTCTGTTTCTCACTTTTCGTTGGAAGCTGTGGCGAAAAGAAAAAAACCGATAATCAACTAGCCGATAGTTCACAAAGTGAGGAAAAAATGACCAAGATACCCAAAACCTGGGCCGAAAAGCTAGGCTGGCCTACTGGAAAAAAAGTGATAATGCTTCATGCAGATGATATAGGCATGAGCCCCGAAGGAAATGAGGCGGCCAAAAAACAGTTGGTCGAAGGTGTAATACAATCCGCTGCCGTAATGATTCCATGCCCCAATGCGAAGGAATTTATTTTATGGGCCAAAAACAACCCAAAAATGGATGTTGGCCTACACTTGACCCTGACCAGCGAATGGAAGACCTACCGCTGGGGACCAGTAACCCCAAATGATGAAGTCCCCGGATTGTTGGATGAGGATAAAAAAATGTGGCATTCCGTTTTGCAAGTTGTGCAACACGCATCGGCGATCGAAGTCGAAAAAGAAATACGGGCACAGATCGAACAATCTATAGCGTGGGGCCATCGCCCCGATCATATCGATACACACATGGGCACTTTATTCGGCGACCCTAGTTATGTGAAAGCATATATGAAAGTGGCTCAAGAATATGGCATACCCGCAAATATTATAGACATATCCAAACCCAAAGTATTGGCCGAATTTAGAAGTCAAGGCTATCCCATGACTGATGAAGTTGTACAAATGACCAAAGAGTATACCTTGCCCCAACTGGATTATTTTACCAGTGCGCCCAAGGCCAAAACCTATGAAGAAAAAATCGATAATTTCAAAAAATTGATACAAGGCTTGGACCCAGGGCTGACCGAAATCATTTTTCATCCCTCGGTATTGACCGAAAACCTTAAAACTATAACAGGTTCTTGGCAACAACGCTCTTGGGAGGCACAAATGTTCTCTGACCCTGACCTGATTCAATTCTTTAAGGATGAAGGTATCATCTTTACCAACTGGCAAGAAATCATGGAGCGTTTCGAGAAATCAAAATAACGGGTTTATTGATAATATTTAATGTATAACAAATAAGATAACATTGGCACCATGTTGCCAAAATGGGTTTATTTGTAAGTAAACCAGTTTAAATCTAAAGTCCAACCTATGGATTCTACTACAGGAATCATACTCGCCATTTCCCTGATCTTAATAATGTTCGGTATGGGACTATCACTGACCTTAACTGATTTCAAAAGAGTATTTGTTTTTCCAAAGGCAATAATAATAGGCCTTTGTTGCCAGATCATATTCTTGCCGTTGATAGGCTATGCATTGGCAACGGCATTGCAACTTTCGCCAACGATAGCCATCGGCCTTATGCTTTTGGCAGCTTGCCCCGGTGGCCCGACATCAAACATGTTGACTTTCTTGGCCAAGGGCGATCTCGCTCTGTCAGTTTCCCTAACGGCAGTGGCCAGTGTGCTGACAATTTTCACAATACCGCTCATCGTTCAGTTTGCGGTTCAAGAGTTTTCAAATGAAAGCCAGACTATAAGCGTAGATGCCTTTACTATGATCAAGCAATTGACGATAATCGTATTACTGCCCGTAACCTTGGGCATGTTGGTAAAAAACAAGTACGACAAATTTGCATCGCGAATGGAGAAACCTGTAAAAGTGGCATCCGCAATTATATTTATTTTGGTCGTCATAGGCATTACCTACAGTACTCGAGATGTTCTCATGGGCTATTTAAGGGAAGCAGGGCTGCCAGCCATATTATTGAACATTATTATGATGACTATTGGCTTTTCAATGGCCGTACTTTTTAAATTGAACCGGCGACAGGCTATAAGTATTTCCATTGAAACGGGAATACAAAATGGAACCTTGGCCATTACCTTAGCGACTATCGCTTTGAACAATACTGAATTTGCAATAGTGCCCGCAGTTTATGGTCTTTTGATGTATGTTTCGGCCTCCCTAATTGTTTTGAACCGAAAGTCTTTAGGGGTAAAGAATTAATTTACATGGATCGGCCAGGCCTAAAAAAGGAATAAATTTTTTAAACTTAAATTCTACTACAGTGAGAGCATTTTATTTAATCACATTTTCGTTATTTTTTCTATCTTGTAAAGACAAGCCTATCGAATTACCACCACTCATTTCAACAAATCATCCTGCGGTTTCAACCCAAGAATTCATCTATGAAATAGCAGATGCATTGACACCCGAATGCCATGCGTCGACCGTGGAAGTAAGCAACGGAACAGTAATCGCTTCTTGGTTTGGTGGCACCGAAGAAAAGAATAAGGACGTCGGAATTTGGGTATCCCGAAATACGAAAGGATCTTGGTCTACACCTATCGAAGTGGTCAACGGTGTACAAGAAGCTGGTACACGCCACCCCTGTTGGAATCCAGTTTTGTTTAAACCTAGGGGGCAGCCCCTATATCTTTTCTATAAGGTCGGGCCGAGTCCGCAAGAATGGTGGGGACTTTATATGACCTCAGAAGATGATGGCAAAACATGGTCGGAACCTATAATGCTTCCTGATGGTATTTTAGGCCCAATAAAAAATCAACCTATCCAATTAGCGAACGGTACCATAATTTCGCCTTCCAGTAATGAAACTGTAGATGGAGAATGGACCATCCATGTAGAACAAAGCGTTGATAGTGCTAAAACATGGACCAAAACCGAACCCCTGAACGATCCTGAAAAATTCGGGGCTATTCAACCCGTGGTCTTAAACCATGGAAATGGAAGGCTTCAGTTACTAAGTCGCACAAAGAACGATGTGGTCTCACAAAATTGGTCTGAAGATAACGGTAAAACTTGGGGAGAAATGACGGCTACAGCCCTATCCAATCCGAATTCGGGGGTCGACGGCGTAACATTAAAAGATGGTCGCCATATCTTAATCTATAATCCTACAAGCAAAAATTGGGGTGATCGCGTGCCCCTGAGCTTAGGAATTTCCAAGGATGGGAAAACTTGGGACCGCACCATTGAATTGGAACCACTACGTGAAACAACCGACAAATCAGGCGAAGAATATTCATATCCAACAATAATTCAAGCCGATGATGGCAAAGTACATTTGGTCTATACCTGGAATAGGAAAACAGTAAAATACGTAGTTCTAGATCCTTCGAAAATCAAATAGATGAGCGTTAAAAGGTGGCAACGAAGATTGTTACGGGTTCTTGCCATTTCGGCCATTACTCTAGGGCTACTTTTCTATTTTTCAACCAACACGATTGATACGAACCCCTATTTTGAGACCTCCTATTACAAAAATACCGTGGCAAAAATGGATGCCGCCTTCGAGGGGAAAACGACTGCCCAAGGAGCGTTTTTAGCAGGTTTTGCCCGCATCAACATTACCCCAAAATTTGTGGAAGTTTCGCCAGATGCTTCCAGGGGCGAATTCAATGCAATCAAAATGGCCGGCTATGGCGATGGAAAAATTGCTGTAGGCACTCATGATTCTTTATTTGCCAAGGCAATTGCCGTTGAAGTAGATGGTAAAGAGCTGGTTTTTTTAAGTGCCGATATGGTCGTCATCCCCGAATTAGTGGTTCTAAAGGTCGAATCGAATCTAAAAGGGGAAATCTCAAGAAAGCAAATTTTATTCGGCGCAACACATACGCATGCGAGCATTGGAAACTGCATACCCGAGTTCGTAGGTGAAAGTTTTGGGGGCGAATTTCAACCAGAAGTAGTAGAATGGCTTGCGGAAAAGTTCACACAACTTATTCTCGCTGCAAGAAAAGACAGGAAGCTTGCAAAGTTTTCATCAGGATATGTCAGAGCCCCTAATTTGATTCGCAATCGCATTATTGGAGAAACAGGAAGGCTAAACGATAAATTGAATTTAGTGACTTTTGCACAACAAAATGGCAAAAAAGCCGTAATCGGAATCTTTGGTGCCCATGCCACCACGATCGGACCTTGGAATGATACATTCAGTGGTGACTATCCGGGTTATTTTCAAAGACGTCTAGAAGCTAAGGGAATAGATTTGGCTATGTTCTTTGCGGGAACGGTGGGTAGTCATTCAAACAAAGGTAAAGGCGAAAAATTTCAGAAGTCACAGTATATTGGGGAGACCTTGGCAGATTCGGCCGAAGTGTTCATCAACAAAATGCAATATGATTCGGTCGTGACGATGACGGCAATAACTACTGAAATCGAAATTCCAGAGCTTCAGGCTATTTATGTTTCAGACCAGCTGCGACTTTCTCCCTGGGCCGGCAAAAAACTGATGGCCGAAATGAAATCTATTTATTTGCAAGGTGTTAAACTTAATGACTTGGTCTGGATCGCAATGCCCTATGAACTAAGTGGCGAATACGGTTTAGATTTGAAAAATGCTTTAGCGGTAGACGGATATAACTCCGCCCTGACCAGTTTCAATGGACAATATCTAGGCTACATCGTGCCCCAGAAATATTACTATTACGACACCTATGAAGCACGATTGATGGGGTGGTATGGCCCTAGTATGGGGGACTATCTGATGGAATTGAACTTTAAACTGGCCAATGAGCTCACTGATTCAAGATTATAAACAAAACTAAAAATGAAGCGAATTTTTAAAGGGTTGGGGTTGTTCATTCTTCTGGCAGTCATTGTTGCGAGCTGTATTGTCATGTATAACTGGCGCGATAGGCATCCTGATTATTCCATTGACATAAAGTTTGAAAACAAAAATCAGAGCACGATCAAAGCGGGGTTTGCCAAGAAACCGATTACACCAACAATTGTTGATACTTGGAACGACGCCGATGCCAACAACAAATATGATGAAGACAAGGGCGATACCTATAATGACAATAATAAAAACGGCAAGTTTGATGCTTTCTGGATCGCTGGCATGAGCAATGCCAAACCGGCACAGGGCGTTCATGACGATGTTTGGTCTAGGGTAATGGTACTAGACGATGGCAAAAGCAGAATAGCAATGATTTCTATGGATGCCATCGGGTTTTTACATGGTGATGTTATTGATATCAGAAACCGAATTCCTGAAGAATTGGGTATTGACTATACCCTACTCTCTTCAACCCACACACATGAAAGCAATGATTTGGTAGGCATATGGGGTGAAAACATGTTCAATTCAGGAGTGAACCCAGAAATGATGGAATATGTTAAAGAGCAAACGGTCGCAGCAGTAATCGAGGCGGCAAAAAATATACGTCCCGCTAAATTGGTATTTGCTGAAGACCTTTCTGGCAACGATGCTCCGTTAATTAAAGATACCCGAAAACCAATTGTCAAGGCTACTGGTATTCATGTGATGCAAGTGTTAGATTTGGAGAATGATAAGACATTAGGTACGTTAATTAACTGGTCAAACCATCCTGAAACTTTATGGAGCCAGAATTTATTGATCAGTTCAGATTTTCCGCATTATGTGCGTGAAGCTGTTGAAAATGGAGTTTATAACGGTGCTGAAAAAATGGAAGAAGGCTTGGGTGGCGTAGCAATTTATTTTTCAGGGGCTATTGGCGGTTTAATGGCTCCGCACCCTTCTATTTCTATCGCTGATCCATTTACTGGAATTGAATATGCAGAACCTAGTTTTGAAAAAACAAAAGCACTCGGTGACCAAATTGCATTGATGTCATTAGCAGCACTTAAAAAACAAGGCGACACTTTAAACAGATCTAATATTTCAGTTCGAGCAAAAACTATTTATGCCGATTTAGACAACACTACTTTTAAAATAGCGAGCGGAATTGGGCTTATAAAGATGGGTATGCCAGAATACTTTACGACTAGAACCGAAGTGGGCGCTATAAGAATTGGTCCTGCACTATTTTTAAGCATTCCTGGGGAAATCTACCCTGAAATTGTTTTTGGCGGTGTAGAGGCTCCTGAAGGGCGTGAGTTCGATATTCAGCCCATTGAGACTCCTCCTATTGAAGATTTCATCAAAGACAAATACAAATTTTATTTAGGTCTTTCGAACGACTTAATCGGATATATCATTCCAAAAAGTGAGTGGGATACCGGAAAACCGTATCTGTACAATGATGAACGAGATACGTATGGCGAGGAAAATTCGCTTGGGCCAGAGACAGGCCCTTTTATCTACAAATCCTTAGTCGAGGTAATCGATGATTTGAAATAATTTAATTTTCTTACAATTTTGGGCAAAGGCGAACCAGCAGGAACGAAATTTTCAAAAGCTGTCGAAGCTCTTTATCCACTTGCAAATGTCGTAAAGAAAAGCGATGCTATAATTAAATTTAGAGGTCAGTAGTTAGGCGCATATCAAATTCTTGTGATAGATTTTATCCTTATC
>CAZRIE010000005.1:0-16562 GCA_964600075.1 uncultured Flavobacteriaceae bacterium
AATCAACAAAGAAATTATTTAACATGGCCTATGGCCTTGGAGCATCGGTAGTAATCATCGGTGCATTATTTAAAATCCTACACTGGGAGCTAGGCCCACTTAATGGTGGTGTTCTTCTTGCAATAGGATTGATAACGGAAGCTCTTATTTTTGCGATTAGCGCTTTCGAGCCAGTAGACGATGAATATGATTGGTCTTTAGTATACCCAGAATTGGGCGGTATCGCTTCTAATGGTAGAAGCAATGAAGCTCTTGAGATGAAAGAAGCAGAAGCCTCTTTGTCAGGTAAATTGGATAACCTATTGAAAGAAGCCGGTGTTGACGCTAGCTTGATGGAAAGCCTTGGGTCTAGTATCCGTAATTTCGAAGGCGCCGCTAAAGGTATCGCGCCAACGGTCGACGCCATGGAGTCTACCAAGAAATACTCTGACGAAATGGTTGAGGCCGCAGCTCAAATGGAGTCTTTGAACAGCTTGTACAAAGTTCAGTTAGAGAGTGCTAGCAAACAAGCTTCTGTTAACGAAGAAGTGGTTCAGAATGCATCTGCCCTTAAAGATCAAATGGAATCTTTGGCAACTAACCTTTCTTCTTTGAACGGCGTTTACGGTGGTATGTTGACTGCAATGACCAGAAACTAACTAGATATATTAGTTAACCCCAAATCGAATAATTAATTTAATCTAATTAGAAAACATGGCAGGAGGAAAACAAACACCACGTCAGAAGATGATTAACCTAATGTATCTGGTTTTCATCGCAATGTTGGCGTTGAATATGAGTAAGGAAGTGCTATCCGCTTTCGGTCTAATGAACGAAAAGTTGGAAGCTTCCAATGATAAGACGAGTGAGAATAACGTAGCTTTCTTGACTGGTCTTGAGACCAAGGCATCTGAAAATGCCGAAAAATTTGGCCCTTTATTGGAGGATGCCAAAAAAATTAAAGGATTATCCGCTGACTATTTCAATTACCTACAGCAGTTGAAAGAAGATATGATGTCTCAAGTAGAAGATCCGAAAGACTATCAGGTAATGGATAACGGTGATTATTTAGATCAACGATTCTTTCCTGGTGACAAAGTGTCTGCAGAGGGTGCAGAGTTTTTAAAACGACTTACTGATTACCGAACCCAAGTTCCTGCTATTTTACCAGAAAGCATGGGAAATGTAAAGGCTTCCGTTAAAACGCGATTTGAAACGGGTGATGCCAATGGTAAGGTTGAAAAAAGAGACGGTACCAAAGTCGATTGGATGAACTATCATTTTGAGGGCTATCCTTTGGTAGCTTCGTTGACCAAGATAACTTCTTTGCAAGCTGATGTAAAAGCAACTGAAGAAGCTGCTTTAAAAGCAATGTTACAAGGTCAGTTGAGTAGCGAGGTCTCCATGACAAACTACACAACCTTATTGCAACAAGAGAAGTCTGCTTTTTATGCCGGTGAAAAATTTGCAGGTAGTATTGTTCTGGGCCGTACCGATAACTCTACAAAGCCAGATAGGGCCGAATTGACTTTAGATGGAAGAAAACTTTCCGAAGGTTCCGATTTTGTTTTTGAAGGTGGTGGCGTAAAACTATTGGTAGGTGCAGGAAACCCTGGTGACCATGAAATCAAGGGAGAGCTTATCTTTAAGCAAGATGGCGAAGAGATCGCAGTAGCGGTGTCATCTACTTTTGCAACAATCAGCAAGCCTAATGCTGCCTTGATTGCTGCTGATAAGATGAATGTTGTTTACCGTGGCGTTGCCAACCCAATGTCTATTTCCATACCAGGTATTCCTGATAATAAAGTAAGCGCATCTGCTCCTGGGCTTAAGAAAGTTAGTTCCAGTAAGTATGTGATGAACCCAGGTAAGGGTAGAACTGTAAAAATTGTTGCTTCTGGTACATTGCCAGACGGTCAGCGCATCTCTACACCTGCTGAGTTCAGAATTAAGGATATTCCGCGACCTTCCGGTTCTGTAAGTAAGCAGACCGGTAGTGCAAAAATGCCAAAGTCTAATATGGAAATCGCAACTATTGGAGCGATGTTGGAAGACTTCGACTTCGATTTGAACCTAAAAGTTAGTGGATTCAAATTCAAGGTGCCCGGCCAGCCTACGGTGAGCGTCAAAGGTAATAAGTTGAACGGAATGGCAAAATCAGCTTTAAAAAGAGCTAAAAGAGGTGACGCTGTTCAGATTTTTGATGTTGAAGCGTATATCACCAATAACAAAAGTTACAAATTGAAAAAAGTATCTCCGGTTGTTGTGGAGATTACGAACTAATAACAAGTGAAGCACTGGGCAGCTGAAAAGTTGCTCAGTACTATTTAAATTGTAAAAGCATGAATTGGAAGAATGTTTTAGTAGTCGGAGCAGTAACCTTGTTGCCCGTTTCCATGATGGCCCAAGCGAACATATTGAACGCTAAAAAGCCTGAGGAAATCGGCGTGAAGACAGAGGCGCAGATAGCCCTTGACAATGATGCTCCCCTAGAGTACGGTTATGTTGATGATCGAGACATCCTTTGGTCTAAGACCGTGTGGGAAGTTATCGATCTTGACGAAAGGGTCAACTTTCCTTTATATTATCCTACCGATACCATCGATATCGGTAATGACAGAAGATCGTTGTACGATGTGCTGCTAAAGAACATTAAAAAAGGAAAGTTAAAAGATGTTTACGCTGATTCGTATTTTACCGACAAGCGTAAGTTCGGTGATCTTACCGCTACCCTACAGAAAGTCGACACCACTGATTACGGTTACGAGCAGATCAATGCGGGCGAAGAATTGTCTCCCGAATATGTGATGCGTAGAAATCTAACTGCTGCCGATATAGAAGAATACCGTATCAAAGGCATGTGGTATTTTGATAAGCGTCAAGGAGAATTGAAATACCGGCTATTGGGTATTGCCCCAGTTGCACCGGACGTTAATTTTATCGATGACGAATCTATGGATCCTGCAGATGCCAAAGTGGAATTGTTTTGGGTATGGTACCCTGACGCTCGGCAGATACTACACGAAGCCAAAGTATTCAACCAGCGAAATTCAGCGCAACCAATTTCCTTTGATATGTTGTTGAATTCAAGAAGGTTCAATGGTGTTATATATCGCGAAGATAATGTGCATGGCGATCGTAAGGTCAATGATTATATTGCTGATAATGCCTTGTTCCAGTTGTTGGAGGCCAACAGAATTCAAGAGGTCATTCGAGATCGCGAACAGGATATGTGGGCGTATTAATGAAACCCAACTTTGAAAGTCGAGTAGCGGCATATCAAAGTTGGTGGTTGAATTAATCCCGCTACAGAGCGGGACTTCGCTAAATAAATTTTAGAATATTCCAATTCAATAATATAAAAACGCCCTGACAGCAATGTTAGGGCGTTTTTTGTTCCCCATTTGCAACGCCAAATCACGCATCGTGCTTTTGGCGCGGTAATTCGTTGAATACCTGTTATAAGTACTGTTAATGACGAGAAGCCTTTTTACAGCAAAGTATTAGATTGCCACGTTGCAACTGCCCTTGGCAGGCAAAGTTCGTAATTACTGCCAGATTCATACCTTTGCCCAATGACAGATTACCTAATCGTAGGTCTCGGCTTGGCAGGCCTATCTTTTTGTGAGCAACTGGAAAAGAATAACAGGTCGTTCAAGGTTATCAGTGATAGTTCACAGACATCGTCTTTAGTCGCCGGTGGACTTTATAACCCCGTTATCTTGAAACGTTTTACTTTGGCTTGGAAGGCTAACGAGCAGCTTAAAATGGCTATGCCCTTCTATGCCAATTTAGAAAAAAAGTTAAATGAAAAATTGGATTATAAACTTCCCGTTTTTCGTCGTTTTAATTCAGTGGAAGAACAGAACCTATGGTTCGAGGCTTCGGATAAAAAGGGGCTGGATAAATTTCTTTCTACCAAAATCCATCCGAATAGAAATCAAAATATTGATGCCCCCTTCGGATATGGTGAAGTATTGCATACGGGCCGCATAGACACCAAGAAACTGATAACTTCATATAGAAAATTTCTCCTAGACAAAAGATCGCTTTTGGTGGAAACACTTGATTTCGATGATTTAGAGGTAAAAGAAGGTTATGTGGAATACAAATCCTTAAAGGCCAAACACATTGTTTTTGCCGAAGGTTTTGGGTTAGCCGCTAATCCCTATTTCAACTACTTACCGTTGGTAGGCTCAAAAGGTGAATATCTGTTCATTAAAGCTTCGGGTCTAAAGGAAGAAAAGGCAATCAAATCTTCCCTATTTATTATTCCCGAAGGGCAAGATATTTATAGGATAGGTGCCAACTATGAGCGAAATGATAAGACCAATATGCCTACCAATGAAGCCCGTGAAGAATTGTTGAAGAAATTCAATACAGTTATTAGATGTGAATATGAGGTCGTAAATCATGTAGCGGGAGTACGGCCAACGGTGGTAGATAGAAAGCCTTTGATCGGTCTACACCCCGAACATCAAAATCTTTATGTTTTGAACGGATTTGGGTCTAGGGGGGTTATGATTGCACCTTATATTTCAGCACAATTATACCATCACATTGAAAATGGCAAAGTTCTCGATAAGGAAATCGATATCGCCCGTTTTAGAGGTAAATACTTTAGGGGGAGGTCTTTGTAGCGTTCGAATCGTATTTCACGAAAAAATTGATCCAAATATTTCGCGACAGACGAATGATTACGGGCATAAAAATGACCATGGTAGCAACAATGGCAATAAAGGTGCTAATGAGTGAAGCTTCGACAAAAAGAAATGTGATCACAAACGCAAAAACCGCAAAAGCAATACCCACTCCATAACTCACGTACATAGCCCCATAAAAAAATGAAGGTTCCATTTTATATTTAAGTCTACAATGGGAACAACGTTCATTCATATTAAAAAGTTGACCCAAACTATAGGGGTTGCCGACAACATACATGCTTTCTTCATGGCATTTGGGGCAACTTCCTGTTAAAATGCTGTATAGTTTGTTTCCTTTTTTTAACATTTGCAAAACTTTTGACAAAGGTACGTATTATGGGTATTTTTGTCTGTAACAAATATTGCTATTGATACGTTTCAAGTTTCTATTATTTCGGGTTCCTAGTTTTGGCAACCTCAAACTAGAAACTATAGAAACCAGAAACCAGAAACCAAAACTATGTTGAACATACATAATCTTTCTGTATCCTTCGGGGGCGAATATCTATTCCAAGAAATTTCCTTTCGTCTAAACGGGGGTGATCGCGTCGGCCTTATCGGAAAGAACGGGGCTGGGAAATCTACACTTTTGAAGTTATTGTCGAAGGACATGCCTTTGGATACGGGAACGATTGCCATGGAAAAGAACATCAAGATCGGTTTTCTTCGACAGGATATCGATTTTGAGCAAGGCCGAACTGTTTTGGATGAGGCTTATCAGGCTTTCGAAGAAATAAAGGATCTAGAATCTCAACTAGACCATATTAACAATCAACTGGCGGAACGCACCGATTACGAGAGCGAAGGTTATAATCAGCTAATCATAGACCTTAGCGATATTACGCACCGTTATGAGATTTTGGGCGGTTACAATTACCAAGGCGATACCGAAAAGATTCTTTTAGGGCTAGGTTTCAAACGTGAAGATTTCGACAAAAAGACCGATACTTTTTCAGGGGGCTGGCGTATGCGTATCGAATTGGCAAAACTGTTGCTACAGAGCAACGATGTACTTTTGCTTGATGAGCCTACCAACCACCTTGACATTGAGTCTATCATTTGGTTAGAGCAGTTCTTGAAAAGCTATACCGGTGCCGTGGTCATCGTATCGCACGATAAGATGTTTTTAGATAATGTGACCAATCGTACCATTGAGATTTCTTTAGGCCGCATCTACGACTACAACAAACCCTATTCAAAATTTTTAAAACTACGGGGCGAAATAAAAGAACAACAGCTGAACGCCCAGAAAAATCAAGAAAAAGAAATTCAGCAGGCCGAACGTCTCATTGAGAAGTTCAGGGCAAAGAGCACAAAGGCTTCAATGGCGCAGTCATTGATTAAGAAGCTTGACAAGATGGAACGTATCGAAGTAGATCAAGACGATAATGCGGTTATGAACCTTCGTTTTCCGATCTCCATAACTCCTGGTAAGGTGGTTGCAGAGATAGATCATCTTTCAAAGAGTTACGGTGAGAACGCGGTTTTAAAAGACATCAATCTCTTGTTGGAGCGTGACAGTAAAACTGCCTTTGTAGGGCAGAACGGCCAGGGCAAGTCTACATTGGCCAAAATTATGGTCGGAGAACTAGACCATACCGGCAAGATGAAATTGGGGCACAACGTGCAGATCGGATATTTTGCCCAGAACCAAGCTGAATATCTCGACGGGAAGAAGACCGTTCTAGATACGATGATCGATGCCGCCAATGAAAAGAACAGGAGTAAGGTTAGAGACGTGTTAGGTTCTTTTTTGTTTCGGGGAGATGAGGTGGAAAAATATGTAAAGGTGCTTTCAGGGGGTGAACGAAACCGATTGGCCCTCGCTAAAATGTTGTTACAGCCATTCAACGTGCTGGTCATGGATGAACCGACGAACCATTTGGATATACAATCGAAAAATGTCTTAAAGCAAGCCTTGCGGAATTTTAATGGCACTTTAGTAGTAGTTTCCCATGACAGGGATTTTCTTCAAGGGCTTACCAATAAAGTCTATGAATTCAAGGATAGAAAAATCAAAGAGTATCTCGGCGACATTAATTTCTATCTTGAACAGCGAAAGGCCGATGATTTTCGGGCCATTGAAAAAAAACAAGAAGCCGCGAAGAAAACTGCCCCGAAATCGAACGCGAACGATTTTAAAGACCAGAAAAGGCTAAAATCACTTAAAAACCGGATTAGTTCTGTCGAAAGCGATATTTCAAGTCTAGAAAAAGAGCTTGCAGATATAGACCATACTTTGCTAATGGACTATGACGCCACTATTGCCAAAACTGGGTTCTTTGACGGTTATCAAAAAAAGAAAAAAGACTTAGAAGTCTTGATGGAACGATGGGAAGAACTTACGGTCAAACTTGATAAAATTGGTGCTTAGGTCTCTAAACTGAACAATTCGAATTCACTTCACAACATATTTTTGGGCTTTCACAACTATATAGCGTACTTCACCGATATATTTTGGTTTTTAGCAGTCATTAAGTGAATTTTGTAGGGTAATTCTCAGTAATACATGCCCAATACGTTACATCAGCAATAAATATCGGCTTTATGAGAAACCTAATATGCTACCTAGTACTTTTAATCCTTCCGGTTCATTCTATCTTTGCCGATGTTCCGGAAAGTGAGAAAAAAGCACTTATAGAATTCTTTGAGGCAACCCATGGAGTTGGGTGGACGGCTAAATGGGATATAAGTGCCGATGTGTCGAAATGGCACGGCGTAAAAGTCGTCGCCGATCATGTAGCCGAAATCAATCTTTTTAGGAATAACCTTATTGGAACTATTCCCAAAAGCATCGGAAACCTTAAAAACTTAGTATCCCTTAACCTGGCTTTCAATTCACTTACTGGTGAGTTACCTGAAGAAATGGTAGAGTTGACGAAGCTAAGGGTCTTAAAAATCGAAATGAATCGCTTTAAGGGGGAACTTCCTAAAGGCCTTGGAAATCTAAAAAGTCTAGTAGAATTAGTAGCGTTCAATAATTTTTTGACCGGTAGTATTCCTGAAAGTATTGGGAAGATTAGAGGTTTGAAAACCTTGAACCTTTCGAGTAATAGTCTAAAGGGCAGTATTCCAAAATCTGTAGGGAGCCTGGCCTCACTTGAAATTCTGGGTCTCTTTGAAAATACCTTAGAAGGAAGCATTCCTGCGGAAATGGGCAATTTGGCGAATCTTATAGAACTTGTTTTGGCCAACAATCAGTTGAATGGCGAAGTACCTGCCGAATTCCGCCAATTGGTAAATCTTGAAGTATTTCAGATTCAAAATAACAAATTCAATTCGGTCAAAAATATAGAGGTAATGCAGACTAGAGAGTTTTTGGTCTTCGACTACGATAAAGATGATTACAAGGTCGATTTTAAAAATGTTAATTTGAGTAAGACAAGAATGGCAGACACGAAATTTGAAGATGAAGATGATGAGTAAATTTCCATAATTTATTAGTTAGTTTGGTTGAAAGGGATGCAGTTATGCATCCCTTTTTTATGTAAAATAAAGAAATCCAAATAAATTATCATAAATCTTGAAAAAATTCGTTAAATGGTAATAGTACTTTGCAGAACAGCGACAAAAAGGGTAAAAACCCGTTGAATGGCAGCATTACTATGCAGAACATCGATAAAAATGAAAAACGGAACGATATGATCTGAAATTTAAATAGTAACGAAAGTAACCCCAAAACCTAAATCTTAATAACCATGACCTACAAACTACTTTCAGTAAGCTTGCTTTTATTGGTGCTGTGTCAAACTCCGATGTCAGCTCAGGTATCCGAAAAGGAAAAATCTGCATTAATCGATCTTTACAAGACAACCAATGGAAATTCTTGGACTGAAAAATGGAATTTAAAATCACCTGTTAATGAATGGTACGGTGTCGATGTAGTAGATAACCATATTGTAAGCGTAATTCTCTACGAGAATAACTTGGTCGGTCAAATTCCCGCGAGCCTCAAAAATCTTGAAAAATTGGAAGTTTTAGATCTTGCGTTGAACAAACTGCAAGGAGAATTACCCAATGAATTGGCCGAACTCTTTAAGCTAAAGGCCTTAAAGTTAGAGATGAACGGCATAACGGGAAATCTACCTGAAAATTTTACGGCTCTGGTAAATTTAGAAGAACTTATCCTCTACAAGAATAACTTAGAAGGTAATATTCCGGAGGGTATTGCTGATGCCAAAAATCTAAGAATTTTGGACCTTTCGAATAATCAATTTGAGGGTAACTTACCTAAAACCATCGCGGGCATGGTAAATTTAACGAACCTCAACCTCACTGGAAATAACCTTGGTGGTGAAATAGACTTTAGTTTTGATCGTATGCAAAAACTTTCAGAGTTATCGTTATCGCTAAATGACTTTAATGGAAACGTTCCTAAAGGTATAGCGTCGTTGACCGAATTGCAATCGGTACAACTTCAGGGCAATAGTTTCGCTTTCTACGATAATATTCAAAATATGCAAAGTGTATATCTAGATACCTTTGAAACCGATAACCTGAAACTGAACCTTAGATACAGAAAACTTGCAGACTTTGATAGTAAAATGGCAGATAACCAATTTGAAGCGGAAAACAATTAGGGATTTATCTAAATTCAAGCACTTTGGTTAAAAAGGGATGCAGTTTTGCGTCCCTTTTTTTGTGCTATCGGCAGATCGGACAGTTTTAAGATACATTTAACTAAACTCGCTTAAACTATTGGATATTTTTGCCATCTATTGATTTGGTCTCTTCTTGAGTCGTTTAACCAACTTTTCACTACATGAACATTCGAAAGATTATTTTATCAGTTTTAGGCGTCTTGCTTATTTTTCTTGCCTTTTTTCTTGCCGGTAAGATAATAGATAATAAAAAGGCCTTTAAACCAAGAGCCCAAAAAGTAGTGAAAACGGTATTTACAGAGGTTGTAAAGAATGGAACCGTGCCCATTGTCGTGCCGGCAAATGGAAATCTAACCGCCAAAAGAAGGGTGGAACTTTATGCAGAGGTGCAGGGGGTCTTTACTTTAGGCAATAGACTTTTCAAGACAGGCACGAGGTATAAAAAGGGCGAAACGATTATACGGATCAATGCGGCCGAATATTCTGCCAGTGTTCAATCGGCCAAAAGTAATCTTTATAACGAATTGACATCTATAATGCCCGATCTTCGATTGGATTATCCTGAAACATATCCAAAATGGCAAGCGTATCTCAGCGGCTTCGACTTGAGTAAATCTACTCCCGAGCTGCCAGAAATGACAGATGAAAAAGAAAAGTTCTTTATTTCAGGCAGGGGCATATTGAGCAGTTATTATAATGTTAAGAATCTGGAGCAGCGGTTATTAAAATATCGTATTTCTGCACCTTTCGATGGGGTGCTTACCGAAGCTTTGGTTACCGAGGGTAGTTTGATCAGATCAGGGCAGAAATTGGGTGAATTCATTAATACCGACATATACGAACTAGAAGTTGCGGTAAGCAAGACTTTTAGCGATTTACTGAAACTTGGCGAAAAAGTAGAGTTGATTGCCCTAGATGATTCTAAAAAATACACAGGTAAGGTCTCCCGTATCAACGGCAGGGTAGACCAAGCCTCGCAGACCATAAAAGCATTTATAGAGGTGGTTGACAGCAATCTGAGAGAAGGCATGTATCTTGAGGCAAATCTTGATGCCATGGAAGAAACAGATGCTATCGAAATAGACAGAAGCCTCTTGTTAGAAGGCGATAAAATATTCGTGGTCCGTGATACTATTCTTGATATGATCGACGTAAAGCCTGTATATTTTTCAGATAAAAGAGTGGTACTAAAAGAAGTGCCCAACGGTACAGTGATAATGTCTAAACCTTTATTGGGCGCCTATACCGGTATGGCAGTAAAGGTTTACGAGAATAAAACGGTTAATACCAAAGGATGATGCGAAAAGTTATCGAGTATTTTATCAGGTATCATGTTGCGGTCAATGTCATAATCATTGCTTTCGCGGTCTTTGGTATCGTCGGCGCAAAGTCTCTAAAGTCCTCTTTTTTTCCATTGACAGATTCAAAGAACGTGTTTATCAATATCACTTATCCCGGGGCTTCCCCTCAAGAAGTCGAAGAAGGTATTGTTCTAAAAATAGAGGATAATCTAAAGGGGTTGGAAGGCGTAGATCGTGTTACCTCTACTTCCCGCGAAAATAGTGGCAACATCAATGTAGAAATCGAAAAGGGTAGGGATATCGATTTCATGTTGCTTCAGGTGAAGAATGCCGTAGATAGGGTGCCAACTTTCCCGACGGGAATGGAGCCCTTGGTAGTGTCCAAACTAGAGACAGTACGTCAGACAATCAGTTTTGCCATAAGCGGAGACAATATCCCTTTGGCCACTTTAAAACAGATAGGAAGACAGATAGAAAATGATATCCGCGCCATTGAAGGTATTTCGCAAATAGAAATCTCAGGTTATCCACAAGAAGAAATAGAAATAGCGGTAAATGAGAATAGTCTGTTGGCCTACAATGTTTCTTTCACAGAGGTTTCGCAAGCCGTGGGCAATGCCAATATCTTGGTTACTGGTGGAAATATAAAGACCGATGCAGAAGAATACCTGATTCGCGCGAACAATCGTTCTTATTTTGGCGATGAACTATCAAATATTATTATCAGGGCGAATGCCTCTGGTCAAACTGTGCGTCTAAAGGATGTTGCCATAATTCGCGATCGATTTTCCGAAACGCCCAATGCCGCATACTTTAACGGTAATTTATCGGTCAGCACCACTATAACAAGCACCAACACAGAAGATTTGATAGGGTCTGCCGAAAAGGTCAAAGAATATATTGAAGAATTTAATCAGAAGTATGACAATGTAACACTCAGTATTGTCAGTGACCTATCAGAAACTTTGAACGGTAGAACCGAGCTCTTGATAAAAAATGCTTGGCAGGGCATGTTGCTGGTACTCATTTTTTTATCTCTTTTCTTGAATACCCGATTAGCCTTTTGGGTGGCCTTCGGTCTACCTATTGCCTTTTTGGGGATGTTCATTTTCGCTGGATTTTTTGATGTGACCATTAACGTGCTTTCGCTTTTTGGTATGATCATCGTTATCGGAATTCTGGTCGATGACGGCATAGTCATAGCCGAAAACATATATCAACATTACGAAAAAGGGAAAACTCCTGTGCAAGCTGCGGTAGATGGCACTATAGAAGTATTACCTCCGATAATTTCTGCGATAATCACAACGATATTGGCCTTTTCCATTTTCTTGTTCTTAGATAGTAGGATCGGGGAGTTTTTTGGGGAAGTATCCGTCATCGTTATTTTGACCCTAGTGGTCTCTTTAGTGGAGGCCTTGATTATATTACCAGCCCATTTGGCGCATTCGAAAGCCTTACAACCTGTATCTAAAAAACCTAAAACTGGAATTGGAAGGGCATTTGCAAAACTTAGGGTAATCAATGAAATGGGAGACCGTTTTATGGTCTGGATGAGAGATACTTTATATAGTCCGGTGATAAAATTCGCCCTAAAATATAAGATGTTGTCATTCGGACTTTTTGCCATGGCCCTAATTTTGTCATTGGGTTCCGTTGGCGGGGGCATTATAAGAACCTCATTTTTCCCGCGTATTGCAAGTGATAGGGCACAAATTGAATTGCTTATGCCCAATGGCACGAACGAACAGGTGACCGATTCTATTATTTCGTTGATAGAAGAAAAAGCGGAAATCGTCAATCAAGAACTAACGGAACAGTACCTAAAGGGAACTGGTAAAGTACTTTTCAAAAATGTAATTAAAAAAGTAGGCCCGGGCTCATCCGCAGCAACATTAACCCTAAACCTCTTGCCGGGCGAAGAAAGACCCGATGCCATTTCTTCGAATATGGTAACCAGTCGTCTGGCAGAATTGGTTGGTCCTGTAATCGGAGTAGAAAGTTTGATTTATGGCTCTGGAGGTAATTTTGGAGGCTCGCCCGTATCGGTATCGCTTTTAGGAAATAATATTAAGGAATTAAAAGCGGCAAAATCAGAACTTAAAACAGCACTTCTTAATAATTCTACCCTGAAAGATGTTGCAGACAATGACCCAGCCGGCATTAAGGAGATTCGACTGCAATTAAAGGAAAGCGCCTATCTATTGGGGCTTGATTTAAGGAATCTTATGAACCAAGTGCGTGCCGGTTTCTTTGGTACCCAGGCGCAACGATTTCAACGAGGACAAGACGAGATTAGGGTCTGGGTACGGTATGATAGAGAAAATCGTTCTTCGATAGCCGATTTGGATGAAATGCGCATCGTTACTCCAGATGGCAGTCGCGTGCCGTTAAAGGAAATTGCCGACTATATTATCGAACGGGGGGATGTGGCCATCAATCGTTTGGAAGGTCGGCGAGAAATTCAGGTTTCCGCAGACATGAAGAATCCGAAAGATAGCCCTACAGATGTTATGTCCGATATTCAGAACAACATCATGCCTGAAATTCAGTCTAAGTATCCAACGGTAACAGCATCTTATGAAGGCCAGAACAGGGAACTTGGCAAACTGACTGGATCCCTAAAGTTGGTCGGGTTGTCGGTATTGGCGTTGATTTATATGACCATTGCATTTACTTTTAGAAGCTTTAGCCAGCCTTTGATGTTAATTTTATTGATTCCTTTCAGTTTGACGGCGGTTACCTGGGGGCATTGGTTACATGATTTTCCACTGAACATTTTATCGTTATTGGGTATTATTGCTTTAATCGGAATTATGGTCAACGATGGTCTGGTGCTCATAGGCAAATTCAATAGCAACCTGCGTGAGGGCATGACATTCGACGACGCTATTTATGAAGCGGGACGTTCGCGATTTAGGGCGATATTTTTAACTTCGATTACTACAATAGCAGGTTTGACACCTTTGATTTTTGAGACCAGTCGTCAAGCTCAATTCTTAATACCAATGGCTATTTCAATTGCCTATGGTATTGGTTTTGCCACGGTTTTGACTTTGGTTATGTTGCCTTTGTTCCTTTCCTTTAGTAATAAAGTGAAGGTAAGCACCAAATGGTTGGTGACCGGTAACAATATAACAAAAGAAGAGGTAGAAAGAGCCATCAAAGAGCAAAAAGAGGAGGCGTACCATGCCGGAATGTTATCTCATTCATCAAACGGAGACGATAGAGAAACGGGGGTGTCTTCCAAAAAAACTAATGAAAAACTAAAAGTAACCGAGGTAGACGAATGATAAGATATAACCTATTACTCCTAGCCTTTTTTTTTACGATTTTTTCCAGTCTGACTGCCCAAGAAGAAATGCTTTCAAAGGAGGAGGCCGCAACGTTGGCCCTAGAAAACAATTTCGGAATCAAAGTCGCCCGTAATCAAGTTGAAATCGCAGAAAATAATAAAGGCGTCCTAAATTCGGGCTATCTACCGACGGTTACCGCCAACGCCGGGGCCAATTATAATCGAGATGACGCCGTAATCGAGTTTCCCGGTCAATTAAATCCGGATGGAAGTCCTAGGGCAGATGTGAATATTTATAAAGCAGAAGCACAACGCTATAATTCGGCCGTGAATGTAAACTATACCTTGTTTGACGGTATGGGCCGGCTATATAATTACAAACGTCTTAAAGAACAATATCAGTTAAGTGAACTTCAAGCCCGAGAAACTATTGAAAATACTCTTTTGCAACTTTTTAGTGTGTATTTTGAAGTGGCCCGCTTGACCGAGAATGAGAATGTACTCCAACAAGCTCTCGAAATCTCTACACAGCGAATTACAAGGGCTGAATATGCCTTTGAATATGGGCAGAACACTAAACTCGATATTCTCAACGCCCAGGTCGATGTGACCAATGACAGCATCACCCTCTTGGTCACACAACTGCAGCTTGCGAATACCAAACGTGATTTGAATGTGGTGTTGAACCAGAACCTCAATCAAACTTTCGAAGTCGATACTTTGATACAGTTTATTCCCAAATTACGGTTGGATGAACTGATAACCCAGGCCGAATCGAATAATGTAGCTATTTTACAGACCGAACGGAATTTGGCCATTAACGCCTATGATATCAAAGTGGACAAATCAGGTTACCTACCTACGGTCGGTCTCAACGGTACCTACGGATGGAACCTGAACCAAAGTGCAGCTTCGGCATTTTTTCCCGGCACTAACAATGAAAATTGGAACTTTGGCGTCGGTGCAAGCCTGACTTGGAATCTTTTTGATGGAGGAGGAACGACCGTTCGTGTTAGAAATTCGAAAATCGCCTACGAAAATCAAGAATTGTTGCAGGAACAAATAGAACTAGAAGTGGCTCGAGATATCGCAAATGCCTTGGCCATTTATGAAAACCGTCTGAATATTTTTTATATTCAACAACAGAATGTACTTACCAACCAAAACAACTTCGAGCGTTCCAGAGAACAGTTTCAATTAGGTAGAATTACTTCCATAGAATTCCGGCAGGCCCAGATTAATCTCTTGAACGCGCAGACCACTAAAAACCTCGCGAAGTATGATGCCAAGTTGTCCGAACTGCAATTATTACAGCTAACAGGGCAATTATTGAACGTGCAGCTTTAAAAAAGAAACCTGCCTAGCCGGCAGGCTTACGTCTAGAATCAAGACAAACTTGGTTCCGCAAGTTTGTTTAAGGCGATTCCCCTTTTAAATTTTAATAGTAAGAAAGGGCTAGAAGAATACACAGGTGGTGTTCTTGCACGTGACTGATTTTCTTTGTAGTATGGTCTTTCTTTAAATTACTTACACATGTCAAAAATCGGAATCGGAATTATCGGCACTGGTTCAATAGTGAACACCTATGCCAAATGCATCGAAGAACTAGGCTCGACCGAACTGGTCGCTCTTTACACCAAATCGCCAAATAGGGCAAAGCAAGCGAAAGCAGAATTCGGAGTTCCCGTTTTTAGCGGGATAGACGAATTTCTAGACCAGAAAGAAATCAATTTGGTCTGCGTATGTAATGAAAGCGGTAGGCACGGAGAGGCCATCAGGGCAACTGCAATTGCCGGTAAACATGTGCTTAGCGAAAAACCATTGGAAGTCACCACAGAAAAAATCGATGAGGTCATTGCCGTTTGTGAAGACCAAAAAGTGAAATTGGGCTGTGTGCTACAGAATAGATGCAGTTCAGATTATCGACTTGTGGAGAACGCGATTAAAACTGGCAAACTGGGTAAACTCATTATGGGCAACGCCCATATTAATTGGTATCGATCCGAGGAGTATTATGCCAAAAGCGATTGGAGAGGCACCTTGCAATTCGATGGAGGAGCGGCCTTTATGAACCAAGGTATTCATACCATCGATTTGTTGATCAATATCATGGGTGCTGTTAAATCAGTTTTCGGGAATATAAAAACGACCGTTCATAATATTGAGGGGGAGGATGTTGGGTCGGCGATACTCAATTTTTCGGATGGTGCGATAGGAAATGTTACCGCAGGAACTGCATTATATCCCGGATATCCTGAAAGACTGGAATTCTATGGTGAAAAAGGAAGTATCTTAATGGAGGGTGGTAAAATTGTGCAGTGGAACGTTCAAGATATGTCTTCCCCAGAATTCGGATCGAGCGATAAAGAAGGAAGTGGAGCCGCAGACCCCACCGCAATCGGACATCAAAACCATAAAACAGTGCTAGCGGATATGGTCGATGCCATACTCAATGACCATTCACCAATGGTAGATGGCGCAGAGGCCAGAAAGGCCGTTGCCTTAATTACCGCTATCTATGAATCTTCAAAAAAAGAAAAGTTAGTTTATCTATAAAAAAGAGCAAAGGATTAAAGACTTTAAATTTTCGGCCTTTTGTCTTTCTTCTTTTCGTCACTATTTCAAAAATAATTTGGTATCGGGTATCGAGCACCAAAATTTGAACTTGACACTTGAACTTGAA
>CAZRIE010000005.1:16662-64834 GCA_964600075.1 uncultured Flavobacteriaceae bacterium
ACTTGAACTTGAAAAATGTACGAACACTTCTTTCAATGTCCCTATTGCTGGGAAGAAATATCGATGCTTATGGATCCGTCCATTCGCAGACAAACTTACGTAGAAGACTGTGAGGTCTGCTGTAACCCGATAGAGGTCACGCCCGAATTTCAGTCAAATGAACTTATCGGTTTTGAAGCTCACGATATCGAGCAGTAGTACATGTCTAATCTAAGACTTCTATTTTTCTTCCGAAAACCTTGTCGTGATCTGCCTCCTTTGGATTTCCATAGATATAAATAGAACCACCGGCCCGCACCTTGACCTTGACTTTTACAGAGGCTTTTACATCGGCACCTGCATTCACAACGACTGTAGTTTCTGTGGTGTTTAAATTTTTGTTGTAAGCCTTTCCTCCGGTATTGACCATCACCTCTTGAACTTTGGCTGTTCCGGCAAGGGTAACTTCTCCACAGGAAATGGCTTTTGTATAAAGTTCTTTCAAATCGATTTTACCGCCTTCCTGTGTCTTGATTTCTAAACGGTTGCCTTTAATGGTTTCATCCGATTTAATCTTGGCGTTCTCGTTGGCATCGGTCAAAGTCAGTTCTTGGGTTAATATAATGTTGCCTTGGCCTTGTCACCGTCCATGAAATTATCGATCTCCATTTTTATTTTTAAGAGGCCGTTTTATTTGGGGTATTTACCTTGTCTTTATCGTCACCACTAATAATCACCTTATTCTCGGTAAATTTATCGAGTTCTTTAGAAGATGCTTTTGAGGCAAAACACTGGTCGATACCATAACGACAAGGCTCAGAAAAACTAGCTTTTCATATTTCTGGTTTTAATGGTATTAACTCAAATATAAAATATTTCGACCATAATCGGCCTTGGGAAAACTGTGGCAAAATATAAAGCTTTCAGGATAGTGAAAACTCAAGACAATTTCGTTTCTGTAATGTAATAAGATTACATATATTGGAGCAATATCTGTTGTTGGAAATCGAATATTTTACATGACAAAGAAAAAAGAGGGAAGCGTATTTAACCTTATTGGTCCCGGGTTTATAACGGCTGCGTTGGTATTGGGTCCGGGTAGTCTGGCCGTGGCCTCTAAAATAGGTGCGAATTACGAATTTCGATTGCTTTGGATAGTGCCTTTGTGCGTTGTTTTTATGGCTGCTTTTACTATAGTGTCAACGCGAATCGGACTAAGCACAGATCGTACCCTTATTCAGTTGATACGTGAAAAATATGGCAATACCATTTGCGTTATTATCGGAGTGGGGCTATTTATAGTAGCGGCCTCGTTTCAGGCCGGCAACTCAATAGGGGCAGGGATGGTGTTCAGTGAAATGTCAGGCTCTTCTTCGGCACCTTGGGTCACTTTCTTTTCTGCCATTGCGATTATCTTGTTGTTCTTTAAATCGTTCTTTAAGATTTTGGAAAAAATCATGATTGCCATGGTTTTCCTGATGCTGGTTTCCTTTGTAATTACACTTATTATTTCAAAACCAGATATTTCGATTTTGGTTCAGCAGCTCGATTTTAGCCTCCCTAGAGGTTCAGAATTTTTGACTTTGGCTTTGATTGCTTCGAGTTTTTCGATTGCCGGTGCGTTTTACCAGTCCTATTTGGTGCAGGAAAAAGGTTGGGATAAGAACAATTCAAAATCCCACGAGCGTGAAAGTCTATCTGGCATCCTGATTTTGGGTGTCATAACGGCTACGGTTATGTTGGTAGCGGCATCTGTGTTGTTTCCACAGGGTATACAAGTGAATTCCGCAACTGAAATGGGTAAAACCTTGGAGCCCATTTTTGGTAGTTATGCAACATTGATTTTTATGGCCGGGCTTTTTGCCGCATCCTTTTCCTCTTTAATAGGAAATGCCACCTTGGGCGGAGTTTTGTTATCGGATGCCCTGAATATTGGGAGCAAACTGGAATCTAAAAACGTACGTTACGTCATCATGTCGGTTATTGTGATTGGGGCATTGGTAGCGGTCGTTTTTGGAAGCCTTCCCATAGAATTGATTGTGACGGCACAGGGTTTTACGATCATAATTGTACCAATAATCGGATTGATGCTCTTTTTAATTGCTCGGGACAGGGCGAAAAATAAGCTCTTAAAACTGAGCCCCCCGCTTCAAATACTATTAATTTTAGGATTAGTAGTATTGTTGATTTTGGCAGCTGCCAATACGTATAATATATTTATAAAATAACTTGAGTCGTGAATAGGCTTTTTAAGCGGAAAATTAGGGTTCCCAAGCCCACTAGGGTGGGATAATAATTTTTTAATTTATAATTGATTTCGAGTATTTTTCCTTCGTTTTGAGTAGAGGAAAATAAAAATTCGGATCTATTCATTTAAAATAGATTAACAAAAATGATAGCAACCATAGCCCAGCTGGAAGATATACTTTCCGAACCTTCAGAACGCCTCATCAACGACATCGCTAAAATCGAGGGCGATATTATGATTTTGGGTCTTGGCGGAAAAATGGGCCCGACACTTGCCAAACTGGCAAAAAGGGCAATCGATGAAGCGGGTATCACCAAGAGAATAATAGGTGCCTCCCGATTTTCCAATGAAGGGTTATTTCAAGAACTTACCGATTTCGGTATCGAATGTATAAAGGTCGATTTGCTGAGCGACCAAGATTTAATGAAACTCCCCGACGTAAAAAATGTCATCTATATGGCAGGCAATAAATTCGGTACCTCGGGCAATGAACATTTTACCTGGGCGATGAACGCATATCTTCCTGGCAGGGTTTCTGAAAAATATAAGGGTTCTAGAATCGTAGTTTTCTCTACTGGAAACGTATACCCATTTGTACCCATAAATAGCGGAGGCGCAATAGAAGGAACTAAACCTTCGCCTATCGGGGAATATGCACAGTCATGTTTGGGAAGAGAGCGTGTCTTCGAGCACTTCTCGATAAAGAACGGCACAGAAATGCTGCTGTACCGATTGAACTATGCGTTGGATTTACGTTATGGAGTTCTTCTTGAGGTAGCAAAGGCGGTAGCGAACCATAAATCCATCGATTTGGGTATGGGTTTTGCCAATGTCATTTGGCAGGGCGATGCTAATGAATATGCTATTAGAAGTCTGTTGCATTGTGAGTCGCCTGCCAGAAAATTGAACGTAACTGGCCCCGAGACAATATCAGTGCAATGGTTGGCTGAAGAATTCGGAAAACTATTGGGCAAGACCCCCACATTTGAAAACCGACCTACGGATACAGCATTATTGAACAACTCTGATCAAGCCCATACATTATTTGGAAATCCTTTGGTCTCATTAGAAGAAATGATAAAATGGACCGCTAACTGGGTCGAAATCGAAGGTGAGCAACTCGGAAAACCCACCCATTTTCAAGAACGAAAAGGTGATTTTTAGAAGGAATGAGTCAAGAAGCTGAAAAAGAGTTAAACAATTCTGTAAAAGAAAATCAAATGGCTCCTCCCCTCTGAAGAGGGGAGGTGGCTTCCAGCGAAGCGCAGAAGGCGGAGGCGTTGAAAACCCGAGCCTTTGAATAAACACACATGCCTTAGTAAAGAACAATACCAAAAAATGAAAACCCTAAACATTGAAATAAGAAAACTGCTCCACAAGGGTACGGTCATCCCTGCACATCCTCTGGCACTGACAGAAAATCGACAACTCGACGAAAAACGTCAGCGCTTGTTGACCCGATACTATATGGCATCAGGTGTTGGCGGTATTGCTATTGGGGTGCATACGACGCAATTTCAGATTCGAGACCCTAAAGTGAACCTATATTATAAAGTGTTGCAATTGGCCATTGAAGAGATCGAAAATGCACGTTTAGACCGACCTTTTCTAAAAATAGCCGGTGTAAGCGGTAACACCGAACAAGCGGTAAGCGAAGCGAAAACCTGTGCTGAACTGGGGTATGATATTGTTTTAGTAAGTACTAATGGGCTAGGCGATTGGACGGAAAAAGCACTTTTAGAACGTACCGAAAAAATCGCCGAGATTATGCCGGTTTTCGGCTTCTATCTACAGCCGGCGGTCGGTGGTCGGGTTTTGAGTTACGACTTTTGGAAGGTTTTTTCGGAAATCAAAAACGTACATGCCATAAAAATGGCCCCTTTTAATCGTTATCAGACCTTGGAGGTCGTACGTGCAGTCTGTGCATCTTCGCGACGTGATGAAATTGCCTTGTACACTGGCAACGACGACAATATTGTAGCAGACCTATTAACTACTTATAAAGTTCAGGTCGATGGAAAATCCATCAAAAAAGATATCGTAGGCGGATTGCTGGGTCATTGGGCAGTATGGACGCAAAAAGCGGTTGAGCTTTTAGAACGTGTTCACGAGATTAAAAAATCCGGTATTATTATTCCCCAAGAAATGATGACTTTAAATATTGCGGTCACCGATACCAATGCCGCTTTTTTTGATGCTGCCCATAATTTTCATGGTTGTATCGCAGGCATTCATGAGGTTTTAAGGCGGCAGGGGTTATTAAAGGGAATTTGGTGTTTAGATGAAAAAGAAATGTTATCCGAGGGTCAAAAAGAGGAAATCAACAGGGCTTATAAGGATTATCCCGATTTAAATGACGATGCATTCGTAAAGGAAAATATTGAAAAGTGGATGTCGGATATGAAAGGCTGATAGATGCTATTGTTTAACTTTATTTCCCCAATCAAAAAAAACTGTTATTTTTAACAAAATCCTTTTCAATGAAAATCCAGATTAGAGCAACTATTCTTTTTATCTGTCTTTTAGGGGCAGTACTTCAAGCATGTAAATCCACCAAAACAGTACCCGATCAACAAACGGCAAATGAAATGCTTAGGGAGAAACCAGTAGATTCCTTATCGACCAGGTCTTCTGAGGGATACACTGAAACAGTACCTGCGACCGAAATCAGTTTTGATATGGTGGCGGTACCCGGAGGAAGCTTTGTGATGGGTAGTCCCGAATCGGAAGCCAATCGAAAATCGGATGAAGGACCGCAAAAGGAAATAGAACTTGATTCTTTCTATATGGGTAAATACGAAATGACTTGGGACGTTTTTGAACTCTTTTTTAAACAGAACAAAGAGATTTTCGTAAAGCTGGATGACGATAGGGTAATGAAAATCGATGCCATAACGCGACCTAGCCCGCCTTACGAGGATCCATCTTATGGTATGGGTAAAGATGGTTTCCCGGCAGTGAGTATGTCGGCTTACTCGACCTTGGTTTTCTGTAAATGGCTGAGTACGGTCACCGGAAAGTTCTACCGCCTGCCAACGGAGGCCGAATGGGAATATGCCGCACGTGCCGGAACGGAAACCGCATTTAGCTTCGGCGACAGTGTCGATGATATCGACGCCTATGCGGTCTATTATAAAAATTCCGATAACAAATATGCCAAAGTCGGCAGTAAAAAGCCAAACCCTTGGGGACTTTACGATATGCATGGCAACGCTGCCGAATGGACGTTGGATGAATATAAGGAAGATGCCTATGCTACCACAGAGAGCAAAAATCCGTGGGTAACGCCTACCGTAATTCACCCTCGGTCATATCGAGGCGGCTCTTGGGACGATGATGCCGATAAATTACGCTCTGCGGTAAGAACGGCATCAAGTTTGAAACAACAAAAAAGGGATCCACAGATTCCAAAAAGTTTTTGGTGGTTTACGGATTCGAATTATGTCGGATTTCGATTAATGAGCCCAAAAAAGCAACCCACGCCCGAAGAACAGAAAAAGTTCTGGCAAATGGTACTTGATGAGTAGCCCTCTGACTCCCTAAAGGTGAGAATTCGTACTCGTGTCGAAATGGGGTTGAATTTCATCAAGAAGTATGAGTAGGGGGTCGAACACAGATTTTGGAAAGTAAGACAGCCTTGAATAGTTTTCCCGTAAATGGATAGTGAAAACAGAAAATGAAAAAAAATAACACGCGCAGAACATTTGTAAAGAATACGGCCAAAACCGTGGCTGCTAGTATGGTGTTTAGCCATCTCCCTGTATTTTCAAGTGCCAAGGTAGTTGGTCAAGATAAAATCAGGTTGGGAGTGGTCGGCTGTGGCGGTCGCGGTACAGGGGCTGTTTTTCAAGCCTTGACAGCTTCGAAATCGGTGCAATTGGTCGCTATGGGCGAGGTCTTTCAACACGAACTGGATAGCAGTCTCCAGCGTGTATCCAAAGACTTTCCTAATCAAGTCGATGTACCCAAGGAAAGACAGTTTTTAGGTCTCGACGCCTATAAAAAGGTTATTGAAGATTGCGATGCGGTCATTTTGGCCACTCCTCCGGGTTTTCGTCCCGAGCATTTTGAACACGCCGTGAATTCCGGAAAGCATGTTTTTATGGAAAAGCCATTGGCCGTTGATGCACCCGGTTATCGGAAAGTTATTGCGACAGGAGCTCTGGCCGATGAAAAGGAACTGAACGTGGTGGTGGGGCTACAATCGCGCTACGAGATTGCCTTGAACGAAATGGTGAATAAAATTCATGCAGGGGAAATAGGGAACATTCTCTCTGCCGCTGTATACTACAATGTGGGCAAGGCCACAGTTTACCCTAGAAAACCGAATCAGACAGAGCTAGAATACCAAATCAGTAACTGGCACTATTTTAATTGGCTCTGGGGCGGTCAGTTGGCGGGGCAAGCTATTCATCAAATTGATGTAATTAATTGGATCAAACAAGATTATCCCATAAAGGCCAGCGGAATGGGTGGAAGGGCTATGCTCGAAGGTCCGGATCACGGGGAAATTTTCGATCACCACGCTGTAGAATTCGAATATAAAGATGGCACAAAATTACATGTACAATGCCGTCAGATGGATAATTGCACCAACCGGATGGGATTCAATGTGCAGGGCACGACTGCGAGGGCAGATGAACGTTTTCAGTTTCTAGATGCTCAAGGAAAAGCGCTATGGCGTTACCGAAGCCAAGATGACCCGTCTTCTTCGCAAATCGAACAAGATGTTTTTGTGGGGGCTATTTTAGGAACAAAACCATACGTGAACAATACGGTTTATGGTGCTGAAAGTACAATGACCACTATTATAGGGCGTATGGCCATCGAATCAGGTGAGGTTATCGAATTGGATAAGGCAAAGGCTTCCGATTATAGTATTGTGTCTTCTCCCATGTCTTGGAATATGAAAATGGCCAACGCACCCTTGGCCGATGGTAATTACGCAATACCCAAACCGGGTGATAAAGTTTTATAGAAATACATTAAATTGAATATCATGAAGAATATTTTGACACTATTTTTTTTAGGATTTGGCCTAGTTGCCATGGCCCAAGAAACCTACACGCTCTCCGATGAAAGCTCATTGACCATCGACGGCACTTCTACCCTTCATGACTGGACGGTTACAGCCAATACCATGACCGGTACGGCAAAGAAAGAAGGTGCCGCTCCGAAGGAAATTGATTTTGAAGTGGTTGTCGCAGACATTATTAGCGAACGAGGAGCAACTATGGACAAAAAGATGCACGATGCCCTAAAAAAAGAAGAAAATCCGAAAGTAATATTCAAACTTGTAGAGGTCAAAGACGAATCTATATTCGTAGGCACCTTGAATATTGCAGGTCAGGAAAAAACCGTGGAGATACCAGTGCAAATGGAAGCAGGCGGTTCGGCCCTAAAGCTTACCGGTGAGCAAAAACTTACCCTTCAAGATTACGGAATGGAACCCCCAACGGCCATGTTCGGTTCGATTATTGTAGGTGACGACGTTACCGTAAAGTTCGATTTGGTTTTTGTAAAGTCCTAAGATATACCTTATGTTTTTATTTGAATTAGACAGAATTTAGTGGCTTCTTATCTTGTTTGAATGTTGGCGTTTTTAATTTAGTGCATATTCTAAATGCACCTTGCCAAGGTTAATAGTCTCAAAACGCCTATTTTTATGACATGGCCCAAACGCAGAGAATAAAAGACCTCGCCCAAAAGTATGCTTCCGATTTTGTTACCGTACGGCGGTATCTTCATAAGCACCCGGAACTATCTTTTAAAGAATACAATACCTGTGTCTACATCAAAGAACAGTTAGTAGCTATGGGGCTTACCGATATAATTTCAGTAGCCGAAACCGGACTCTTGGCAACCATTCACGGAAAACGAAAAGGAGAATCTATTTTGTTGCGGGCGGATATCGATGCGCTGCCGATTACTGAAAAAAACGATATTTCGTACGCCTCGAACAGCGAGGGGGTTATGCATGCCTGCGGTCATGATGCACATACAGCTTCCCTTTTATTATGCGCGAAGATTTTATGGGATTTAAAGGATGACCTGGTGGGAAGCGTGAAATTACTGTTTCAACCAGGCGAAGAGGTGATGCCTGGTGGGGCCAGTTTGGTTATGAAGGAGAAGGCATATAAAGATTTAGGAAGACTTAGGCATATCGGTCAACATGTACGCCCTGACCTTCCTGTGGGTAAGGTTGGCTTTCGCTCAGGAAAATTTATGGCTAGTATGGACGAACTTTTTCTAACCGTAAAAGGTAAAGGAGGCCATGCGGCAATGCCCGAAAATTCTGTAGACCCCGTTTTGATTGCCTCCCACATAATTATCGCTGTGCAGCAATTGGTCAGTCGTATGGCTTCGCCGAAGACGCCATCGGTGCTTTCCTTCGGGAAAGTGATTGCCAATGGCGCGATTAATATCCTTCCAGATGAGGTGTACATCGAAGGGACGTTTCGGACCTTGGACGAATCTTGGAGAAAGGACGCTTTACAGAAACTAGAAAAATTAGTTACGTCAATAGCCGAGGGCATGGGCGGAACATGCGAATTAAAAATCAATCACGGTTATCCACATTTGATTAACGAAACGCCTTTGACCGAGCAACTGAAAGCAAATGCTATTGGATTTTTAGGGGAAGAAAACGTAATGGAATTAGATCAATGGATGGCCGCCGAAGATTTTGCCTACTATTCACATAAAAACCCTGCTTGCTTTTATATGTTAGGTGTTGGTAATCAAGAAAAGGGTATTGAGTCAGGTCTTCATACCCCTAGGTTCAATATTGACGAATCGGCCATAGAAATCGGCGGTGGGTTGATGGCTTGGTTTGCGGTAAGAGCACTGGAATAGCGTCATTGTGCTTCATGTGATTTTTATACCAAATATCTTTATATGGAGACCATTTATGGCCTTAATTTCATTAGGGTACTGAAAAGGGCAAAAAAATGCCTGATGATGGCAAAGAAGCAGTTGAAGCAATATGCTGAAAACTATTAAATTTAGAGGTTGTATACTTTGAAGCGGACAAAAATTTTAGATGAAATATAATATTGCCATAATAGCATTTCTTGCAGGTTTGATAGGATTGCTTTATGCCTATAAAAAGGGTGTTTTTGAGACGCAGAAAGATGAGTATGCCACGCTGAAGCTTCCGGAAACCATAGATTACAATTTTGATATCAAACCTATACTTTCCGATAACTGTTATACCTGCCACGGCCCCGATCCCAACAAACGTAAAGCCGGACTTCGCCTAGATTTAGAGGAAACTGCTTTCGCTGAGCTTTCTGAGAGCCCAGGTAAGTTTGCCATTGTCCCTAAAAATTTGCGGGAAAGTAAAGCCTATCAAGCAATCGTTTCCGAAGATCCTGATCAAATGATGCCGCCACCGGATTCTAAACTGGCATTGAATCCATATGAGAAAAAACTCATTAAAAAATGGATACAACAGGGTGCGAAATTTGAAAAGCATTGGGCTTTTATCCCTCCAAAAAAAAGTAAAGCCCCAAAAACATCGGTATCCGAGACAACGACCGGTGGGTTAGGCGCTAATGAAATCGATGGCTTTGTGCTTGAAAAGTTGTTGGAAAAAGGTCTTTCTCCCTCTCCACGAGCTGATAGGGCTACCCTGGTAAGGCGTTTGTCGCTCGATCTCACAGGCCTCCCGCCTATTGGGGATCAATTGTCAGAGTTCACTACGGAAGACTCGAGCGAAGATTTAGAACAAATTGTTGATGTCTTACTTACCTCACCCGCCTATGGAGAGCGCATGGCTCAGACATGGCTCGATGTGGCCCGCTATGCCGATTCCCATGGTTATCAAGAAGATAGTTACCGTACCATGTGGCCGTGGCGAGACTGGGTAATTCACGCGTTTAATAAAAATATGCCCTATGACCAGTTTATTACTTGGCAATTGGCAGGCGATTTGCTTCCCGACGCAACGCTAGAGCAGCAGCTGGCCACAGGTTTCAACCGTAACCATCCTATAACCCAAGAAGGTGGTGTGGTAGACGAAGAGTATCGTTTTCAATACGTGATGGATCGCACAAATACCTTTGGTAAAGGAATAATTGGCGTTACGCTTGAATGCGCAATGTGCCATGACCACAAGTACGATTCATTTTCGCAGAAAGAGTATTTTAGTCTGTTTGCCTTTTTCAATCAAGTTGATGAAAAAGGATGGCGAATGTCTGCTGGGGGTGCTGCCAAAAATAACTATTTCGCTGATGCGCCCTTTATGAAAATAACGGATAAAGATACCGAAGGCGTACTATCTTTTATCAATAAAGAAAAGAAAACGACCGTTGATGTTATGGTCATGAACGATTCGGCCCCAAAGACTACTTATGTGCATGATCGTGGCGCTTATGATAGCCCTACCGATTCAGTGGGCTTCGGAACGCCTAGTGCTATTATGGTTTTTTCCGAAGATTTGGATGAGGACCGGCTCGGGCTGGCCAAATGGGTCACGAATAAGAACAATCCGTTAACGGCGCGGGTCTTTGTAAACCGTATTTGGGCCATGATTTTCGGTCGTGGTATCGTCGCTACACCGGGCGATTTTGGGGTACAGGGCAGCTTGCCGACCCACCCTGAACTTTTGGATTGGCTTGCAGTGGATTTTATGGAACACGGATGGGACATAAAATACCTTTTAAAAAAAATAGTGCTGTCGGATACCTACGCACAGATTTCTGACTTTAACGAAGATGTTATACAGAGAGATTCTGAGAATCTATATCTTGCCCGAGCACCAAGGTTTCGTATGGACGGAGAGCTGATACGCGACTATATATTGGCAACCAGTGGACTATTAAATAGGGAAATCGGAGGGCCTAGCGTAAAGCCCTACCAGCCACCGGGACTTTGGGCGGAAACAAGCGCAGGGGGCAATCGCGGAATTCTCACGAAATATATACAAGATGAGGGAGATAATCTATATCGCCGTTCTATGTATACCTTTTGGAAACGTACTTTGCCACCACCCAGTATGGCGATTTTTGATGCGCCCAATCGCGACCTTAGTGAGGTAGAACGTCAAAAGACAAATACCCCGCTTCAGGCCTTGGCGCTTCAGAACGATGTACAGGTGTTAGAGGCCGCACGTGTTTTAGCACAGAAGACCTTGCATGCGAATCCCGATGGGCAGCATCTGGTAGCCGAAGTATTTCAGCGGATATTAGTGCGTAAACCAAGGGATGAAGAGTTAAAGATGCTCGATAGGTATTATCACGAATTGCTTGACAATTACACGAACGATTTGGAGAATGCCGAAAAGCTTTTGGCTTTAGGTGCTTTTGAAGCCTCTGATACGGATGTGGCCAGTACAGCCGCCCTTATGCTGACCGCACAAGTTATTTATAACTTGGATGAAACTATTACAAAAGAATAGGTTTTGAAACTTCCTAGTTTTTTTGCAAAATTGAAAGTGATAAAAAAGCAGTAGAAACGATAGCTCGAAAATGATTAAATTTATGCTTTGCTATGTTGTTGAGTTCCTAAAGAATCGCAGATGAAATATAAAATTGCCATAATAGGTGTTCTGGCTGGTTTAGTCGGACTACTCTACGCCTATAAAAAAGGTGTTTTTGAGACGCAGAAAGATGAGTATGCCGCGCTGAAGTTGCCAGAAACGATAGATTACAATTTTCATATCAAACCTATACTTTCCGATAATTGTTATACCTGTCATGGCCCTGATGCCAACAAACGTAAAGCCGGACTTCGTTTGGACCTGGAAGAGACCGCTTTCGCCGAGCTTCCTGAGAGTCCGGGCAAGTTTGCCATTGTCTCCAAAAATTTACGGGAAAGTAAGGCCTATCAATCAATCTTTTCCGATAATCCCGATCAAATGATGCCGCCACCAGACTCTAAACTGGCACTGAATCCCTATGAGAAAAAACTCATAAAAAAATGGATACAGCAAGGCGCGAAATTTGAAAAGCATTGGGCTTTTCTTTCTCCGAAGAAGGCGGAAACACCCAAAACTGAAACGGCCGATTGGGGGTATAATGAAATCGACAAGTTTATCTTGAAAACGCTTGAAGACAATAATCTGGGACCTTCCGAAAAGGCCTCTGACGAAACCCTAATTCGCAGAATAAGTCTAGATCTTACAGGTCTTCCGCCTGAGCCGGAACAGGTACAAGAACTTTTAGCCGATAATTCTGAAGAAAATATAGCAAAAGTAATCGACGAATTTTTGGCTTCCCCGGCCTATGGCGAGCGAATGACGCAATCTTGGCTCGATGTGTCCCGTTATGCCGATTCGCATGGTTATCAAGATGATAGTTACCGAACGATGTGGCCTTGGCGCGATTGGGTAATCCATGCTTTTAACAAAAACCTACCTCATGATAAGTTTTTGACTTGGCAATTGGCAGGTGATCTTTTACCCGATGCCACGGAGGAACAGATTTTGGCGACAGGCTTTAATCGCAATCATCCCATTACCCAAGAGGGAGGTGTGATACAAGAGGAATACCGCATTAATTATGTACTAGACAGGACTAACACCTTGGGAAAAGGAATTTTGGGCCTCACCCTAGAATGTGCCCGTTGCCATGATCACAAGTACGATGCGATTTCACAAGAGAATTATTTCGAAATGTTCGCCTTTTTCAATCAAGTAGATGAAAAGGGGCTGCAGATGGATGCCGTTCAAGCGAAGAATCAAAAATTCTTTGCCGACCCACCGTACATCGAAATATCGGCCAAAGAAAGCGATGAGGTGCTCTCGTTCATCAACATGAGAAAAACACCTAAATTGAACGTTATGGTCATGAACGATTCGGCACCAAGACCTACATTTATATTAAACCGAGGGGAGTACGATCAGCCGACCGATTCGGTGCAACCTGGAACACCGGAGACTATATTTCCATTTTCGGATGAATTGCCAAAAAACCGATTAGGCCTTGCAAAGTGGTTGACCGATTCGGACAACCCTCTGACCGCCAGGGTTTACGTGAATCGTATTTGGGGAATGTTGTTCGGGACGGGCCTAGTTGAAACCTCGGAAGATTTTGGTGTGCAGGGTAGTCTTCCCACCCATCCAAAACTGCTCGATTGGCTTGCCGTCGATTTTATGGAGCATGGTTGGGATACTAAATACTTACTAAAAAAAATAATGCTTTCGGCTACATACCAGCAGAAGTCAGAGCTACTTCCTGAATTGAAAAAAGCCGATCCCGAAAACAGATTGTTGGCACGCGCTCCTAGGTTTAGAATGAGTGGCGAAATGATCCGTGATTATGTGCTGACCACCAGCGGTCTGCTCAATCGAGAAGTTGGAGGCCCAAGTGTAAGGCCCTATCAACCTGCGGGTCTCTGGGAAGAAACAAATGCAGGGGGCAATCGCGGTGTTTTGACCAAATACATTCCTGACGAAGGCGACGACCTTTATAGACGCTCTTTATATACCTTTTGGAAACGTACATTGCCGCCCCCGAATATGACGATATTCGATGCGCCTACCCGTGATTTTTCAGAGGTACGCCGGCAAAAGACGAACACGCCATTACAGGCCTTGGTCCTTCAAAACGATGTGCAAATATTAGAGGCGGCACGTGTAATGTCTCAACGGATGATTAATGAAAAGCCCGATAACCCAGCTATTGTTACTGATGTCTTTAAACGTATTTTGGTGCGCTCTCCAAAAAAGGAGGAATTACTGACGCTTGATGCATATTACCACGATGCGTTGAAACTTTATCAAAATGATATCGACGAAGCCAAAAAATTGGTTGCCGTAGGCGATTTTAAGCAATTGGATACCGACCCAGCTAAAACGGCCGCTCTAATGCTCACAGCTCAGGTCATTTATAATTTAGACGAAACGATTACCAAAGAATAGGAACATGGAAGGAGACAAAGAAAAAAAGAAATCTGAAAACCCGTTAAAAGCTAATAGACGCCACTTCTTTTCGCAGTTGAGCGTTGGTATTGGATCATTGGCGCTCGGCTCATTATTGATTCCCGATTTGTTTAAGGGAGGAACGAAAGAACTAGCAAGCCAACCCTTGGGCATTCCGCATTTTGCGCCGAAGGCGAAACGGGTAATCTATCTTTTTCAGGCCGGAGCTCCTTCTCAATTAGAATCTTTTGACTACAAACCGACTTTACGTAAGCGTATGGGTGAAGATTTGCCCGAATCTATTCGAAACGGCCAACGTTTGACCGGTATGACGGCCAATCAAGATAAATTTCCACTGATGCCACCTGCTGTCGATTTTCAGCAACATGGTCAGAGCCGTACTTGGATCAGTGATTTCTTTCCGCATATCGCCAAGATTGCAGACGATATTACAGTAGTTCGTAGCATGCATACCGAGGCTATCAACCATGATCCGGCCATTACTTTTTTTCAAACAGGAAGTCAAATTTCGGGTCGCCCAAGTATGGGATCCTGGATGAGCTACGGACTCGGAAGCGAGAATAAAAACCTACCGTCTTTTGTGGTCTTGACTTCTAGGGGCAAAGGCAATAGCCAAGGCCTGTATTCGAAACTTTGGTCGAGCGGATTTCTTGATTCGAAACACCAAGGTGTATTACTGCGGTCGGGTAAAGACCCGGTATTGTATCTAAATGACCCCGAGGGGATTTCTAGATCCGATAAACGACATTTACTGAATGAGGTTTCCTCATTGAACAAACTACATCATGCAGAGACTGGTGACGACGAAATTGAATCACGGATCGCGCAATATGAAATGGCATATCGTATGCAAATGTCCGTACCCGATGTTATGGATATTTCAAAAGAACCGGAATCCATTATCAAACTATATGGAGAAGATTGCCAAGTACCAGGTACGTATGCCGCTAACGCATTGCAAGCACGAAGATTGGCCGAAAATGGTGTTCGCTTTATACAATTATATCATCAAGGGTGGGACCAGCACGGTAACCTACATAACGAAATGAAGGGGCAGGCCAAAGATGTTGACCAAGCCTCTGCCGCACTTGTAATGGATTTAAAACAACGTGGAATGTTAGAAGATACGTTAGTCATTTGGGGCGGTGAATTTGGAAGAAGTAATTACTGTCAAGGCAAATTCGACGAGAAAAATTATGGTCGCGACCATCACCCCAGGGCCTTTAGCATTTGGATGGCAGGAGGCGGTATCAAACCGGGACTCAACTACGGGCAAACGGATGAATTCGGGTATAACGTTGTTGAGAACCCCGTTCATATTAATGATTTTCACGCTACTCTAATGCATCAGATGGGTATCAATCACGAAGAACTAATCTATAAGTACCAAGGTCGTCGTTTCCGGTTGACCGATGTTGCCGGTAATGTAGTAAAAGACCTTTTAGCATAATCAAATGACGTATACTTCTAAAAGTCGTTGGGTCGATTATGTCGTTTTGGGCCTTTCCGTATTCCTGATATTTTGTTTGCTTTTTGAATCATATATCGAACTTCCAAGGTTGGTTTCTTGGGTGGGGCGCTGGCATCCGTTGGTACTTCATTTTCCGATTGTTCTTTTGCTTATCGCTATTTTCTTGGGATTAACGGGCAAAAAAGTACCGCATCTATTATTGACCGTCGGGGTGCTATCTGCCTTGATAACAGCTGTTTCCGGATTTTTTCTGGGAAAGGATGCCTTGGTTAAGGGAGACCTGCTCTTTTGGCACCAATGGTTAGGAGGGGCGGTTGCCCTACTTGCCGCCCTTTGGTATGCCTTGGATAATATGCAGCTTGATAAAAAAGTATACACCAAAGCCATTCAAGTGGTCTTGATCGGGCTTGTTGCCATTACAGGACATTATGGCGGCATGGTAACCCACGGCGAAGACTTTTTGGCGCTTCCGCTCGAAAAACGACAAGAAAAAATTCCTGAAAACCCTATTATTTATGCGGATGTCGTTACGCGAATATTGGATGATAAGTGTGTTTCCTGCCATAATCCCAATAAACAAAAGGGACAATTGTTGATGACCAGTCTGAGCGAATTGCTAAAAGGTGGCGAAAGTGGAAGTACACTGGTGCCAGGAGACCCTGAAGAAAGTGAGCTTATCAAACGATTGCATTTACCCGCAGATGATGAAGACCATATGCCACCGGAAGGAAAGACACCTTTGAACGGAAATGAAATTGCTATCCTGGAACGTTGGGTTGCCCTTGGCGCTTCGGATACCTTACGTCTGGACCAGTTGAAAAAAACAGAGCCCTTGGCTGGTTTGATAAAAGGAATGATGGAACCCGACCCCTTGGAAAAATGGGCAAAACTACCCAAAGTGGCCGACAGCACTTTGCAGAATCTTTCCTCCGATTACTTGACCATAAAACGAATGGCCAGTAACTCCGATGCCCTTAGTGTCGATGTATATCTTCCGCCAGAATACGATTCAAAACCGATTACCGAGTTGAAACGTGTTGCCAATAACATTGTCGAACTAGACCTAAGTGGTCTGCCCGTTGGTCAGGAGGAGATGGCCTTCGTCGCCTCGTGCATTAATTTAGAATGGTTGGAATTGGATAAAACGCCGATTACCGATACGGAAGTCGAAAAACTCATCAACCTTAAAAACTTGGCGCTTTTGAAAGTCTACGAAACTTCGATTACTGACAAAAGCACTTCAATTTTTAAAAATCTTCCAAATTTGAAGAACCTTTATCTATGGGAAACCGGGGTGTCCGATATGGCTTTAAAAGAACTGCAAAATGAAAAATCGAATTTATTGATAGATAATGGCATCGACTCGGAAACCGAAGCATTTTTTGTTGCATCCGATTCGATACCAGAAACGAACTAGATATGAAATTTAATCTCAAAGGCAAAACAGCGATTGTTACCGGAGGTGGTAGTGGTATTGGTAGGGCTATTTCAATTACCTTGGCCACACAGGGCGCAAAGGTCCATATTTTTGAACTAAAGGCTGAATCGGCATCGGAAGTAGTCAAAGAAATTGAAGCTAGCGGAGGTAATGCGATCGCCCACGAATGTAATGTGGCCAACCATACCCAAGTAAAGGAAAAAGTTTCCGCCATTGTTGGCGGAGGCTCAATTGAAATCTTAATCAATAATGCAGGTATCGCCCACATCGGTGATGTAGAGCATACGACCGAAGCGGATTTTGACAAAGTATATCAGGTGAACATCAAAGGCGTTTACAACTGTATCTACTCCGCAATTCCCTATATGAAAGAAAAAGGGGGTGTAATATTGAATATGGCCTCTATTGCCGCAACTGTTGGAATCAAAAATAGATTTGCTTATTCAATGTCAAAAGGTGCCGCATTAACGATGATGTATTCGGTGGCCAAAGATTACCTCGCCTATAATATTCGGTGCAACAGTATTTCTCCTGCCCGCATTCATACCCCGTTTGTAGAGGGGTATCTGAAAAACAATTTTCCCGAAAACCTGGAAGAAAAATTCAAGGAACTTTCGGAAACACAACCGATTGGCCGTATGGGAAAACCTCAGGAGGTGGCCGATTTGGCCTTGTACCTCTGTTCTGATGAGGCCTCTTTTATTACGGGAACCGACTTTCCTATCGATGGTGGGTTTATTCGTTTGAATGGGGATTGAAGGGGTTACTACCGAGAAAAACTATTGTTATGAACCCGTGGTTTAGTTAAATGCCTTTCAAATCATTTTCTATTTGAGTATGCGCAGTCCGTTAGGAGCAACGATTTCTGTTTTTATTGTACCGTCCTGACTCTTTTTGTGACTTACTTTAAGTATGCCATACTTTGTCGGGAAACTTCCTTTCGCCCATTCAAGGTCACCCAGATTCGGTGTAATTTTAACTTTCTCACCTCCATCCATGACATGGATCCCAAGAATATGCTGACTCAACCAAGAAGTAGGCCCGCTGGCCCAGCCATGGCATAAACTATGACGATATCCGATATAGCAATATTCGCCAAAATCGCCATGTATATCAAAATTAGTCGAAGGAATCAATTCATCGATTCGACCACTATTGGCCACGTCGAGCACATCAAAATCTTCCCAAAAGGTAGTTGCGCCTAAATCGAGCATTCCACCCCAATAGTCGCGTATTACCCTTAGGCCACCTTTATAATCTTTTGCCTTGGCCATGGCTTCCAAAATATAGTAGCCATAAAAGGTAGACATACGTTGTACACCATCTTTGCTCAAAATCGCTGCGTTGGCTTCTCCGGCATCCTGCAAATCGGCAAGTGCCATTAACGCGGCTGCCTGTTTAGTTGTGTTGTCTTTTGGTTTGTGTTTTTTTAGTCGTTCGGCCACCTTTTCATATTTCAAGCGAAGGTCGTTCCTTTCTAAAACTGTCATCATTTCGGCACCTGCCTCAAAAGTCATGACCATCATGGCTTGCAGGCCTGCATGTATAGCTTCGGGTTTTTCGCTCGTGGGCCAATCTAAAAATCGATGCCCGTTTAAAACCTCTTTATTGTCTTTGTCAATAAAAGTGCTTAATTGATCTAACAGAGCGATCATATAGGTTTCCTGTTCTTTTAAATAGGAAAGATTGCCATGGTAATCGTAGCTGTTTTTATGAATGAGCAACCACCACATGGAATATGAACTGATACCGTTCATCCATTGTGGCAACGGGTGTTGATCTCGGGCAAGATCTAAACTCTTGCTCACGATTTCATGGTTCCCGAAAACGGTATTGATGGTCATCACTTCAGGGTGCATGTCACCGACCCATACCAGTCGGTCACGTTTGATGCCGTCCCAAAGATAATTCTGCATGTTGAGGTGTACGGTATATGCCCCCACCATCCAGATTTCGTTTAAACGTTCATCATTGCTTTCAAAACTACCCAAATAAGGAATATCGCGATAAACAAAAGCCGCATCTATTGATTTTATTGGGGCATCTTCATCGGCTTCTACCACATCGACTCTTAGAAATCGAAAACCGGTCTCGCCTATTTCTATGCTTCCTAACCAAGGTACTTCGATGATAAAATCACGTAAAGAATGTTCATTGGTCGCATTTTGCTTTCCGCCAATATCGGACATTGCCTCACCGACCGATTCGCCAAAACGTAACCGCAACTTCAAAGGCGTCTTACTTTCACGAATACCCATTGAAATTTTTACACCTCCGTGAATTTCTTTACCGTAATCCAATAGAATCCCTGGTTTTTTATCGGCTGAACTTATAAAACGAAATAAGTTTTTGTCATTTACCGCTACTTGACCGCTTCCTCTTTTCAATAGGGTTTCGACATTTTGAACGGTTTCTCCAGTATCGTCCGACTGCCAAACAATTCGTTTTGGCGTGAGATAGGTCTTTACCATATCCGATGAACTCGCCCTGTCGGAATATTTATCCCCAAAAATCGGAGGTAATTGGCTGTAAGAAGCATTGATCAAGAATACTAGAGCTATAACTTGAATAATTATTTTCATTTTATTCTGTGAGTTAGTGCAAACAATTAGAAGCCACGCAAGACCTTATTTTGATAAAAATAAACCTTGAGATAAGTTTATGTGTCCTGCACAGTACTGGTAAATGATATTAGTTGAAATTTTTATGGGGTTAAAAGTAATCTCAAACGGTATAGTACAGGATGCTTTTGGGTAGAAAGCCGGTTAATATTGTCTTATCAAGCCGTATTCTCATTTTTCACAACTAAAAGGTAGAACACCGATGAAGACTAAACTTACTATCCTGTTAATTGCCCTATTAACTCTTGGCAATTCCTATTCTCAAAATACGGGGTCAAATTCACTTTCCATAGAGGAACCCAAAGTCGAGTACCACAAAAATCCTGAGGGCCTTGATGTCCCAAAACCTAGATTTAGCTGGATTTTAAATGGGGAAGGCCGTAGTAGATCACAGTCTTCATATCAAATTATAGTGGCCTCCTCCATGGATAAACTTTTGGATAGCCAAGCAGATGTTTGGGATAGCGGCAAAGTGAATACCAACCATAGCAATCAAATCGAATTCGACGGAATTCCATTAGTGTCAGATTCAAAGTATTATTGGAAAGCAAAAGTTTGGGACGAATCGGGGAATGCATCCGAATGGAGTGCACCGGCCCATTGGTCAATGGGGCTTCTGAAATTTTCAAATTGGAAAGGGCTCTTCATAGGTCATGACGTAGGTTATAACAAAACCGATAAATATGACAGTTTATACCTTCCACCTGCCAGATATCTGCGCAAATCATTTACGCTAAATAAGAAAATAAAAAAAGCAACGGCCTATACTACGGCCTTGGGTCTTTATGAACTGCGCTTGAACGGCAACAAGGTTGGGGATGCTAATTTTCTACCGGGATGGACGGACTACAACGAACGTTTATATTACCAGACTTTCGATATTACCGAAAGCTTACAAGATGGTGAGAACGTAATCGGGGCGGTTATTGCCGATGGTTGGTACGCAGGTTATATAGGGTACGCTCTTCTCGTACGTTTAGATAAGGTCAGGGAATTCTATGGGGTGAATCCGTCCTTTATGGGGCAGGTACACCTAGAATATCAAGACGGTAGCTCTGAGATTATAGCTTCGGACCGCTCTTGGAAATCGAAAGAAGGGGCCATCCGCGAAGCGGATATTATTATGGGCGAGACCTATGATGCCCGGCTCGAAAATTCAGGTTGGGACGGTCCGAATTATGATGATACCGACTGGAAGACCCCTAAAGTCTACACCTATCCTAATGGTCAGCTTCAGACGCATCCCGGTACTTTAGTCAAGAATACCGAACGTTTAATACCTATAAACATTACAGAGCCCGAGCCGGGAACTTATGTTTTTGATCTAGGCAAGAATATAGCAGGTATTGCGTCGCTAAAAGTTCAAGGACCAAAAGGAACTAGAGTGCAGCTTCGTTTTGGGGAAATTCTTAAAAGGGATGGCAACATACAGACCGAAAATCTTCGAAAAGCAAGGGCCACGGACACCTATATTTTAAAAGGGGGTGGTGTCGAAAATTGGCAGCCAAAATTCACTTATCACGGTTTTCAATATGTAGAAGTTACCGGATATCCGGGAAAACCAACTTCAGATGCCATTACCGGACTTGTCTTAAGTTCCATCGAAACTGACGCAAGTACGTTCAGTGCTTCTAATCCAATGAACAATACCCTTTTCAAAAATATCAAGACAACGCAAAGCGCGAACTTTTTTGAAATACCTACGGATTGCCCACAACGCGATGAACGTTTAGGATGGACGGGAGATGCCCAGACGTATATGCGCTCTGCCACTTATAATGCTGATGTGGCTGCTTTTATGACCAAGTTCTTGGTTGATTTGGATGATGCCCAACGGTGGTATGGGGCCTACCCAAATTTCGCCCCTTTTCCGTATTCAAGGCCCAATCAATATGCCCCGGCATGGATGGATGCAGGAATTATAATTCCCTATAACATGTACAAGGTCTATAACGATACCCGCGTTTTGGAATACATGTACGCCGGAATGGAAAAGTTTATGCAGTTTCAAGAAGATGCCAGCACAGACTATTTGCGGCCAGGTGGAGGAAACAATTGGGGAGATTGGCTTGCGGTCAACGAAGAGACGAGCCATGATTTTGTAGGGGCTTCGTTTTACGGCTACGATGCCAAGCTAATGGCTGAAATGGCCGAAGCATTGGGAAGAACGGAAGACGCTACAAAGTATAGGAGTCTGTTCAATAATATTAAAAAGGCCTTTGCCCAAAAGTATATTTTAAACAGCGGTAATACCTCTGAAGATACCCAGACCACTTATGCACTAGCCCTATATTTCGATTTATACCCAGACGATTTAGCAAAAAAAGGAGCTGCTCGATTAGCAGAAAAAATAAAGAAAAACGGATTCAAATTTTCAACGGGTTTCCTAGGTACCAAACATGTAATGTTGGCCTTGTCAAAATATGGGTATAACGACATCTCTTATAAAATCTTCCAGCAGACCGAATATCCAAGTTGGGGGTATTCCGTAGAAAATGGAAGTACATCTATTTGGGAGCGATGGAACAGCTACACCAAAGATGATGCTGAGAACTCCGACATCAATGCCAAGATGAATTCGTTTAGCCACTATGCTTTTGGTTCGGTCGCGGAATGGATGTTTCAACATGCCGTGGGTATCGATACCGAAGATGCTGGGTATCGCAACATTATCATAAAACCTGCTATTAGTAAAGAGATGAATTATATAAATGGAAGCTATAAAAGTATCAACGGCACTGTTTCTTCTGCATGGAACTGGAAAGGGAACAAATTGATTATGAACGTTGAGATTCCTGTGAATACTACTGCAAAAGTGTATATTCCAACAGCAAAAATTTCCGATATTAAGGAAGGGAATAAAAGTATATCCAAAATACCGTCAATTAAGATTTTGGAATCCAAGGAAAAGGAAACTATTCTTGAAATTGGTTCGGGAGCGTACTCCTTTAGTGCTAAAGTGGTAATGTGACTACATAATAACAAGATGACCGTGGGGAAATAATAAGGAATTTTATAAGATGTGCCTCCAAAAATCCCCATGTTGTCTAAATTAGAGTTTAAATAATTAAGAATAGTTTGAACAAAGGAACATACAGAACTCAATCATCAAGGTATATGAAAGACTTCAATTATTTAATTCTTATTGCGACAATAATCGTATTAAGTGCATGCGGGGAGAAAAAGGAAACCGTTGAGCCGGAAAAAAAGGGGCCACCCAATGTGCTGTTCATTGCTGTAGATGACCTGAATAATATGTTAGGTGTTTTAGATGATTATTCCCATACGAAAACGCCCAATATAGACAGATTGGCTTCTAAGGGAGTTGTATTTTCCGATGCCCACTGCCAAGCTCCATTATGCGGCCCCTCTAGGGCATCTTTGATGACAGGTCTACGACCCTCGACTACTGGTATTTATGGTATGATAGATGACAACAAAATTCGTTCGGAAAATCCGGCGACCAAAGATATCGTTATGCTGCCCGAATACTTCAAGAACAACGGGTATCACACCATGGGCATCGGCAAGTTGTTTCATAGCCATGCTCCTGATGGTGTTTTCGATGAATCCGGTGGCAGGGTAAAAGGATTTGGTCCTCTTCCAAAAGAACGCTTTGTTTGGGACGGTTTTGGAACATCAGATAGAAAAAACTATGGTAGAACCAGTACCGATTGGGGCGCTTTTCCGGAAGCCGATTCACTGATGCCTGATCATCAATCGGTCGATTGGGCAAAAAATCGTCTTGACAAAAAATATGACAAACCCTTTTTTATGGGAGTCGGCTTTTTACGAGTTCATGTGCCTTTATATGTGCCTCAAAAATGGTTTGATATGCATCCGTTAGATAGTATAAAAACTATGCCGTACAGAGCAGATGATTTAAATGATGTGCCACCCATTGCATTACAAATTAACGATCTGCCGATGATGCCCTCAACGGATTGGGCTATCGAAAGTGGCGAGTGGCCGAAAATCATTCAAGCCTATTTGGCCTGTATCAGTTTTGTAGATTATGAAATAGGTCGATTGTTGGATGCTCTTGAAAATAGCGAATATGCTGACAACACGGTCATTGTAATGTGGTCGGATCACGGATATCGTTTGGGAGAGAAAAGCACGTTTGCCAAACACGCCCTTTGGAATACGGCCACCAACGCCCCATTATTGTTTTCTGCCCCCAGCCTTCCAAAAGGAAAAGTTATCGATGAACCCGTAGAAATGCTTTCTATCTACCCTACTCTTTTGGAATTGTGTGGGCTTCCCGCTTATGATCGAAACGAAGGTAAAAGTTTGGTGCCAAACATGTTAGGCCAGACTGCGAAAGAAACCGCCATAGCGATAACAACTTTTGGCATGAACAATCATACGGTGAAATCCGATCGCTTCCGGTACATTCAATATGAAGATGGCGGTGAAGAATTTTACGACCATAACAACGACCCGAACGAGTTTACGAACCAAGCAAAAAATTCCGATTATAAAGATGAAATAAATGCTTTGAAAGGGTATCTGCCAAAAACGAATGCGACTTGGGATCCCAATTCTTCGTATACGTTTCAACCCTATTTTGTTGAGCAAAAAGCAAGAACCAGTGGTTCTGATGGAACTCCTGTAGAGGTTATTGGAGCACCACAATAAAACCGGTATCGATTGATTTTAAATACTAATTAATGTGAGTTCGATAGCGTTACACTACCACATATTAGTTTTTTGAGTCTATTTCCTTCCGTTTGGCTTTTTTGAACGAGTCAATATTTTGGAAGGTCGGTTCATCGAGACTTCTCGGGTCAGGTTTCAATGCTACCTTCCTAGATTGGATAACGCTCATACTAAAGTGTCCGAACTCTTCGGTTATCCTCCCGTAGCAAGTATATACACCACGGCTATGAATGGGGTATTTGTCCACTACATCCGGAAAATGTACCGCATCGAAATACTGGCCGTCTAAATCGACAAATGTACTTAGGCGCATATTCTGCCCTCTGTTGGTCGTATTGAACCGCGTATTGACCAAAATGCCATACAGTAGCATGTTTCTGTGTTTATATTTTGGCATGTCCTCGACCTTTAGATTGCTTTTTAAATCCTCAGAAATCAAATCGAAATAATCATATAGGGTAAACCCCAAAAGTTCCAATTGGTCATAAGCGTTTTCAAGCCAATTGTCATCAAATGAAGGTGTTTTGAACTCGACATGATTCAATTTGAAGAGCATCGGATTTATAGTTTTATTTTTATTTGCCTTTATCTTAAAAATGGCCGACCATAGTAATTCGATTTTCGGAATTTCCGTAAAACGGAATGCTCCGATGCGTATAAGAATGGCCAATTGTTCTATGCTTATCGAAACGCGATCAATGAAATCATTTAATGAGGTATATAGGCCGTTCAGTTGTCTTTCTGTAAGTAATCGACGTACCACTGAAGATTCCAAATTTTTGAGAAAACCAAAACCTAAATAGATGTCTTTTCCTTTTATGCTATTCGGGTGATCGCTTGTATTTATGCATGGCGGATGAATTGTGCCACCGCACATCTTGGCTTCATGAATGTAATGTTCCGTACTGTAGAAGCCACCACCATTGTTCAAGACCGCTACCATAAATTCCAAGGGGAAGTAGCACTTCAAATACAAGCTTTGATAACTTTCAACGGCATAGGATGCCGAATGGCCTTTCGCAAATGCATAACCGGCGAAACTTGCGATTTGCTCCCATACCTCAAAGGTCAATTTGTCGGGGTAGCCTTTTTCTCTGCAATTAGTGATAAATTTTTCCTCGACCGCAATAAATTCTTCCCTTGAACGGAATTTACCACTCATCCCACGTCTGATAACATCGGCTTCTCCTAAGTCCAAACCCGCGAATAAATGGGCGACTTTCAAAACATCCTCCTGATATACCATGATGCCGTAGGTTTCGGGCATTATTTTTGCTAAAATAGGATGTGCCTTTTTTCGGCGTTCCGGATCCCGATGTCTGCGGATATATTCGTTCTTCATCCCCGAAGAAGATACTCCAGGTCGAATGACCGAACTAGCGGCTACGAGACCGAGATAATTATTTACCTTTAGTTTTTTCATCAGCCCCCTCATAGCTGGACTCTCCACATAATATGCGCCTATTGCCATCCCTTTGCTGAGCATGGTATTGATTCGGGGGTCATTTTTGAATTTGTCTATCTGCGTTATATCTATAGGCGGTCGCCCAGGTCGATTTTCGTTAATAATTTCAATGGCATCCTTAATTTTTGCCAACCCCCTTTGTCCTAAAATATCAAACTTGAATATTCCTGTATCCTCTGCAATGATCATATCGAACTGTACCGTTGCAAATCCCTTGGGAGGTAGGTCAGTTGCCGAATAATAGTAAACCGGTCTGTCTAATATCAATATGCCGGCCGAGTGAACACTCAGGTAATTCGGGAAGTTCTCTATAAGTTTTCCATACTTCAAGACCAATTTGGCCATGTCGTCTAAGGTTGATTTGGTATAATTGCCTTTGCTCAAAAGGTCGATTTCCGCTTTGGGCAAACCGAAAACTTTCCCCAACTCCCTTACAACAGCACGGTATTTAAATGTATTATAAGTTGCCAAAAGGGCAACGTTGGAAAATCGTTCGAATATGTATGATGTTATTTCTTCCCTGTCCCTCCAATCAAAGTCGATGTCAAAATCTGGAGGGGAAGTTCGATATGGGTTGATAAACCTTTCAAAATAAAGGTCGAGTTCAATAGGGTCTACATCGGTTATGCCGATTATATAGGCAACTATACTGTTCGCGCCACTTCCACGACCAACATGAAAATATCCTTGTGATTTGGCATAAAATACGATATCGTGGTTGATAAGAAAATAGGACACGAAATCGAGTTTCTTTATTGTATCCAATTCCGTTTGAAGTCTTTCCTTAACTTTTTCGCTAGGATCGGGATACCGTTTGTGAAGCCCTTTTTTGCATAGGTCGTTCAATAGTTCAAAATCTTTTTCTTTGGATTTCTCGAAAACCTGTTGGTTTTGTGAAATACGACTTTGTCCGAAGCTAAAATTAACATGGCAATTCTCTAAGATATATCTAGTGTTCTCAATAATATGAGGGAAATCTGCATAGGTGTCCAATAGCGTATCGATAGGTAACATTTTTTCGGTAATGCTCCCTTCTTCGGTCTTTAATAGCTTGCTCAGCAGCATATTATTGTCGATTGCCCGAAGTAACCGGTGTGCGTTGAAATCTCTCTTGTTCCGAAATGTTACAGGTTGTTGTATAACCAGCTTATCAGTAAGTTTTTTATAGTTGGAGAAAGGTAGACGTCTTAGGTTTTCTATAGAAATGCCGATATATTCATTGTTCCTGAATTGCTGCTTATTCGATTGTAGCACTTTTTCAAAAGGATAGATGATATAGGTTTCAGGAAGAATGGGGGCTTCCGAAGGTAAGGGAACCCCGTTATGCGAATGATGGGATAAGAACACGTTCAATTCTTTGAAACCTTCATTGTTCTTGGCCAATCCTACAAATTGCTGGTCGGGACCATTCCTGAAATCGATGCCGACTATTGGTCGAATATTATGATGCTCTGATTTTCTTATGAAGTTCAAGCAGGCAGATGTGTTGTTGATATCGGTCAGGGCCAAGACCGTTACATTGTTTCGCTCGGCCATTTTCAGGAGTTCAATTTCCGAAAATGTACCGAAGCGTAACGAATAATAGGTGTGGCAATTCAGATACATAGCTTATTGGGTTCGGTGTGCCAAGACCATGGGCGGTTGTCCGTTGAAGGCGTTGTAATGTCTGCCGATACTTTTTGCACCACCCATCGAAGCGGCACGGATTACTTTGTTTTCCCCATATTTTATTCGCATACGGTCCATCGCATTATAGAGCCTCAACATTTCTTCGGTATCTTCAAAAAGATTGATTTGGTAGTTTCCTGATGCAAGATTGCTCACTTTAACGCCCACCAACCGAAGTAACATTCTACGTTCATATAATTTTTCGAAAAGTTCCAACACTTTGGGAACTATAATATGGTCACCGCTTGTGTAAGGAATCTTCATTTGTTTGGAGTATGTGCTGAAATCGGAGTACCGAATTCTAACACTGATACACGAGGTCAACTTGTTGCCTCTTCTCAGTGAAAAGGCAAGATTTTCGGCCATGGCAGTTAGGGTGGCGTGCAAGAAGTTAATCTTGGAAGTATCTTTGAACGTACGTTCGGTAGAAATGGAATGCCTATCGTGAAATGGCACGAGTTCCGGACGGTCTATACCATTGGCTCTTCTCCAAATGGTACGTCCGTGAAGACCGAGTGCGCTGGTCAGCATCTCCAAAGGCATTTCCTGTATGGTCTTGACCTTTGTTATACCCAAACTTCTCAAGGTCTGATAGGTCTTGCCCCCAACTGATGGTATCCTCTGAATGGAAAGTGGTGCCAAAAACTGTTTCTCCAGCCCATAATCTACCTTTATTTGATTATTGGGCTTGGCAACACTTGTAGCTACTTTTGATGTAATCTTATTAGAAGACATTCCGAACGAAATCGGTAATCTTGTTTTTTCTATAATGGTATTTCTTAATTCTGTTGCATACCTATAGCAACCGAAATATTTGTCCATTCCGGTCAAATCTACATAGAACTCGTCAACGCTCGCTTTTTCGAATAGGGGTACGCTATCCGCTATGATTTCCGTAACCATATCCGAGAATTCCATATAGACCCCTGCATTGCCTTTGATGACCGTTGCTTCCGGACAAAGCTGACGTGCAAGCTTCATAGGTATTCCAGAACGGATCCCGTAAGGCCGTGTTTCGTAACTGCAAGCGGACACAACACCTCTGTCACCCGTACCCCCAACCAAAACAGGTCGCTTTAGAAGTTTGGGATTAATCAGCCGCTCGCAGGATACAAAGAAGGTATCTAAATCTAAATGTAGTATAGTGGAATTCATAAAACTGGAAAATATCCAAATATATGGAAATATTCCAATAAGTATACACAATCTACTCGTTAAACTTTGTTACGCCTACTTTTTCAAATTTTAGGTGGTGTATGCCTCGTATAAAAAAACTATAATCTTTGGGCATGAGCCCAAGTATCCATATTCACAAGAGGCACAATGTCTCGGTGTTACTTGAACTATTTTTTTTAGATATCCCGTGCTTTATGTTTCTTGCCGTACAAACAAAACAAAATTCATTTTAGGTGCATTGCGAATTCAAAAGCTGACTTGACGACATTTTTATAGGCAGAATCCATAGCCAGTTGAATATCCGAGATACCCTCCGAAACGGCAATAATATAAGCCAACCCCAGCTTTTCCTTTATCTCTTCGGAAATATCCACGATACCGCATAAAGCGGCTACTTGGATACCTTGGCGTTTTGCTGAATGTAAAACTCCATCAATTGTTTTTCCCGAAAGGGTCTGACCGTCAAGTTTGCCTTCTCCGGTAATAATCCAATCCGAACCTTCTATAGCTGTGTCAAAATTCGCCAGCTCCTTGATCAAATCAATACCGGAGGTCAATTTGCCGTTTAGGAAAACGATAGCTCCACCACCAATTCCGCCAGCTGCTCCTGAACCATTAGTTTGTTGAAGATCAATATCGTACTGTTTCAAAATCGTTTTCGAATAATTTTGAAGGCCCGCATCCAATAGTTCGATTTCTTTTTCTGAAGCCCCTTTTTGAGCCCCGTAAACTTTGGCGGCACCATTTGGGCCATATAGTGGATTGGAAACATCGCAAGCGACCTTGACCATTACTTCTTGAAGTTGAGGATGTATTTTCGAATCGTCAATACTTTTAACAGACATCAGATTACTTCCTACCGGTTGTAGTTCTTGTCCACTTTCATCTAAAAATCGATAACCCAGGGCATGTGCCATACCCATGCCACCATCATTCGTTGCGCTACCTCCGATACCCAGAATAACTTCCTTTGCCCCTTTTTTTAATGCATCTGCGATAAGTTCGCCCGTGCCCAAAGTTGTAGATCGCATACAATTTCTTTCGGCATCTTTTAGCAACTTAAGGCCTGATGCTTCCGCCATTTCAATAAATGCGATGTTATTTTCAGGGGAGTACAAATAGGATGCCGCAATAGGCCGGAATAAGGGATCGTTTACCGTTACCGTAATCTTTTCCCCGTTCAGATAATATTTGACGACTTCAATGGTACCATCACCGCCATCGGCCAAGGGTTTTTTTAGAATTTCGGCATCTTTGAAAACCATTCGCATGCCTTTCTCCACGGCATCACAAAATTCGAATCCCGTGAGGGATCCTTTAAACTTATCGGGAGCGATTACGAATTTCATAGTTATGGTTTTAATTCAAACGAGTTCATTGTAAAGCTCAAGGCAAGGGCTACTAAAATTGAATCACCGTTTTACCAATGCTTTTTCCAGACTCTTGCATTTGATGTGCTTTTTTCAGGTTCTCAACCGTAAAACCTTCTAAAGTGGTGGTCAAGGTTGTTTTGATTGTTCCAGCGTCGAGTAAATCGGCAATATGATTTAGAATTTGATGCTGTCGGTCTATATCATCGGTAATGAACATGGAACGGGTGTACATAAATTCCCAAGAAAAAGTTACACTCTTGTTTTTAAGAAGATTTATATTCAACGGCTTGTTGCTACCGGTAATGGAAACGATATGCCCCTGCGGTTTAATAATCTCGGCCGCTGTTTCCCAATAACCTTCAAGATCTACAAAATCTAAAATATAGTCAACTTGATTATGGCCTATTTTTTCCAGTTCTTCTTTGAGATTATGGTGATTTACCACGAAATCGGCACCTAGCTCCTTGCACCAGGCTACAGACTCTTGTCTTGAAGCGGTAGCGATTACGGTCAGATTCCCTAATTTTTTAGCAAGCTGAATCGTAATGGACCCGACTCCACCGGCACCGGCCAAAATCAAAACCGTCTTCCCTTTGTCTGTTTCAGGGTTCACTTTGATACGGTCAAAAAGTGCTTCGTAAGCGGTCAATCCCGTTAACGGGATAGCGGCCGCTTCTGCTATAGTTAAGTTTTTTGGTTTTTTGCCTACGATACGTTCATCGATCAATTGGTATTCGGCATTACAGCCATTTCGTGTAAGGTCGCCGGCGTAGTACACCTCGTCGCCAACTTTAAACCTTGAAGTTTTCTCGCCTACTTCTTCTACGGTTCCCACGGCATCCCAGCCAATAATTTTTGGTATATCGAGCACGGTATTCTTTGCGGCATTTTGTCTAATCTTAAAATCTACGGGGTTTACGGCATTTGCCCATATTTTCACCAAAAGGTCATATCCTTCCGCCTTTGGTATTTCAGTCTCAAATTCAATAAAACTTTTCTCATCTGTAATGGGTAATGACTGTTTGAATCCTATGGCTTTCATTTTTGAGATTTTATGCAATTAATTTTCTATTGCAGCATGTTCCTTATTTGTAAGTTTTTGTTTCTTAGTGGCTTCAAAGTACCCTGCTTAATACCAATACTTTTATCAAAAAGTTCTTATTGGACCATTTGATTCAAATTAAGAATTTTATTAAAATGATGGAAATGAGTTCACCAATTTTTTCTTTTTAGATGTTATTCGAACCCAAATTTCTTGATTCCTTCGTGACTTATTTTTATCGCTTCCAAAGGTTTCATATTGTCAAAGGTCTTATCCTGTTCTACCATATAATACTTCATTCCCGACAGTTCCTTTTTGGCTAGAATACGGGCAAAATCAATAGTGCCATTTCCAACAGGGGCAAACCTGCCTTGCTCGTCCATATCCTTAACGTGCCAAATTTTAAATCGACCGGGGTATTTTTCAAAGTAGGCCAAAGGATCCGCTCCAGCTTTTTTGACCCAATACAGATCCATTTGAAAATTCACGAATTCGGGGTTACAGTTCTCCAACAAATAATCGATGGGCACGATACCATCGACATCCTTTTTAAATTCAAAATCGTGGTTATGGTAAAGTAATTGAAGTCCCGCAGCGTTCGCTTTTTCACCTAGAGTATCCAATATTTCGGCTAAGTTTTTGGAACCACCTGTCATACTCATAGCTCCCTCATCGGATTTAAAAAGACCCATCGGTGGTATAGGAACTACAAAATATTCAAATCCAGCAGCTTTCACATCGGCCATCATGGCATCGGCATTGGCAATAGTAACGCTTGACTGATGTGAGCTTATCGGTGTTAAGTCTAAATCTTTCAGTAAAGCTCGAAATTCTTCAGGAGACATGTCGTAGAACTTTTCATTAGCATAACCTGCCGCTTCGATATTTTGATATCCGGCATTAGCGACTGCTTGCAATGTTGCTTTTGCATCATCACCCATGGTATCTCGAACGGTATAGAGGGCCAAGCCGCCGAGTTTTTCTTGGTCGCAACCCACAAAGCTTCCTATCGTTAGAAGAAAGACTAAGGCATATTTCACTTTGCTTTTAACCATGATATTTTTCATTGCTTTCATTTGTTTAGTAGCGTTCGATTGTTATTTGAATTTTGAATTTGATTTTTTTTCCGAGGCTTCGAAATAATACCAAATGGCCCCAGCCGGGAGGTAGTTTATTTTGTCTATTTTAAAGATATTAGAACCAGTCACTTATACTAAAGACGAAGATTTTTCGATTAATTGTTTCAATTCCTCGATTTCCAAATTCGTGGGCATCTCCAATGGTGCCCGAACATCGCCTGCTGGTTTCCCGATCAAGTCTGCCCCCGCCTTTATCAAACTTACGCCGTAGCCCGATTTTTTATTTCGCAACCGAATAAACGGAATGAAAAATGATCTGATGATTTCTTCAACTTTAGAACTCTCCCCTGCACGCAATGCCTTATAAAAAGTAAGTGCCAATTCAGGAACAAAATTGAATACTGCAGAAGAATAGGTATTTACACCAATGGAAAGATAAGCCTCGGAAATAATCTCGGCCGTAGGTACACCACCGATATAGGTTAATCTATTCCCAACAGTTTTAATGGTATCGTTCAGTTCTTGCATGTTACCTGTGCCATCTTTGAGTGCTATAAGATTTGGGCAGCAATCGGCCAGTTGTTTGACACTAGAACTAGAAAGTGTACCGTTGGCCCTGTTGTAATAGACTACGGGTAGTTTCGTCTTCTCCATGATAGTCTTGGCGTAGGTGATAAGCCCGCTTTCGGGGCATCCGGTAAGATAGGGCGGCATCAGCAGAAGTCCGTCGATGCCCGCTTCTTCCGCAATTTTCGCAAACTCAAGAGCTTCGGGAATACTACGGCCAATACTTGATAAAACTGGAACTTTACCATTTACTGCCTTTGCAGAAATGGAAACAATTTGTTTATACTCCTCTTTGGAAAGCGAAAAGAACTCCCCGGTTCCTCCTGCTACGAATACCGCAGAAATATCATGCTGCATAAACCAGTGCAACCTATCGGTATAACTTTTCGCATCGAAATTACCATCGGTATCCATATCGGTTATGGGAAAGGATAGCAAGCCATCTCCCAATGCACTTTTAATTTTTTTAAATTCCATATATCATGTATTTACCCGGATTAACTCATTTCATTGGCGTAGTTCACGCTCAAAGGACCATATCTGCCCAAACAATTCGGCACGAATCGAATGCAAATCCGAGGCCTCGAAAGTATGAACATGCTTCAAAAGCATACAAGTTAATATTTTTTTTTAGTTTGCCCGATATCTTATCAATTGGCGAATTGAAATTGATTAAATCTTGGTCTATTCGTATCTTAGCACTTTCTTCTTCAACCCTTACAATAACTATTTTATGGAACGCAATGAGCTATATCCTATATTTTTAAAAGTATCACAATTGCATGTTCTGATTGTAGGCGGAGGTAATGTTGCGCTAGAAAAATTGACATTTTTGTTAAAATCGAGTCCCAATGCCCAGGTCGAAATGGTCGCTTTGCTATTTCGTGAAGAAACGATAGCACTTGCTGAAAAGTTTGGTGTTCAAATGCACCTCTGTGCTTATAATAATGCTTATTTGAAAGGGAAGCATATGGTAGTAGCCACAACCGACAATGTTGCTGTAAATGAGCAGGTATATCACGACTGCAGGGCACGGAGCATTTTGGTGAACGTGGCCGACAACCCGCCTTTTTGCGATTTTTACATGGGGGGAATCGTTACCAAGGGTAATGTAAAGGTGGCAATTTCTACGAACGGAAAGTCACCGACAACTGCCAAACGGCTCCGACAATTTTTTGAAGATGTGATTCCTGAGAACATTGATGACCTCGTAAAAAACCTTAACGAATACCGAAAGACTATTAAAGGTGATTTTGAAGAAAAAGTAGAGACCCTGAACGAGTTCACCAAAGGTTTGGTCACAAAAAAGGACGTATGAAAAATAGGAATGGATTATAAAACTACAGGTCTATAGCCCGTTGTGCATTTTGAATCGATTTCCACTCCCGAAGCCTCGGGATTGTGCCAACCCTGAGGGGTGAATCACGGAAACCTTCCTTTCCTTCTTTAGGAATAGAGGCAAAAAAGGAAGATTTAAGGAAAATTCAATCGCTTTGGATCAAAATGCACAACGGGTAGTTCGATAAGAATTGAGGTAGGCCATGGTTCGATACCTGAAACAAAGTTCTTTGTCAGGGGTGTTCTTCAAAAAGAAATAGTCGCTAATAACTTATATGTAGCCTTTTATTTACCTAAGCTAAGTGGTTAGTGATTGAACGTAAAATTTGTGTAACAAACTACCTGTTTCGAGTGTCAAGTGAAAAATAATATTTATATTCGTTAACGTTAACGCTAATTATTTCGATACTATTTCACACTCCCATTCATTGAATTCACGAACACCCAAAACATAGAACACATTTTCAAATGAAAAAAACCAAAACGCTTTTATTCGTCACGGTACTTTTGACGACCGCCATACTTTCGGCCCAAGACAACTGGCAGGTATTGTTCAATGGTAAAGACCTAAACAATTTCGAACAATTGAACGGTAACGCCAAGTATGAAATCAAAAATAATGAGCTGGTAGGCACCTCGAAATTGGATACCCCAAACAGTTTTATGGCTACCAAAAATGAATATGGTGACTTTATTTTAGAGTTTGACGTATTTGTCGAAAACGGACTAAATTCAGGAGTTCAATTCAGGAGTTTAACTACACCTGACTATAGGGACGGAAGGCTACACGGCTATCAATGTGAAATCGAAACAAGCTCTAGAAAATGGGCGGGCGGCATCTATGATGAGGCCAGAAACGGATGGCTATACCCCTTGTCGAGAAATCCGAAAGGCCAAAATGCTTTTGTTCCGGGCCAATGGAACCATTATCGAATCGAGGCAATAGGTACTTCTATTCGAACGTGGATCAATGATGTACAATGTGCCAACTTGGTCGACGATACTACGGCAAAAGGTATTATTGCCTTTCAGGTACATGGCATTAACGAGGAAAATTTGGTAGGCAAAACGGTGCGCTGGAAAAATATCAAGATAAAGACGGCGGATCTCAAAAATTCACGAAAAGCGGTAGATGTCGATGTGCCAGAAATAAGTTATCTCACGAACCAGCTAACCCAAAATGAAGAGCAAACAGGGTGGCGTTTTCTATGGGATGGAAAAACTACCGACGGGTGGCGAGGAGCAAAGCTTGATAAATTCCCCGAAAAAGGATGGGAAATGAAAGATGGTGTACTTACGGTACTCTCTTCTGGAGGCGCAGAGTCTCGAAATGGCGGTGATATCGTTACTACAAGGTCATTCAGTAATTTTGAGCTGAGCGTAGACTTTAAAATTTCGGAAGGTGCCAATAGTGGAATCAAATATTTTGTCGATTCGGAACTGAACAAAGGCGAAGGTTCTGCAATTGGACTAGAGTTTCAGGTATTGGATGATGAAAAACACCCGGACGCCAAGATGGGAATGAACGGAAATCGAACAATAGGTTCATTGTACGACCTTATCCGGGCAGAGAATGGCGATAGTTCGAGAGGTAAGAACTTTAAGGGTGTCGATAAATGGAACAACGCACGCATCGTTGTGCGGGGTGGTCATGTCGAACATTGGCTCAATCAGATAAAAGTTGTAGAATTTGATAGGTTTAGCCAAATGTTCAAGGCTTTGGTAGAGAAAAGCAAATATGAAAAATGGGAAAATTTCGGACGTCTACCTGAAGGGTTGATCTTGCTGCAAGACCATGGCGATGAAGTTTCCTTTAAAAACATTAAAATACGGGAATTTTGAATCATACAGTATTTAAAAAGTTTAAACGGGTATATGAATAGGCAAAATATGTTGAAAATAAATAGAAACTTGATCGGATGTTGCTTGATTATTACGTTGCTGCTAGCATCTTGTAAGGATAAAAAGGAAGCTGCAAAATCTGAAGCTTCCGTAGAAAGTGAAATGAAAAAATCATCTAAGTTGAACTTTGTTAGCGATGAGAAAAACAAAAAAGTTGACGTCATGATAGATGGCGATCTCTTCACAAGCTACGTATACGATGGCCAGACCCCCAAGCCCATTTTGTATCCGATAAGAACTAAAAGCGGAAAAACTGTTACGAGGGGGTTTCCCTATGAGCCTAGACCCAATGAACGCGTAGATCATCCGCACCATGCCGGACTTTGGTTAAATTACGGTGATGTAAATGGGTTGGATTTTTGGAACAATTCATATGCCATTCCGCAAAACGAGAAACATAAATATGGTACTATTAATCATCAAGAAATTGTACAGAGCGATGCCGACAACGGTAGTCTTACCATCAAATCGGTTTGGCAGACTCCCGATAATGTTACTCTTTTAGAAGAAACTACTCAGTTTATTTTTGGAGAGGAGGGTAACACCAGAAGTATTGATCGAATTACAACGTTAACCGCTTTGCAAGAAGTTTCTTTTACGGATAATAAAGAAGGAATGATTGGTATTCGGGTAGCACGTGAACTAGAATTGCCTACCAATAAACCGGCAATGTATACCGACGCCGAAGGGAATGTTACGGAAGTAGAAGCCTTGAACAATGATGGTGTAAATGGGAATTACTATGCAAGCGAGGGCCTGACCGGTAATGATGTCTGGGGAACCCGAAACAAATGGGTGAAGTTAGAAAGTGAAATTGATGGGGAACCTGTGTCGGTAACCATAATCGACAATAAGAAAAACATTGGCTACCCTACCTATTGGCATGCTAGAGACTACGGTCTTTTTGCGGCGAACCCCTTGGGACAGGCTATTTTTTCCGATGGAAAGGAAACCCTCAATTTTAAACTGAACAAAGACGAGTCGGTTACCTTTAAATATCGCATTTTGGTGCATAGTGGTTCAAAACTCTCCAAGGAGGCTATCGATGAATCTTTTGGTATGTTCAACAATTAATAACCTAACCCTATAAACTCATGAAGACATCACATATTTTTTCCTTGATTTTCACACTGGTACTCATATCTAATAGTTTTGCGCAAACCGATGAGCCTAAAATGAAAACTATCTTTAATGGAAAGAACCTCAAGAAATGGAACATTCCCGATGCTAATATTTGGTGGTCTATAGAAGAGGGTGCCCTTTGGGCCAAAAGTGACCCGGATAAAAAGGGTTCTATTTTATGGACGAAAAAGAATTACAAAGACTTTGTGGTGCAAATGGATTTCAAGTTTGGTGAAGGCACAATTGATTCTGGAATCTTTATGCGCGGCGATGATGAAAAAAACCCCCAAATACAGATTGGGGAATCAGGTTCTCTAAAAAGGGATATGACCGGATCACCTTATGTTCCAAAATCAGGATACCCTGTTGAGGCCAATGGGGTAAAGGAGTTACTAAAAATGAACGATTGGAATACGATAAAGGCCATGGCCGTTGGCAACAGCTATAAAGTATGGCTTAACGGAGCCGAAGTCATGACTTATACCCAAGAGGATGTTAATTTAGAAGGGCCTATCGGCATTCAACTTCACCCGGGTAAAGAAATGACGATACAGTTTAAGAATATAGTAGTCGCCGAGCTCTAACAGAAGTCATTGACCGATAAATCAGCATATTTCAAAATAGTCCCCTAATGTGAATACGGTATCATAAGAGCTATGAAAAGTCGGTGTTAGCAATACATTATGGGAATAAAAAGAATAGCGCAACTAGCTAATGTCTCTATCGGTACAGTTGACCGGGTATTGCATAAGAGGGGCGGCGTTTCTAAAAACACTGAAAATAAGATCCTTGAAATTATAAAGGAGACCGGCTATCAAAAAAACATGACGGCCAGCAGGCTTAAACTGGCATCCGTTAAAAAAATTAGATTCGCGATCTTGACCCCAGAAACTAGGGGTGAACATAGTTATTGGAAGTTACCAAAAATGGGTGTTTCAAAAGCGGTCGACGAGTTAAAAGAACTCGGGGTAAAGGTAGATTATTACGAATTTTCGGGGACTTCTTCTTCTTCTTTCAAGGATTCTAGCGAGCGTATTTTATCAAAGAATTATGATGCCCTTATTACCGTGCCTTTTTTTGAAAACGAGAGTAATTCTTTGTTGGAGAGGGCGAAATTAAAAAACATTCCTATTGTTTTTTTAGATACACAGATACAGTTGAAAGGCACAGGATATTTTATCCGTCAAAACTCCCATAAAGCCGGTATGGTGGCAGGCCGATTGCTTCACGGTTGCGTAGGCAGTGAAGGGCACTATTTTATCGTCAATATTCTTAATGACAAGGGGGTACAGGTGAATAATAAACAAAGAGAAGATGGTTTTAGGGCATTTTTCAAGTCAATTGGGACGGAAGTAAATATCACGACAATAAATCATCTGTTAAACGATACGTTCAAGGCCACAGAAGAGATGCAGGAGGGGTTTCGAAGTAATGGCCCAAAAGGTATATTCGTCACCAATTCAAGAGCGCATCTCATCGCTGACATTATCAAACAATATAAGGTTAGAAATACCTATGTTATGGGCTTTGATTTGAATACAAAGAATCTTGAATATTTAGAAAATAATGAAATTAGCTTCCTTATCAATCAACAGCCCAAGTATCAGGGTTATATGGCTATAATAAGGTTGTTCCACTACTTGACCGAACAGAACGATTTTGAACTCGATCTTGAAATACCAGAAATCAATCTTGAAATACCGGTAGAAATTATAGTAAAAGAAAATCTGGTTTCGATTTAACGACTATTTCGAAATATTCCCTAGAAAAGTAAAATTAGCTAAATAAAAAACCCTCCCGGTATTCTAGATATCGGGAGGGTCACAAACTAAACTAACTCAAACTCTTTATTGCGGGTAACCCGGGTTTTGAGGATAACCACCTAATGCTCTATCTATTTGATTTTGTGGTATCGGTCTGACAGTATGATAATCTTGAATGTTCGGCGCAGCGCCAAGATTATGCATTCTGGTGCGTGCAACTAACGTTCCCGTACGTGCCAAATCGAACCAGCGGTGACCTTCCCCAACTAATTCCCTTGCTCTTTCATCTAAAAGAAAATCCAAATCAACATCACCCGGGGTAATTTGACTTGCTGCTTCTTGACCTGGTACTGCTCCCCGCATTCTGATTACATTAATATCTTCGGCAGCACCTGCGGTATTATTCTGTGCTAGCCTAGCTTCTGCTCGTAACAAATAGGCATCACCTAAACGCATCAATATAAAATCACGCTGGCCTTGGGTCTTTTGACGATCTGGTCGTGTTGCGTCGATCCACTTATTCATGGAAGGGAAAAGCCTTTCAGTATATTCCTCATTGGTATATACCAAGAAGGGTACTGCGTCTTGCCGTGATTGTGGCCAATCAATATCCTTACCAGGGCCTGGTATGTAAATAGCCGTATCTCCGATTACTATGGCATCTCTTGCAGGTTCATCGCCTACGATTTCAGTGGCGGGTTCATCTTTGTTGGCGAACCAAACATGCTTAAAGGAAGATTCATAACGTGAATCCACATCTCTATCCCAAAGGGTCAACATAAAGTCGGTCGGTCGGTGTCTTTTCCAAGGTCTACCGTTCGTTATATCTCTAGTCATTCCTCTACGTACGTCATATTCGTGTAAGAAATAGAGGTGCCATCGATGTCCGTTACCATCAATACCACTGTCTACCTGTGACTTGGCATTAGGCAAAACAAAAACCATTTCACTATTCTCCTGGTTATCAATATCCCATAAGTCGGCAAAATTTGGTAACAACGAGAAGCCGTAATTGTTGATGACATTGCCGAATAAAGTTTCCGCTCTTGAGGCATCCGTTCCTTCAGAGAAAGACTTATAGCTCCTGGTCAATAATACCTTAGCTAACAAGAACTCGGCTGCCGGTTTGGTAGCTCTACCATAATCGGACTGTTCATCAGGTAAATTGGCGATGGCAAATTCCAAATCAGGTAATATGGCCTGCGTATAAATCTCTGATTGAGGCGTCTTGTTCGCTTCAACTTCTATACCTTGGGTCTCTTCAAGAGTCAGATGGGCATCACCAAAAGTGGTCACAACATTAAAATAGAAGAACGCCCTTAAAAAACGTACTTCAGCTATTCGCAAGGTCTTTTGGGCCTCGTCCATATCTACATCAGTAGAACGGTTGATGACACCATTGGCTTGGTTGATACCTTTATACCAATTATCCCAAGAATTTCTAATGTAACTTTCCTCTCCGTTAAGACCGCCATCGTAAAAATTGAACACTTTATGGCCCCCATCAGCACCATTTTGCCAAATATCAGTGCCAAAAGTCATCATGGCTGCACCTATTTCTTGACCATAAAATGGCTTGAATGTCGAGTAGGTGGCTTTTACCCCATCTTCTAAACCACTTTCTGTAGTGTAGTAAGAGGCCGCAGAAACATCTGTTACCAACTCCTCTTCTATATATTTATCACACGACTTTGTTAAAAAAGCCAGTGCTAAAACTAAGGTTAAATAAATTTTTTTGTTCATAATATCTAAATTATACTATTTAAACTAACAATTTTTTTGCTTAAAAGGTGGCGTTTATTGATAAAGACCACTGTTTCGTACTTGGCACCACAGCACTGCTTAATGACACATTACCATCTGATGGATCTACTGGATCTTCTGAAACTTCAGGATCGAATGTCGGGAAATTATCCCAAAAAATAAGATTCTGGCCAGAGACTGTAAATCGTAGTCTTTCCATTCCCAACTTGGACGTAATCGATTCTGGAAGGTTATAGCCTAATGAAAGATTTCGAAGCTTTACAAAACTACCATCGAAATATCGAAGCGTTGAACCGTTTCTTGGGCTTTCTTGATTCTCGTTCGGCCTTGGGTTGGCGTTTGTAGGGTTATCAATGGTCCAATAATCAACATCTAAGTTATTATACCTTCCGAATAAGGAGTTATTTTGGGAGTTAAAATTCGACTCGATCGTCTGACCTTGTCTGAAAACAAAGAAAATACCAAGGTCTATACCTTTGAATGAAAGCTTATTATTGAAGCCGCCATAAAAATCAGGTACCCCATTACCTATAATTTTACGGTCCTCAGGACTAATAACACCATCTCCGTTAAAATCGTCCAACTTAATTTCACCAGGTAATTTATTGTCAGCGGCTAATGCGGCAGCTTCCTCATTGGCTTGCCAAATGCCAATTTTTTCATAGTCATAAAATACTTGAATAGGTTGACCAATAAACCATCCGTTACCGACATCGTCTAGAGGGTTTCCATTGGCATCTTTTAAAGCCAGTTCTGTAATTTCTTCACTATAAGTAGAAATATTCAAATCCACATCCCAATTGAAACCATCCCCGTCATTATCAATAATACCTCCACTGACGGTAAACTCAAATCCTGTAGTTCTGGTTGCTCCAATGTTCTGTAAAACACTTTCGTACCCTGAAGTGGAAGGCAGACTTCTTGCCAATAACAAATCTTCGGTATTGGTTCTGAAAAAATCAAACGAACCAACCAAACGATTATTGAAGAAACCGTAATCTAAACCAATGTCTAGAGTTTTTGATACCTCCCAGGTCAAATCTTCATTTGGTATTTCATTAAGCCCAAAACCAAGTGCTGGTTCTTCGCCCCAAGCATATACCGTGCTTTGTAGTCTCCCTGCGGTTTGATAAGGTAAAACCGAGGTGTTACCCACCTCACCATAGGAAACTCTCAACTTAAGCTCCGATACAGAGGTGTCTATTAAAAAGTCTTCTTGATCGATTCTCCAACCGGCAGAAACCCCTGGGAAGTAGTTCCATTGGTTGCCTTGAGCCAATCTCGAAGATCCATCGGCCCGTAATGAGGCTTGAAATAAATACTTACCCTTGAAGTCATAATTTACCCTACCCATAAAGGAGGCTAAAGACCATTCGGTCAGCCTTGATGCAGCAACTGCCCCATTAGTAGCAGATCCGAGATTATAGAATGACTGAGACTCATAGGGTATACCCGATACATTTGTCTGATATCTTTCAAATCTAGATCGTTGAATACTCTGAAGCAAGGTTACTTTTAAATTGTTATTATCATTAATCGCCTTGTTATACGTCAATAAGTTCTCGAGGGTGTAACCAAAATCTATATCGTTGATAACACCGGCTTGACCAGGGCCGCCCCGGTTGGTATTGGTTAAACTACCAGAAAAAGTACCTCTTCTGCCAATTCGAATATCCGGGCCAAAAGTGGTTGTCCATTTTAAGCCCTCCATGAAATTAATGTCAAAATATATAGGAGCGAAAATTCGGGTCTGTGTGCGCTCATCGATATATGCTCCTTCTACCAATTCATTCAGAGGATTGGTACGGATACCATCATTGGTAGGTAAAAATAATAGTTCGCCATCAGCATCTCGCGGCACACCGAGAGGATTATTCGCCAAAGATTCTTGCATTGTTGCATTAGAGCCCCAATTCTGCTCTGTTTTGGCTACTAAAAAGGAAGCCCCTATCTTAAAGATATCATTGATTTTATGATCTACATTTAAGCGCGCTGAAAATCGTTCGAAATCTTGATTGCTGATAATACCTTGTTCTTTAAAATACCCTATAGAGGTACTAAAGGTCGTATTCTCTGACCCACCACTTATACCAAGTTGGTGGTTAGTTTGGTAACCACTGCCAAGCACTTCATCTAACCAATTTGTCGATCTGCCCTGAGCCAGCGATTCTAGTTCGATCGGATCCAAGAAAACTTCGGTTTCTGCAGGAATAGCTCCATTCCATCCAACCCGTCTTGACTCTCTTTTTAAACCTGCGAACTCTTCTCCGTTCATCATATCTACCAAACGTGTGGCAGTAGTGACCCCATAACGACTGCTTAAGGTTACTTTGGTCTTGCCAACTCTACCCCGGTTTGTCGAAACCAAAATCACACCGTTCGCACCTCTTGATCCATATACCGCAGTTGCAGCAGCATCTTTTAATACCTGCATCGATGCAATATCGTCAGGATTGATATCGGCCATGGAGTTAGGGCCATCTATTAAAGGAATACCATCGACCACATAAAGAGGGTCATTTGACGCACTAATAGAACGTCTACCCCGTATTCTCACCGTTGGGTTTTGCCCTGGTCTACCACCGGCAGATTGCACATCAACACCGGCAACCTGACCTTTGATAGCGTCAATAGTACTAGCTACCTGGACGATACTCAATTGCTCGGCAGTAACGGTTGATATTGAACCGGTAACCTCTCCTTTCTTTTGAGTACCATAACCGACAACAACAACCTCATCTAACTGTGAAGAGTCTTCTTCGAGAGAAATATTTACCGTAGACTCATTGTTTACCGAAACCTGTGTTGTTTTAAAACCGATATAGCTGAAAATTAGAGCATCGTCAGCGGCTGCCGCTATCGAGTAATTTCCATCAAAATCGGTGGTTGTTCCCCTGGTTGTTCCCTTGACCACAACACTTGCCCCGGGTAAGGGCATGCCGCTACCATCCGTTACCACACCAGTGATTGTAGATTGCAGTACTTCATCCAAAGTACGGTCTTTTTCAAATTTTATATCTGCATACATAGAATGTGTTGCGAAGGAGCAGCACAGTAATAAAAGCAAAAAACCTCTTGTTTTTAGCAATATTTTATTAAAGATCGGTATTTTCATATCATCTTGTAGTTAAGTTAGTTACTTGTTAGTTTTTAATATTTAGTAAAGAAGTGCATGAACTTTTCAAAGGAGAACGACTTCTAAAAATAATAGTATTGAGAAGGGCAACGGTTTACTACCGCTGTCAAGGGCTTTTGTTCGTGTTTGTCATAGAGGTTTTTGTTTGAGTTACTAGTTTAGAGATAAATAATACCTTGAAATTGTACTTAATATAGACTGCTCGGAAAATTTAAAAATACTGATCGGAGGCTATTAATTTTAACATTATTAATTGTATTTTTGGTTTTCGTTAACGTTAACGAAGATAGGAATACATTTCATTGCAAAAAATATATTTTATAATTTTTTGTTAAAAAAAATAGGGATTCATAGAAAATTGGGCTTAAAAATTAGTATTTCTAGAATCCCATTGTCTTAATAATATTAGAGTATAAAGGCTTTTGATTTGAAAATCACGGTTCAGATATTGAGTATATCTGCTAACCACTTTTTAACATATGGGTAGTATGTGCAACAGAGATTTCTAAATCTCTCCCTCTTTATTTTAATCAATACTAAAAGAATGTGATTTCTAAATTTTGGAAGCGATACTTTAAGATTTGTCTTCGAGTAGTATTAAGGGAGTCGGTAAATTAGGAAGTCGGTCAGAGTGTTACAGTTCTAATAAGAACAATATTATAGTTTTAAAATGTAAAGATTAAAGTCACCAGTAAATAAACTAAGATGGGTTCGAACAGAAGAAATTTTATTAGAAAAGCTTCAGTTGGAGTTTTGGGAATGGCGGCCATAACGGTGCCAAAAATAGCAAATGCATCCATTTTGACCGATGTCGTAAAACATCATAAAACAAATCTCAAACTTGGCGTAGCTTCATATACCCTAAGGGAATTTTCTACTGAAAGGGCACTCGATATGACCCTTCGTTGTGGTATAGACCGCATGACGTTTAAAAGTATGCACCTTCCCTTGGATTCCGGTACGACAACTATCAAGAAAACGGTCGCGCTCTGCAAAGAAAAAGGGGTCGAACTCTATGGCGCAGGCGTAGTGTACATGAAAACGAAAGAAGAAGTCGATCAGGCTTTCGAGTATGCTAAGACTGCCGAAATGGAAATGATCGTTGGTGTGCCAAACCACGAACTACTTGATTATGTTGAGGAAAAGGTTAAGGCGTACGATATTAAATTGGCCATTCACAACCACGGGCCTGGTGACAAGGTGTACCCGAGCGCTGAAAGTGCGTATGTAAAGATTAAAGATAGGGATAAGCGCATGGGGCTTTGCATTGATATCGGCCATACAAAACGAATAAAACGAGATCCTTCACAAGATGTAAAAGAATTTTTCGACCGCGTTTATGATATCCATTTAAAGGATGTTACGTCAGACGAGGCCGATGGACAGACCTGTATTATCGGGCGGGGCGTTATCGATTTCACCTCTTTTTTAAAAACGGTATCGGATTTGCAGTATACAGGAACCTTGGCTCTGGAATATGAAGCCGAAGAAAACGACCCACTTCCCGGAATGATGGAATCAGTAGGATATGTAAAAGGTATATTATCAACACTATAAAAAACAACAAATGAGTTCGAACAGAAGAAATTTTATTAAAAAAGCATCCGTAGGGGCTGCCGGTATTGCCTTTGGCGGCAGTATCAATGCAATGTCAGCCAGAAGCCACGCCAATATCTTAGGTGCCAATGACCATATCAATTGCGCAGTTATCGGAGTGCGAAGTAGGGCAAAGGCACATTTTAAGGCCATCCACCAAGACACAAACGCAAAAATTATTTATAGTTGCGATGTTGATGATAAGATTATTGAAGAGCACAACAAATGGTGCCAAGAAAATATCGGCTATATCCCTAAAGTAGAGAAAGACTTTAGAAAAGTACTTGAAGATAAGGAAGTGGATGCGATATTTATTGCGACGCCAGAGCATTGGCATGCACCTATGGCCATTTTGGCCCTGCAAGCAGGTAAGCATGTTTATGTTGAAAAGCCTTGCAGTCATAATCCATATGAAAATACATTACTTGTAGAGGCCCAGAAAAAGTATGGTAAGAAGGTACAAATGGGTAACCAGCAACGTTCATCCAAGACCTCTGCTTTGGCAGTAAAGGAAATCGGCGAAGGCATTATTGGCGATGTTTATAAAGGTGAAGCGTACTATTCCAATAATAGAGGCTCAATCGGAAAAGGCAACAAAATTGACGTACCATCGACCCTTGATTGGGAAATGTGGCAAGGCCCGGCAATACGGGAAGATTACCGAGATAACATTCACCCTTACAATTGGCATTGGTTCAAGAATTGGGGTACAGGGGAGGTTCATAACAACGGTACCCATGAAATCGATATCTGTAGGTGGGCTCTAGGTGTAGATTTGCCCGATAGTGTTACCTCTTACGGAGGAAAATATACCTTCGATGACGACTGGGAGTTTGTAGATAACCAGCAAGTGACGTACAAATTCGGAAACGATAAGTTTATTACCTGGACGGGTCACAGCCGAGGCGTTATAAAACCAAAGCAACCCGGACGTGGAATTACTATTTACGGAAGTAAAGGTTCGATTATGCTTAGCCGTGGCGGGTACCAACTTTTTGCGTTGGACGGCTCAATGATTAAAGATGAAAACGAAGGCGGGAATCAAAGTGCCGGAACCGATACGCAAGGCGGCGGTGGTCTTGATGTTAATCATGTGCACAACTTTTTCGCGGGAATACGGGAAGATAAATCTTTAAATTCCGATATAAGAGATGCAAGTATCACCACTATGCTCTGCCATTTGGGTAATATGGCGCAAGATGCCGGGGAAACGCTTTACATTAATCCTTCAAATGGAAAAGTCCTTAATAATAAGAAGGTAATGGAAGATTGGTGGAAAAGAGAGTACACCAACGGGTGGGAGCCAAAACTATAATCGGTTGGTGGTATAGAATTTTATTTTGAGTTAGTTTGTATTAAGGGACTTGTTTACTTCGGTGAACAAGTCCCTTTTTATTGATTTCCAATACGTGTGATGAACTGAAATGTTTAAACCCGGTGCAGTTTGTAGGGGTAGACCCCGTCAGCATTCCACTGGCATACGTACAGATTTTTGTCATTATCCAAGCAAACATCGTGACAATTTTTAAAGATTGGCCGTTCCTGTAGCATCAGTTGCAGTTTACCATCTTTATATATCGGTTCTGTACCACCAGGGTTCGAAACTACATTATTGTTCTTATCCAGAACCGTTACAAAACCTTTGTTCAACTGCATATTGTAGTTGCCTTCTTCCATGCCGAAACATACCCCGGAATACACATTTTCACCATCGATGACCGGTCGACTTATGAAAAGGCCAGGCATATAAAAGGTTTCGAGATATTCCCCATCCAACGAAAATCGTTTGAATGCGTTTTTGATTCGAGCGGAACAGAGTAGGGTCGGTTTCTCCGGGTTTCGATTATCGATGGCCACACCGTGGGCTTGCTTGAACTTCTCTGGCGACAAAAAACTATCTCCTCCAAATTTTCGGATGAAGTTACCTTTGGCATCGTATTGGAGAATAAATTGCGAACCATAACCATCGGCTACATAAATATCTCCATTGGGTCCGATAGCAGTTTCGGTAGGTCTAAAATGTAAATTTTGGTCATAGGCACCATTTTTTATCGGATGCTCCAGTTCCATGATGATACGGCCTTCCAAAGTACATTTTAAGACCCTTCCTAAGCCGGGGTCGGTGATATATAGGTATTCACTTCCGCCTTCATTATTTAACGTTAGGCCGTGGGCACCCGGTAAATCCAACGTCCAATTTTCAAGTAGTTTCCCCGACGTATCATAAATCAGCATGTTGTTCTGTGGATGGTCGGTCAATAGCAACAACCTTCCTTTTTTATCCATAACCATCTCATGACAGTTCTTCACAGGATGTGTCTTCGGATCCAAATCGCCCCATTCTTTTTCCAAACGGTATTTGAAATCGCCGTGGCCCAAGATAGTTTCCTCTAATTTTGGTTTTGAGGGTATAATATAAAAGGGCACGACCGAGGCAGCCAAAACCGAACTACTTGATAAAGCAGTTTTTTTAAGGAATTTTCTACGGGAAATTTTTGATTTTTTCATTGGATTAAAAATTGATTTAATTTTGGCGGGTATGAAATTCGTGGGTAAAAAGAATAACTCAAGACGAGCTCATTACGTAATGATAGCGGTTTAACCGCAACGGGCGCAAAGTTTTACGCAAAGTACTCAAGGTATGGTATAGTGTTAAAAACTCTTTGTGCCCCGCGCTACTTCCTCGCGCACCTTGTGGTTGACCTCACAATCCCACTAGTAACACGATACCATTTCCATCAAGCAAGAATATCTTTGACCACATGGCCATGCACATCGCTCAATCGATACCTTCGACCTTGGTGTTTAAAGGTAAGTCGTTCATGATCTATGCCCAAAAGATGCATCAACGTCGCTTGAAAATCGTGAACGTGTACCC
>CAZRIE010000005.1:64934-103425 GCA_964600075.1 uncultured Flavobacteriaceae bacterium
CTCCAGAAGTCCGCGTTGTTTCAGATCGGTAATCAGCCCTGCCGTAGCCTGATCGCAACTTAACGCCTGCTGTTTGAACCTTCTGGGAAGGCCATCGTGATGGTCCCATCCCATATGGTACAATTGAATAAACTTGACATCCTTCTCGGCTAAACGTCGCGCTTGCAAACAATTGGCGGCGTATGTTCCAGGAGTTTTAGCATCCTCGCCGTATAGTTCATAAATATGATCGGGCTCGTTCGAAGTATCTACGGCATCTGGCACAGAACTTTGCATGCGATAGGCCATTTCATATTGGTTGATTTTGGACTTAATTTCTGGGTCTTTCCAAATATCGTATTGCTGGTTGTTGAGGTCGGCGATATAGTCTAAAGCTCTTCTACGATCATGGTCTTCGACACCATGTGGATTATTCAAATACAGCACAGGGTCTTTACCTGAACGAAATTGTATTCCTTGATGGTGCGAAGGAAGAAAACCGTTGCCCCAAGCAGCAGTGCTTAAGGTTTGTTCACCACCTCCTCTGGAGAGCATCACCACAAAATTCGGCAGGTCTTTGTTATCACTGCCTAGCCCATAACTCAGCCAAGATCCGATAGAAGGCCGACCGCCTAATTGAGATCCTGTTTGAACGAACATCACCGCAGGCTCGTGGTTAATAGCTTCGGTGTACATCGACTTGATGATACAAAGTTCGTCGACGACCTTAGCGGTATACGGAAAAATTTCACTTACATGGGTACCCGATTCGCCATATTGTTTAAAGTCGTATAACGATTTTACCAGCGGAAAAGTCGACTGCGATGCCACCATACCCGAATTTCGTTGTGTACCCCTAACGGAATCGGGAATTTCTTGCCCATGCCATTTCTCCAACGTGGGTTTATAATCAAAGGTTTCTATTTGCGATGGGCCTCCGCTCTGAAATAAATAGATGACCCGCTTCGCTTTTGCCGGAAAATGTGTGCCGTTCAAAGAACCTCCCATACCCCCACTGCGCAATGGCTGACCTGTCGGAAGTATCAAATCGTTGGCCAAAGATTGCGTTGGCCCCAGCAGACTCGAAAGCGCTATCGAACCAAAACCCAACGATGCCTTTTTCAGGAACCCTCTTCGTGTATCTTCGAATTTTTTCTGTTCTTGAAATTCGTTCATGGTATGCCTTTTATCGAATGGTGTACCCTTCAGAGGTATTCATGATGCCGTTTATGACCGTAGCTAGAGAAGCTACCTTAATGGGGTCTGAGGTGTGTTTTATTTTCGTCTCGCCCATACCAAGATAGGCGATGGCGTCTTCTTTCTTTTCCGTAAAACGTGCCAATTCATCGGCAAGAAATTTTTTGAGTACGGTCAATTCTTTATCCTTAGGAAACCTGCCAGTACTCAGTTGAAATGCCTGTTTTAATTGTTTCTCCGAATTATCGCCCGCCGCTGCGATAATGTTCTCTGCCAATATATAAGACGCCTCGATGAACTGCGGGTCGTTCAATAATACCAAAGCTTGTAGGGGAGTACTGGTCTGCCTTCGTTTTACGGTGCATACGCTGCGGTCGCCTACGTCGAAAATCTGCATTGAGGGTGGGGCAGAGGCACGTTTCCAAATGGTGTATAGGCTTCTACGGTACAAGCCTTCGCCGGGTTCTTGTTTGTATCTGTACCGCCACGATTTGTTGCTGATTTCGTCCCAAAGTCCATCAGGTTGATAAGGGTAGGTGCTTGGGCCGCCAATTTTTGTAGCGAGTAGCCCGCTGATGGCCAAAGCATTATCGCGTACCATTTCGGCGGTCATGCGCGTACTGGGGCCACGTGCTAGTAATGCATTGTCTGAGTCCATTTCAAGCAGTTCGGGTTTCACTTCAGAACTTTGCTGATAGGTGGCCGACATTACCATTAATTTGTGCATTTTTTTAATGTCCCATCCCGATTCCATAAATTCGATGGCCAACCAGTCTAATAGCTCCGGGTGTGAAGGTAGGCTTCCCTGATTTCCGAAATCATCGGAGGTTTCTACAAGTCCTCGGCCAAAATGCATTTGCCATAAGCGGTTTACGAAAACTCGTGATGTCAATGGGTTTTCTGTATCGAAAAGCCATTTTGTAAGTCCCAATCGATTTCTCGGTAGGTCTTCTTTCCATGGCATTACGGCTTCTGGTATGCCGGGCTGAACTTCTTCGGTAGGGGCATCGTACATACCGCGATCGAGAACATACGTCGGCCTAGGTTCTGGAAGATCGCCCAAGACCATAATTTCTTTAATCGGTTCCAATTCGGCCAATCTTTCTTGACGAAACCCTTGTAATTTTTTTCTGGTCGCTTCTGTTCGTGGGTCAATACTCGTATGGTAAAAATCGCTAACTAAATCTTGTTTTGTTGACGAAGTTGCCAGTTCTATGGCCTTTTTTGGAGATTGATCGTACAGCACTTCGAGTGCAGATAATTCCCTTTCATAAATTTTCAGGTTGTCTAAACCTCCATCTTTAAAAAGCATAAACTTGTCGCGTATTCCCAAAGTAAATCCGTCAAAGGCATAATTATGAGCATTTTTCTTAAATAGAATCGATTTATATAGATTATCGATTTCAATAGAGACAGATACTTTTTTTCCATCAACATAGATATTAACGCCTTCTGCCTTTGCCAACCCGTCATAACTAACCGTGATGGTACTCCACTCTTTTTCAGGAATTGGATTTTTAGTCTTTACCTGTATGGCATTTGATGGCCATGTTCTAGCGACAATAAACTTCAATTGATTGTTTTCAAGATGCATTGAATACCCTTTCAGACCCTGTCTGGTTTCTTCGCAATGCGTGAAAAGCGAAGCTTCTTCGTAGATGGTTTCGGGGTGAACGGCCAAGGAAACCGTAAAAGGGTCAGACTGGTCGAACCAACCTACTTTTTTTGGCAAGGTCACTGTGGTATAGTCATTTAAGAAAACTGCTTCACCATGCAGCCCTTTTGCTATCTTCGGTTCTCTAACAAGTGTTGGCGAAGTGTTGCCGGCATTAGTAGCGGTGTGGTATACCTTCTCATCTTTACTAATCATACGATCAAAGTCGAGATTGGCTACTAAACCTTTTTTCAACCCCTTTTGCAACGCATTTTCAAGTTTTTGAGTGCTACTGGCTAATTGGGCCACGTCTTCAGGTTTTTCTGTTCTAATCGATACCAGTTTCTTCTTAGAGGCATCTATAGTAGCATCGATATATTCTAAGACTTTATCTTGTTCTTTGTTCGTTAAAAGTAACGATGGGCCAGGTACCTGACCAGGTCCATAAATAGCGGTTCCTATTTCGTTGGTGCTATTAAAAAAGGCGAAGAGTTCGTAGTGGTCTTTTTGACTTATGGGGTCATATTTATGGTCATGGCAACGGGCACATTCTACACTTAAGCCTAAAAACGCCTTGCCAACCGATAAGGCGCGATCAGCTACATATTCGACGCGGTACTCTTCATATACGATACCGGCCTCCGAATTTTTTTTATGTAATCTGTTGAACGCGGTTGCGAGTATACTTTCTTGTGTTGGTTTTTCGATCAGGTCGCCTGCCAATTGCCAAGTCGTAAACTGGTCATAAGGCATATTAATATTGAAGGAATTAATGACCCAATCACGATACGGACTAAAATCGCGATGCTTGTCATCAAGGTAGCCATCGCTATCGGCATAGCGAGCGACGTCCATCCATTCTACGGCCATACGCTCTCCGTATGCAGGGGAAGAAAGTAAACGGTCAACAACTTTTTCATAGGCATCTTGTGAAGTGTCATTTACAAAATCTGATATTTGCCGCAGGGTAGGGGGCAGTCCGATAAGGTCAAAACTTAGTCTACGAATCAGATTTTCTTTAGATGCCTTTTCGGAAGGCGAAAGCTTATTAAATTCTAATTTCGCCGCAGTAAACTTATCGATTTCGTTTTTTGCCCAATCTTTTGATACGATACTAGGTAGTTCTTCTTTCTTCGGTTTGATAAAAGACCAATGTGGTTTGTATTCGGCCCCTTGCTCGACCCACTTGGTCAAAACTGCAATTTCCTTTTGTGAAATCTCTACCTTAAATTCCGGAGGCGGCATTTTGATTTCGGGATCGTCAGAAAATATTCTCGAGATAATTTCACTTTTCCCGGGTTTCCCAGGTACGATGGCATGTTTTCCAGAGCTTTCCAAAGCGGCGTATGCATTGGCCTCTATGTCTAACCGAAGTCCTGCTTTTTGATTGGCCATGTCAGGACCATGACAAGCGAAACACTTATCGGACAATATTGGTTTCACATGATAATTAAAATCAATTTTTTCAGGGAGATCTTGGTAGGCCGTTTCCAGTTCTTTTGGCGGACTCCAACCGCAAGCTGAAATTAAGAAAGAAAATACTAGTACTGCACAGAGGTGTCTTATCGGCATGCTATTGTTTGTGAATCAATCAAATATAAGCATTCTTAATGAGCCTTAATAGGTCGTAAAACTGTTTTGTTAACTGTTAATGATTATTCATTACCTTTAGGTTTTAAGGGGTCTACGGTGGAAAGTCAGAAGTATTTACAGCATGTAGAAGAAATAATCGAAAGCAAGTCGTTCGGTCGTTCGGACACCTATGCCAATCTGTTACGTTATTTAGTACGCTGCACCATAGAGAAAGACGTGCCGAAGGAAACCACTATTGCCAGCGAAATTTTCGGGAAGTCTTCTTTTGATCCTTCCCAAAGCACTTTGATACGCGTATATGTGTACAACCTTCGAAAGAAATTGAGAACTTATTATGCGAATGAGGGTGTCGGTGACCCTTTGGTTTTGAAAATACCAAAAGGGGGTTATGAAGTGAGTTTTGAATCTCCTCAAGAGGTGACTTCTGAAGAGAAAAGGGCCGCAAAAAAATGGATACTACCATTAATGTTGGCAATTACAGCTTCGCTTGTTGGATTCTTTGTCTATTCGCAATGGGGTGAAGATAATCTGAAGGAAGAAAATAGTCTGTGGAGCGATTTGTTTGAAAGTAAAAAGACAACCATGCTAGTTCTTGGTGATCTTTTCACCTATACCGAAATCGACTCTGCATCTGGCCTGATTCGAAATATTCGCGACCCTCTTGTGAATTCGCCGCAAGCATTTCGCAATTTTCAAGCTAACGACCAGAGAACGGGAATAACGCTCGAAACCATTTCTTATACCTATCAAATACGTAGTAGCACATTATGGGTAAAAGACTTGGGTAAGATCTTTTATGACGAAGGAGACGATTTTATTATTCGAAGTATGTCACGTTTTAATCCCAAAGAACTTCCAGATAACGACTTTATCGTAATCGGGATGCTAAAGACACTAGGTATTTTTATAGACTACTTGGAAAAATATGGATGTACTTTTGAAGCACCGACCGATCTATTGACATGTATACAAAAAAATAACGTGTCGAGCGCAACGTACTCCCCGTCCGGCGACCCTGATACCTATCATACCGATTATGCGGTAATGGCGAAGGTGCCCGGCCCCAACAACAATGTAATCTATATCTTCGGAGGTATCTTGGATACGGGAACTTCACAAAGTCTTAAAAATTTCACCGACACCAAACTTTTGCAAGAACTCGAACGGAGGATGCGAGACGATTTTGGAGAAATTCCGAAATATTATAAAATTCTCTTTGAGGTAAGTGGGGTAGATAGAACAGAACTGAATTCGAAAATCCTATCTATAGAAAAAATTGAAACTGGAGCTACGGTTCCTAATTTTGATTAAACAAAAAGACCCTTAAAAAGGGCCTTTCTTAAGGCAAAAATCAAATCAAATACGAAATCCGATTTTGGTACAGTTCTCTACGTCAAACAAAACCTAATCAAAAATGCCGATTAAATCTAAGATAAAAGCGATAGGTATCGCAATCAATATCAATACCAAGCACGCTACCATTATTCGAAGAAATAAGTTTAATATTTTCACACCGGCGGGAAGTTCTTGTTCCATGATCATATAGGTTTCCTTAAAGTTAATAAATAATTTCGTTGAAAGTAAGATTTCCACACGATATTTCGACTAACTAACTCATTTTTAGTGTGTTTGTTCGTTATATAGCTTGTTTGATCGATGAAGCGAAAAAGTTGTTATGCCCTAACCGATTTTGTTTCCACTGAGTTTTTTACTGAGTTCTTCTAGTGAAACTCCTTTTGTTTCCGGCATCATGAAAAGCACAAATAGTAGTTGCAATACCATCATACCCGCGAAGAAAATAAATATTGGCCACGGGTTATCTTTGAAAATACCATTGTCCGCATCCAAAAATATTGGAGTTATGAGCGTGATTATTGCGGCAAACACCCAATGCGTTCCGGTACCCCATGCTTGCCCGAATGCCCGTACTTTATTCGGAAAAATCTCAGAGATAAATACCCAAATCACAGCACCTTGTCCGACTGCATGCGAAGCTATAAAGATAAGAATGAAAGTGAGTAATACGGTTGAATTGGCTCCGCTGTAAAAACACCATCCGACCATACCGAGACTGATAATATAACCAATAGAACCTATTTTCATGAGCTGTTTTCTGCCTAGCCTGTCGATTAGCCAAACCCCTACAAAAGTAAAAATGAGGTTGACTATGCCGATGGAAATTGAACTGAACAATGACTCTTGAGCCGCAAGGCCTGCACGTTCCAAAATTTCGGGTGCATAATACAGTACGAAGTTGATGCCCGAAAGTTGGTTAAAGAACGCGATCAGAAAAGCCAGTATCAACGGGGTTTTATACCGGCCTGAAAATAGTTTTTCGGGTACCTTACTTATCGGGTTGAAGTCTTTTATTTCCTTTAACTTGGCGAGTGCCTGTTCTTCGGTAAAAATTATTCTCAGCGTCTTCAGGGCACCTTCATCATCATTCTTGGTTATGGCCAACCATCTTGGACTGTTGGGAATCTTAACTACCATTAGCGTGTATAGTATTGCGGGAATAGCCTCTACGCCCAACATCCAACGCCAATCATTAATGCCATCAAACCCTTTCAACAGGTAGTTTGATATAAACGCGATCAAAATACCCAAAACGAGGTTGAACTGATAAAGTGCACCAAGTTTACCGCGGTTTTCAGGTGAGGATATTTCGGAAATATAAATAGGAGCGGCTACCGATGATGCTCCTACTCCCAATCCTCCGATAAACCTAAAGAAAGAGAACATGTAAGGATCCGTGGCCACTGCCGACCCCAATGCGGATACCGCATAGAGAATACCGATCCAAAAAAGGGTTTTCTTTCTGCCGAACCTGTCGCAGGGTATGCCACCAAAAAGAGAGCCTGCTACGGTTCCCCAAAGAGCCATGGACATAATGAACGTACCGTGAAACCATGGTGATGTATCCCAGAGTTCTTTAATTGGTAGGTTGGCCCCGCTGATGACCACCGTATCGAACCCAAACAAAAACCCGGATAAGGCGGCTGTAAGGGAAATTTTAAAAAGCTTTGAATTCATGTCTTAGGTTTGTTGGTTTTGGTAAAGCTAACAAAAAACCCTAAAAGAAATCAATTACTTGTTCAGCACCGCGACCTTAGCTTTTAGACTGTCTTTTTGCTTTGAATTCGTTTTCTTTTTTGGAGGTCTTGATAGCGAATCGATTTGTTTTTGGGTTTTTTGCAACTCAAATTGCTGTTTCGGGATCGAAGTATCCTTTGAGGCCGGACTTTGTTTTTCTCCGCCGAAGGGGTTGCAGGCAACTAGAGAAATAGAAGAAAAATAAAGCATATTCGGGGCAAACGCACAACCTAGATTTCATGGCAGTATCATAATAGCGTACGGATAAAGTCCATAATTTGAATGCTCGCCCCCTTATTTTTAGAGATATAGCGGGCGTTGATCGCACCTGTTTTTTTTCTGAACCCAAGATTGTCCAGTAATTTTTTCATCAGTTCGCTGAACGACCAACCATCTTCTATGGTCAAAATTCCTTTTTGGGCTACCAGTTCTTCGGCCTCTTTGAAACCTTTATAATTTGGACCGATGATTACCGGTATCCCGAATACGGCCGGCTCGAGGGTGTTGTGCAGTCCGGTAGCGAACCCGCCGCCTACGTAGGCGATATCGGCGTAACTGTAGATTTTTGTAAGCAATCCGATATGATCGATAATCAGTACGTCGTAATCTGCCAGATGGTTACTATCGATTTTTGAATACAGGGTGGTTTTTTTTGTAAATGCACCGGCCAGTCCCAAGATTTTATCCCTTTTTATGGTGTGTGGCGCCAATACATATTTCAGGTTTTTTTGGGCATGGTTGATGTAGTCGATTAATATGGCCTCATCTTCGGGCCAGGTGCTTCCTGCAACAAAGCAGGGCCTGTCCTTCTTAAATACGTCCATAAAATCGAGGGAATTGTCCCCGTCCAAAATTTCAGAAACCCGGTCTAGGCGAGTGTCCCCACTAATCGATACGTTCTTTATATTGATAGACTCCAATAATACTTTTGAATGCTCATCTTGAACAAAATAATACGAAAACCTGCCCAAAACCTTTCTCATAAACCTACCATAACTTTTGAAATAGATTTGCTCCTTTTTGAAGATGGCCGATACCAAGATTGCCGGTATTTTTTTGTTTTCCAATGCTTTTAAATAGTTGGGCCACACCTCATATTTAACGAAAATGGCCAAATCTGGCTGTATGGTTTCTAAAAAGCGTTTAGCATTACCTTGGGTATCCATTGGAAGATAGCAAACCGCATCGGCCACGGCCGTATTCTTCTTCACTTCATATCCTGACGGGGAGAAGAACGTAATCACAATTTTATGGGCGGGATACTCGGCTTTCAGCTTTTCAATGAGCGGAAGTCCTTGTTCGAATTCGCCCAACGAAGCCACATGTATCCAAAACGTTTTGTCGTTTTTTGAGATAGCTTGTTGAAGTATTTCAAACGAATTTTTTCTTCCTTCGACGAACAGTTTAATCTTGGAATTAAAAAAAGCCAAGATTTTCAGGAAGAACCATGAAATCTGGGCAATCACATTATAGGTGGCGTACACTGATCTATATTTTGCGCTAAATTACGCTTCTTTACACAAAATTGTAGTGCTTCGTTTCGTATTTTTGCGAAGACTTATATTCATGCCACATACGAATTCCCGTATTGTACAGGGCAGTAGAATACAATAATCGGTGTAGATGAAAAAAATTCAGATGGTCGACTTGGGCGGCCAGTACAAAGGCCTAAAAGAGCAAGTGAACTCCGCTATTTTAACCATTATGGAAACCTCGGCTTTTATCAATGGCCCCGAGGTACATGCTTTTCAAAAAGATTTAGAAGCATACCTTAATGTAAAACACGTCATTCCGTGTGCTAATGGTACCGATGCCCTGCAAATTGCAATGATGGGTCTGGGATTGAAACCAGGCGATGAGGTCATAACTGCAGATTTTACGTTTGCCGCGACGGTCGAGGTCATTGCGCTACTGCAATTGACCCCGGTGCTGGTCGATGTGTATCCCGATACATTCAACATCGACGTAGAGGCCATTGAAAAAGCAATTACGCCCAAGACCAAGGCTATCGTGCCAGTTCATCTCTTTGGCCAATGTGCCGATATGGATGCCATTTTAAAACTTGCTGAAAAACACAATCTTTTCGTTATTGAAGATAATGCACAGGCCATAGGGGCCGACCATAGGTTTAGGAACGGTGAAAAACAAAAAGCCGGAACCATGGGCCATGTAGGTGCAACTTCTTTTTTTCCATCAAAAAATTTGGGAGCCTACGGTGATGGAGGCGCAATTTTTACTAACGACGACGAATTGGCGCATGCCTTGAGAGGTATTGTGAACCATGGTATGTACGAACGCTATCATCACGATGTTGTCGGCGTGAATTCACGATTAGATTCGATTCAAGCGGCCGTTTTGCGGGCTAAACTCCCTAAATTGGATGATTATTGTAATCGAAGAAGGGATGCTGCTCGAAAATATTCAAAGGCTTTCGTCGGACAAGGAAATATCATAGTTCCGAAAACGGTCAATGGTTGCGATGGTATATGTGATACTTGTGATTGCCATGTATTTCATCAATACACGTTACGGATAACAAACGGGAAACGAGATGCATTGGTAAAACACCTAGGAGAAAACGGAATACCGTGTGGTGTTTATTACCCCATTCCCTTGCATAAACAGAAGGCTTATGCAGATGATAGATACAACGAAACGGATTTTCCGGTGACCAATCAATTGGTCAAAGAAGTAGTTTCGCTACCCATGCATACAGAATTGGATGATGAACAGATCGATTTTATTACGAAGGCAGTAATCGGGTTTGTGAATGGCTAGTACTCTGGTTGGAGTGACAGTCGAAGTATATAGTAATGTGGGATTTTACAATTTGAAAATTAACTGATTTGGAGGTGATTTTTACTTCCTGGCGATTGTATTAGAAAGAAGAGAAACCTGTAAACCCTAAACTTTTTTTAAACCTGAATTTGATATTCTATTTTGTGTTTTTAATCCTAAACAACGAACATTAAACCCTAACCATACACATGAAAATACTAGTAACCGGAGGCCTTGGATTTATTGGCTCGCATACCGTTGTAGAACTGTTAAATGAAGGCTTTGAGGTCGTTATTGTCGACGATTGTTCGAATGCCTCGGAAAAAGTGCTTTTAGGAATTACCTCCATAACGGGTAAAATACCCGCTTATGAAAAGATTGATTTAAAGGAAAAGGCCAAAGTCGAAGATTTTTTCATTAGACATCATAATATTGAGGGTGTCATTCACTTTGCGGCTTCGAAGGCCGTTGGCGAAAGTGTGGAAAAACCCTTATTGTACTATGAGAACAATATCGGAACATTGGTCTATATATTGAAAGAGCTTTCAAAAAAAGAGAAATCGAGCTTTATTTTTAGTTCGTCATGTACTGTTTACGGTCAAGCTGACAAGATGCCGATTACTGAAGACGCTCCCATTAAACCGGCCGAATCCCCCTACGGAAATACAAAACAGATCGGAGAAGAAATTATTCGTGAAACCTGTAGCATAACACCAAGTCTTAACGCAATAGCGCTGCGGTATTTCAACCCAATGGGTGCTCACCCGAGTACTGAAATTGGGGAGCTCCCTATTGGTGTTCCTCAAAATTTGGTGCCCTTTATTACGCAAACCGGGGTGGGGCTTCGAAAAGAGCTATCGGTTTTTGGTGATGATTACCAGACGCAAGACGGTACCTGCGTTCGCGATTATATATATGTGGTCGATTTGGCAAAAGCACACGTACAGGCTCTGAAGCGCCTATTAGAAGGTAAAAACCCAGATAACTATGAAGTTTTCAATTTGGGTACGGGCAAAGGCAGTTCGGTACTTGAAGTGATTCAAAGTTTTGAACGGGTTTCGGGAGAGAAGTTGAACTACAAAATTGTAGATAGAAGACCGGGCGATATTGTTTCGGCATACGCTGATACTACCAAAGCGAACGAAGTTTTGGGTTGGGAAGCGCAATATACCTTAGATGAAGCTATGAAATCGGCTTGGGATTGGGAACGGAAAATCAGAAAATAAGTTGGAACAGAAATAACAGCATAGTTGTTTGGCGAGGTAAGAAGCGAGTGCGGAGAAATAGTTGTATATTTCTTCGCATTTTTGATTTGAACCAACCTTAATTATGAAAAAATTTCTGTTCCTCATCTCGCTATTCTCACTTACATCCATTTCAGCACAAGACCTTTATCTTCAATGCGGGAGCATTGTTGATACTGACTCTGGAAAAATTTTGAAAGAAAAGACCATAATAGTTTCAGGCAATAAAATCAAGAGTGTACAAAACGGATTCGTAAATGGCTTGGATGGTGATAAGACCATCGATTTGAAAAGTAAAACCGTACTACCTGGTTTTATTGATATGCATGTGCATATTGAGGGTGAGTCTAGCCCCACCAGGTACTTAGACCGTTTTACTAAGAATCCCGCGGATATTGCTTTTCAGTCCACAGTTTACGCCGAACGAACATTAATGGCAGGTTTTACCACAGTTCGGGATTTGGGAGGTACAGGTGTAAATATTGCACTTCGAAACGCGATTAATAAGGGGGTTGTGAAAGGTCCTCGAATTTTTACGGCGGGTAAGACAATTGCTTCCACTGGTGGGCATGGAGACCCTACCAATGGCATGCGAGAAGACCTAAAAGGTGATCCGGGCCCAAAAGAGGGCGTGGTCAATTCTCCTGAAGATGCCAAAAAAGCAGTACGCCAACGGTATAAAGACGGTTCGGATTGTATCAAGATAACTGCTACTGGCGGCGTGATGAGCGTTGCTAAAAACGGACAAAACCCACAGTTTACTATTGAGGAGATTAAGGCGATTGTTGAAACCGCCAAAGACTATGGGTTTCTTACGGCTGCCCATGCTCATGGAGATGAAGGGATGCGAAGAGCTATACTAGGAGGAATAAAGACGATAGAGCATGGTACTTTAATGAGCGAGGAAACCATGGAGTTGATGGTAAAGCATAACACCTATCTTGTACCCACAATATCCGCTGGAAAAGCTGCGGCGAAAATGGCCGATATTCCGGGATTTCTCCCCCCTATTGTGGCAAAAAAAGCGCGAGAAATTGGTCCTGTTAGCCAGGTTACTTTTGGTAAAGCTTATAAGAAAGGTGTTTCTATTGCATTTGGAACGGATGCAGGAGTCTCTCCACATGGAGATAATGGAAAAGAATTTGGGTTTATGCATGAAGCAGGAATGCCGATTATGGAAACCATACAGGCGGCTACAACCACTAATGCCAAACTTTTGGGAATGGAAAATGAATTGGGGCAGCTAAAAGCTGGATTTTTTGCTGATATTGTTGCCGTTGATGAAGACCCAAATAAAAACGTAAGCACCTTGGAAAAAGCTGTTTTTGTGATGAAGGAAGGTGTGGTTTACAAGAAGTAGCTAATGAATTTTGACTTTTCAAATGTTGATGAGCTTCTTAAGAAGGCTCAGGATGAAAATCTATACAAAAAATTGTTGTTACAATTGCAAAAGGACTTTGGTCTGGCGAATATTCACGTCGATATCACTTCGAGTGTGCTACCCGAAGAGCTTAAGAGCGTTCTGCTTGAAAAGGTCTACGTTCTCATCATGGAACGCTTTTCGGAACACCTAAATTTACTGTATATCGTAGACGTGCCCGAAAAGGCATTTAAAGAGATTCAGGTAACCGATGTCGTCGAGGTAGCTGAACAGGTTTCGTTCTTGATTTTGAAAAGGGAAATGCAAAAGGTCTGGTTGAAGGCCAAATATTCTTAAAATTGAACTTTTTTTAAGTGAGCTTATTCTATAAAAACACCGTTCAACATTACTTTTTCGATAGTTTTCAAAGCTTTTAAATCTTGCAACGGATTTTCACGCAATAAGATTAAATCCGCAATCTTGCCCTTTTCAATACTGCCAAGTCTTTCGTCTATCCTAAAAAATCGGGCATTTTCTAGTGTGGCCGCCACGATAACTTCCATAGGTGTCATTCCTGAATCCCTCAGAAGGGCCATCTCCCTGTAAAATGCATCTCCCTTTTCGGCATAAGGGACGTAGGTATGTGAACCGACGACTACTTTGGCACCGCCTTTTTTTACTTTGCCAACGAACTTTAGCATATTGGCAAATCCATTGATTTCGACGCTATCGCCTTTATCGGACTGCCTTTCAAAAACGGCCAAAGTGGGACTTATGAAAATTTCGTTCTCCACCAATAATTGAACAAGTGGCTCGACCAAAGGGTTATTGTCAATATCCAATGTATTCCAAACTTCGTACCTGCCCCTATCCCGTGCGGAATTATCGCCCATGATCAAGTTCTTGTAATTTTCGGCCTCCCGAGGAGGCAGCAGGGCCGTGCCGAATGAAGTTATGTGTTCAATACCATCGAGGCCTACATTTACGGCATCTATAGCGTTCGTGATTTCGAGGTGTGCGGTAACAGGTATGCCTCTTTTGTGTGCTTCGTTGCAGATAGCTGAGATCATTTCAGTAGATAATCGAAAATACACCTTTATGGCAGTGGCACCCTGATCGGCAAATTTATTTACGGCAACTCGCCCTTCCTTCGCGTCCTGAATAAGATAGGAATTCTTGGGGTACGCTGGAGGATATTGATCGATATGTGGCCCGGTGAGAAACAATCTGGGGACGGCCTTTCCCGATTGTCTGGCGTCGTCGTAGGTTTCGTTCCATGCACCGGGATCCCGAACGGAGGTCACCCCTTTTTTTAAAAATAGCGAGCACATTTCTTGGCTAGATCCATGAAAATGGGCGTCGATAAGGCCTGGCAGTAGAGTCATGCCCTTGGCATCGAAAAACTCTGCTCCCAGCGGTATTTCAGCTTCTTCTGCTACGCCGACAAAATCGATAACGTTATTTTTTATGATAACCAATGAGTTCGATATGGCATTACTTCCTGTACCATCGACTAAAGTGGCACCAGAAATTATGAGCGTCTTATCGCCTTTTCTGATTTCATTCGTATTTAAGGAATAGATGATTTTTTTATTTTCCTTTTCCGCAACTTGCTGCAGCTTTTTTTCGGGTTGATTTGTACATGCAACCGCTAGGAATAAAAAGATGAAGTGTTTAGGTATTGTTTTCATATTAGTTGCTGTTCTGGTTTCCGACGTTTTTTGAGTTCAGCAAAAATCAGCTTTATAATTGTATACCGTCATCCGAAATGCGAAAAATTTAAAAATAAACCCGAACAAAAGGCACCCAAGCGTTGGCGTAAATACTTTTACGTTCATCGTATAATACATCATAACGAATGCCAACGGTGAAATTTTTGTCGTGGAAGCCTGCTCCAATAAATAGGGCCGGTGACCAATAGTCTTCTTCGAAGTTTCCACCAGGCAATGCAATAGTCCTATTGATTCTTAGCTGTTCGAATTCAGCGGAAAGCTGAAGAAACTGAATAGGGTTGAAAAGCGATAGGACGCTTCCCCCATAGGCCAAAAACTTGTCGTCATTATATTTGGCATAATTAAAATTAAGACTTGTGCCTACGGCAAATTGGTTATTGAATTGATAGATAGCACTTGGGGAAACCGAAGCGTTGAAGCCTCCGTTAGTAAAGCCTAGACCGAGGCCCCCGCCAAAACGTACCCTGCTCCAAAAATCACTTTTGGCTGTCGGGTTCTGAGCGGAACACACCAAAACGGAAACCATTGCGATAAGGCTCAAAAAAGTACCTTTTGAACACGTAGGGAGTTTTTTAATCATTATCTTTAATTTTTCAATATTGCGTACTAAGATATCGACAAGAATTGGGAATTATTGTATTTTTGTTCCTATTTATTTACTTGCAAGACAGAGAAACATCCCATGGATAAATATTCCTTTCTAAATGCCGCACACACTTCTTTTTTTGCGGAATCATACGATAAGTATCTTAAAAACCCTGATAGTGTAGAGCCGAGTTGGCGCGCATTTTTTCAAGGCTTTGATTTCGGTTCTGAAATCGCCTTGGACGAACTTGACGTTCAGGAATTCGTTAAAGCGCCCGGTATCAATAACGGCCAAGGGCTTGAGATGCCGCAATCGCTCCAAAAAGAGTTTCAGCTCATTCGCCTTATCGATGGCTATCGCAGTAGGGGGCATCTATTCACCAAAACGAACCCGGTACGTGAACGTAGAAAATACGAACCGACTCTTGATATCGAGAATTTCGGCCTGTCTCAAAGTGATATGGATACCGTTTTTAATGCTGGCGAAATAATCGGTATCGGTACGGGCAGTTTAAGTGAGGTTATTATGCATTTACAACGTATCTACTGCGATGCCATAGGTGTCGAGTACATGTATATACGTAAGCCGGAGCGTATCGAATGGATCCAGAATTGGCTGAACGTAAACGATAACCACCCTAAATTCAGCAACGAACACAAGAAGCGAATCTTGAAAAAACTGAACCAGGCCGTATCGTTCGAAGGCTTTCTGCATACCAAATATGTAGGTCAGAAACGCTTTTCTTTGGAAGGTAACGAATCTCTGATACCGGCCTTGGATGCTGTAGTCGAGCGTGCTGCTGAATTGGGCGTAGAGCAGTTCGTGATGGGTATGGCCCATCGCGGAAGATTAAACGTGCTGACCAATATTTTTGGAAAGGCCGCGAAAGATATTTTCAGCGAGTTCGACGGCAAAGACTACGAACAGGAAATCTTCGATGGCGATGTAAAATACCATTTGGGCTGGACTTCTGAACGCAAGACCGACAACGGTAAGCGAATAAAAATGAATATCGCTCCGAACCCCTCGCATTTAGAGACCGTCGGTGCTGTCGTTGAGGGAATTGCACGGGCCAAACAAGATACGCACTACCCCGATGATTTTTCTAAAGTACTGCCCATTGTTGTACACGGTGATGCGGCGATTGCTGGCCAGGGAATCGTTTACGAGTTGGTGCAAATGGCAGCCCTTGATGGGTATAAAACAAATGGTACCATACATATTGTGGTCAATAACCAGATCGGTTTTACCACGAACTATTTAGATGCAAGAACCTCGACCTATTGTACCGATGTGGGCAAGGTTACCTTGAGTCCAGTATTACATGTCAACTCAGATGATGCCGAAGCGGTCGTACATGCCTCCCTTTTTGCGCTGGAATACCGTATGCGTTTTAATAGGGATGTTTTTATCGACTTGTTAGGCTATCGAAAATACGGCCACAACGAAGGCGATGAACCACGGTTTACACAACCAAAATTGTACAAGGCCATTGCAAAGCATGCCAACCCACGTAATATTTATGCCGACCGATTACTGGCCGAAGGTGTTATCGAAGAAGGTTTTGTAAAACAGTTGGAACAAGAGTATAAAGCTTCCCTTGAAGAAGAATTACAAGATTCACGAAAAGAAGACAAGACCGAGATTACGCCTTTTATGGCCGATGAATGGAAAGGGTTTAAAAACGTTCGCGAATGGGAGATGATGGATAAGGTCGACACGACTTTCGACAAAAAGAAGTTGTCCGAAATAGCCAAAGTGCTTACCGAGCTCCCGAAAGACAAAAAGTTCTTACGAAAGGTCGAAAAGTTGGTCAATGACCGGAAAAGGATGTTTTTCGAGACCGAAACTCTAGATTGGGCCATGGGCGAACTATTGGCCTATGGTACGTTATTGCAAGAAGGTTTCGGTGTACGCATGTCAGGGCAAGACGTAGAAAGGGGAACCTTTTCGCACCGTCATGCCGTAATGAAGGTAGAGGAAAGTGAAGAAGAAGTACTGCTGCTGAACCATCTTTCAGACTCACAAGGGCGGTTTCAAATTTACAATTCCCTCTTATCGGAATATGGTGTAGTCGGTTTCGATTATGGCTATGCTATGGCGAGCCCGAATACCTTGACCATTTGGGAGGCCCAGTTCGGAGATTTCAGTAATGGTGCCCAGATTATGATAGATCAGTATATCTCTGCGGCCGAAGATAAATGGAAGCTGCAGAATGGTTTGGTTATGTTGCTTCCGCATGGTTACGAAGGTCAGGGTGCCGAACATTCTTCCGCCCGTATGGAACGATACCTACAGCTATGCGCACGCGACAATATGTATATCGCAGATGTGACTACCCCCGCACAGATGTTCCATATTTTGCGTAGACAGATGAAGGTAAACTTTAGAAAGCCGCTCATTATATTTACGCCAAAGAGCCTGTTGCGCCATCCAAAAGCGGTTTCGACCGTAGACGAATTTGCTTCCGGAAGTTTTCAGGTGGTCATTGACGATACTTCAGCGGAGGTAAAAAAAATCAAGTCGGTAGTATTCTGTACCGGTAAGTTCTATTATGACCTGTTGGCCGCCAAAGAGGAACATAGTAGAAACGATGTGGCTTTGGTTCGGGTAGAGCAGTTATTTCCGCTGCCATCAGAACAAATGAAAAAAATCATCGAAAAATATGCCAATGCCGATGATTGGGTCTGGGCACAAGAAGAACCTCGAAATATGGGAGCATGGAGCCACATGATGATGCATTTTAGCGATTTCAATAAGTTTAGGGTTGCCTCTAGAAGGTTTTATGCCTCTCCGTCGGCAGGTAGTGCAGTACGCTCAAAAATGCGCCACCAACAGGTTATCGATTATGTGTTCGATAAGAAAAAGAACAATATGTCAAGGCCAAAACCTAAACCTGAAGAAGGGGCAAAAGCATAGATCAAGATTGAATTTTATCGGTTCTTAAGATTGAGGAGTTCGATGCGATAAATGAAAAAATAACAAAGCAAACAAGAATAGCATGATATTAGAAATGAAAGTTCCATCCCCGGGCGAATCCATCAGCGAAGTAGAGATTGCCGAATGGTTGGTAGAAGATGGTGACTATGTCGAAAAAGACCAGGCCATTGCCGAGGTCGATTCCGATAAGGCCACCTTGGAGCTGCCTGCCGAAGAAAGCGGAACGATAACCCTAAAAGCCGAGGTAGGTGATGCTGTCGAGGTAGGTGCCGTAGTCTGCTTAATCGATACTGAAGGTGTAAAGCCTGATGGGGCAAGCGAGGGAGGAGGTGCTGAAAAAGATTTGGCGAAACAAGAACAGAAAACTCCAGAGAAAGCACCCCAACCTATACAGGCCAAAGAAACCTATGCATCAGGCGTACCTTCGCCTGCCGCCAAGAAAATATTGAGTGAAAAAGAAATCGATGCGTCTTCTGTTAAGGGAAGCGGAAGAGATGGGCGCATTACCAAAGAAGATGCAGTAAATGCGGTGCCTTCGATGGGTAGCCCAACTGGAGGAAATAGGGGCGAATCGCGTTCGAAACTATCGATGCTTCGCAGAAAAGTGGCCGAACGGTTGGTTGCCGTCAAGAACGAAACTGCCATGTTGACTACGTTCAACGAGGTAGATATGTCGCCTATTTTTGAACTTCGAAAGCAATACAAAGAAGATTTTAAGGAGAAGCATGGCGTTAGCCTGGGCTTTATGTCATTCTTCACAAAAGCTGTTGTAAAGGCTTTAAAGCAATATCCTTCGGTGAACTCTATGTTGGATGGAAAGGAAATGATTTCGTATGATTTCTGTGACATCAGCATTGCGGTATCCGGCCCTAAAGGCTTGATGGTTCCTGTAATTAGAAATGCCGAGAATTTAACGTTCCGTGGTGTCGAAGCCGAGGTAAAACGTTTGGCGATTCGTGCTAGGGAAGGTGAGATTACTGTTGATGAAATGACCGGTGGTACATTTACCATTACCAATGGTGGTGTATTCGGGTCAATGTTGTCGACGCCGATAATCAACCCCCCTCAAAGTGCCATTCTGGGCATGCACAATATTGTTGAAAGACCTATTGTCAGGGATGGTGCCATTGCTATTGCGCCGATTATGTATGTAGCGCTTTCGTACGACCATAGAATTATCGACGGTAAGGAATCTGTAGGTTTCTTGGTTGCGGTGAAGGAATCCCTAGAGAGTCCTGAAGAGCTGTTGATGAACGGAGATGTGAAGAAATCTTTAGAGATGTAGTTATCAAATACACATAAAAAAATAAGGCCCCGTACTAGGGGCTTTATTTTTTCTTAAATGTTCTGGAAGTTTCTTAATTACACTCTAAAACCTTATCGGGAAGTATCCTCGATATCCGTAAAGTGGCGCCTGGTAGTTCGATTTTTTGCTTTGTAGCGTAACAGATTATTAGCGTAAAGTGAAAGAATTGAAGGGTTGAAAGTTACTGCTTCAGATAAACACAAGACTTGTCATAATCAATAATGGCCCTTGCCTTTTTAAGTACATCTGCCCCGATAATACCGTCCACGGGCAGTGCTTTATGTGCCGTTAGTGCCTCGTTAACATGAACCAGGTCGAAAAGGATTATTTTAAGTTTGTTTTTCTTCCAATCGCCTATGTTGATTTTGTTCTTGGTTGAGATAAGGGTTTCCATATTGGTGCCGCCCGCTCCGGCAGCTTTAATTTTTGATTCCTTCGAGGTCAGTGCGAAGAATTCGATTTTATCAAAACCTACACAGGTATTCGACGCCCCGGTATCTAAAATAAACCTTCCGGTAACGCCATTTATTTTGGCGGTAATCTCAAAATGGTTAGTCTCGGTGAGCACTAACGGTATTTTTGTGTACTTTTTTTTGAGTAGAAATTTATTCAGGGAAGACATAATTGTTAATGGTATGTTTCAATGATAAGACAGGATAGCGCTTTTTTTAAGAAAAAAAATAGAACAAAGACTTTTCATTTCGCTTTCGATAGGGCTGTTAAACTCAGCTTATAGGTAATTAAGCGTCTTTTTCTATTCTCTATTTTCTTTTCCAAAGATAAAGCTATTTTTGCGGCATGATACTAACGGATACCCATACCCATTTATATAGTGAAGCTTTTGATGCAGATAGGGCCGAAGTAATAAAACGTGCCATTGATAGCGGGATCGAACGGTTTTTCATTCCGGCAATCGATTCAACCTATACCGAGGCTATGTTTGACTTGCAAAAGGCCAATCCCGAGCATGTTTTTTTGATGATGGGGCTGCACCCTACCCATGTCAAGGAAAATTATGAAGAGGAATTACGACATGTCGAAGAAATGTTGGCCGAGCATCAATTTTACGCCGTGGGGGAAATAGGGATCGATCTGTATTGGGACAAAACTTTTTTTAAACAGCAACAGGAAGCTTTCAGGTATCAGATACAATTAGCGAAAAAATATAAACTGCCTATCGTCATACATTGTCGGGATGCCTTTGATGAAATCTTCGAAGTGCTGGAAAGTGAAAAAGACGATGCGCTTTTTGGAATTTTCCACTGTTTTACGGGTAGTCTAGAACAGGCCAAGAAGGCAATTTCCTATAATATGAAATTGGGAATCGGAGGTGTCGTGACGTTCAAAAACGGTAAAATCGACACGTTTCTCGATCAATTTCCTTTAAAACATATTGTGCTCGAAACCGATTCACCCTACTTGGCCCCGGTGCCCTACCGCGGAAAGCGTAATGAAAGTGCATACCTTATTAAGGTATTGGAAAAGCTTTCGGGGGTTTATGGTATAGATGCCCAAGAAATTGCAGATATTACGACGAAGAACTCCAAAGACGTTTTCGGGGTATAAGAAATGAGTTTTTAGCAATCCATAAATTTTGACTCTAGCTTGAAAGGTAAAACCAACATATTGCTCATTTATACTGGCGGTACAATAGGTATGGTCAAAGACTATACGAGCGGTTCATTGAAGGCATTCGACTTTAGCAACCTATTGAATAAAATTCCCGAACTCAACCAATTGGACTGCCATATCGATTCGATTTCGTTTGCCTATCCCATCGACTCGTCGAACATGAATACCGGGCATTGGGCAGCTATAGCGAGCATAATCGAAAACCATCACGAAACCCATGACGGTTTTGTGGTTTTGCATGGAAGTGATACCATGAGTTATACGGCTTCCGCCTTGAGCTTTATGCTTGAGAATTTAGATAAACCCGTAATATTTACAGGGTCTCAGTTACCAATCGGTGATTTGCGTACCGATGCCAAAGAGAACTTGATTACCTCAGTACAAATTGCAGCATTGCAAAAAAAAGGAGTTCCGGTAATTCAGGAAGTAGGACTCTATTTCGAGTATAAGCTCTACCGCGCCAATCGCACTACCAAAATCAATGCTGAACATTTTCAGGCTTTTGCCTCTTTGAACCATCCACCTTTGATTGAATCGGGAGTGCACCTGAAGGTCTATGAAGAATTTCTTTTTCCACATAACCGCCGAAAGAAATTCAAGGTACATACGGCCATGGATTGTAATGTGGCCATTTTGAAACTGTTTCCCGGTATCGGCTCTAGCGTAATCAATAGTATCCTAAAGATACCCGAACTCAAAGGTCTCGTGCTAGAAACTTATGGGGCCGGCAACGCCCCGACCGAAGCTTGGTTAATCGATAGTTTGCAAAAAGCGATATCGGCGGGCATACATATTATAAATGTAACACAGTGCCCTGGTGGTAGTGTGAGCATGGGAAGATATGAAACGAGCAAACAGCTCGAAGAGCTAAAAATCATTAACGGTAAAGACATTACGACCGAAGCGGCCATAACCAAGCTGATGTATCTTTTGGGAAGCAAAGTGTCGAAGAAATTGTTCAAAACAGTGTTCGAGACTTCGTTGCGAGGAGAAATCGATTAAAAATAGCACCTTTAATTTCATCAACTAGTATTTTTTTTGTTATTTGCCCATCCCTTAAAAAGGTAGACCGAACTGGTCTTGGTAAAGTGATTAAACCAAGACGAGTTTGATTTAGAGAGGTGGCCGAGTGGTCGAAGGCGCACGCCTGGAAAGTGTGTATACCCCAAAAGGGTATCGAGGGTTCGAATCCCTTCCTCTCTGCGAGAACAAAAAGATTTTCCGGTATAAATTAGTTTGCACTGGAATTATTTGTAAGTTTAGTTTCTATATGCAAAATGGAGGTTTATGCTTTACTGGGTTCAGGTATCGACATCGATATATGACATTTGTGTTAAGATGTTATTGAGCCTTTGTTAATCACTTCTTGTCTGCAACGAAGTTTTACTTTTTTTATTGCGTTTTTTTTTTATCTTTAACCCTAATAAATAACTAATCTAAGTTTGAAAAAATGAAAAAATTATCTTCTATCCTTGCCGTGGGCGGGTTATTTGTATTGAGCACAAATACTGTAAATGCAATGGCGACTGCCGCGACGATGTTTCAAGATGCGCCGGCCGAAGCTGAAAAAGGCTTCACCCAAGTTCTAAAAGAAATGTTCATTCAAGGTGGTGCCGGCTTTATGGGTATTGTTCTTTTGTGTTTGATTCTTGGTCTGGCCGTGGCTATCGAAAGAATTATTTACTTGAATATGGCAACAACGAACACGGGCAAATTAAAGCAACAAGTAGAAGACGCTTTAGCTTCCGGTGGTGTTGAAGCCGCTAAAGAAGTTTGTAGAAATACAAAGGGTCCTGTTGCTTCTATCTATTATCAAGGATTGGATAGAGCTGGTGAAAGCGTCGAGTCTGCTGAAAAGGCGGTTGTTGCTTATGGAGGTGTACAAATGGGCCAATTAGAGAAGAATGTATCGTGGTTATCGCTATTTATCGCTATTGCACCGATGCTTGGGTTCATGGGTACGGTAATCGGTATGATTCAGGCCTTCCAAAAAATTAGTGCTGTAGGTAACTTGAGTGCCTCGCTTATTGCAGGCGATATTCAGGTAGCGTTATTAACGACGGTATTCGGTCTTATTACGGCTATTATTCTTCAGATCTTTTATAACTATATTATCGCTAAAATCGATAGTATCGTAAACGATATGGAAGACTCTTCTATCGTTTTGATAGATATGTTGGTAGATCACAAAAAATAAGTCGTATCATCCTTAATAACTAAAATTATGCACAAAATTGTAAAAATTGCACTAGTAGTTGTTGGTTTGATCGGGGCGGCACTGTGGTTCTTTCTTCCCGAATCCGAGATGCCTCCGGGGGAAGCAGCTAACGATGGGGCATTGAACGCTATGTTCTGGATTACCTATCTCTTACTGGGTATAGCAATTGTCTTTAGCCTTGTTTTTGCACTGAAGAACCTATTTTCCAGCCCTGCAAGTTTAAAAAAGAGCCTTTTCGTAATTGTAGGCTTTCTTGTAGTAGTCGGTATAGGTTTTGTTTTGGCCAGTGGAACCGATGTAAGTATCGAAGAAATGGCAGATCGAGGTATAGAAACTTCAGAAACGACCATTCGGAGAATTGGAGCGGGTATCAATGTATTTTTCATACTGACCATAATAGCTGTTGGAGCTATGTTGATGGGCGGTGTCAGAAAGATGAGTAAATAAATTTAAAAGCAAAATTATGTCTAGAAGAGGAGGACCAGCAGAGGTTAACGCCGGATCAATGGCAGATATCGCATTCTTACTGCTCATATTTTTCTTGGTGACAACGACTATTGAAACCGACGCAGGTTTGGATCGTATGTTGCCCCCGATGGAGCCGCCGACCGAGGATCCACCGGTAATTAAGGAAAAGAATATTTTTACGGTGAACATTAACCGCAACGGTCAACTATTGGTCGAAGACGAGCTTACCGACATAAAAGCGCTACGCGTAAAAGCTATGGCTTTTTTGGATAACGGTGGGGCGGTATCCGACTCTCCAGAGTACTGTAGCTATTGCCAAGGAAAGCGAGCGAAGGAATCCTCTGATAATCCGGCTAAAGCTATTATCTCTTTAAAGAACGACAGGGAAACCAAGTATAGTACTTATATTACGGTACAGAATGAACTAGTTGGTGCTTATAATGATCTCAGGAATCGCGAAGCACAGCGTCTTTTCAAAAGAGATTTTACCGATATGGAAGCTGAATATCTGAATCCTGAGACGGAATCAAGTAGAAAGGATGACCTTAAGGAAAAAGTAAAGAGGATACAAAACTTGTTTCCACAGAAGCTTTCCGAAGCGGAAACCGGAACGAGTAATTAATAACAGCTTAAACAAGAATATATGTCAAAGTTTGCAAAGAAAAAAGGTTCTGGGCTGCCAGCTGTTAATACTGCCTCGCTTCCGGATATTGTATTTATGCTGTTGTTCTTTTTTATGACGGTTACGGTGATGAAAGACAGTACGCTCAAGGTCGAGAATCAACTTCCGAACGCTAGTGAGACCAAAAAATTGGAGAAAAAGGATAGGGTAATCTATATTTTTGTCGGAGCGCCTACCTCGCAATACGCTAAACAGTTCGGTAAAGAACCGAAGATTCAATTGAACGATAAGTTTGCCGATCCTTCATCTGTTGGAGATTATATTTTACAAGAAAGGGCTAAAAAAGCCCAAGAGTTGCAAAATGTATTGACCACTGCTCTGAAAGTAGATAAGAATGCGAATATGGGTCTGATTTCAGATATTAAACTTGAGTTGAGAAAGGTAAATGCCCTTAAGGTAAACTATACCACCTATGATGGCGATGCATTTAATAATTTGCAGTAGCACCTTTTAAAATATTCCAAAATCTAAAGCGCTTCGAACAATTTGTTTGAAGCGCTTTTTTATTTGTTTACTTTTATGATTATGATTCGTATGCTGACCGGAGTGTTTTTTATGTTATCCATTTGGGTGTTGAACGCTCAAGTCTACGGAGATTCGACCTTACAGGATACTAAATACCTAGAGGATCAGTTCTACGTTGGTATAACCTATAATGTTTTATTGAACATGCCCGATAAAATTAGCCAGCGTAACCTCTCGTATGGAATTCAGGCCGGCTTTATTAGGGACATTCCTCTAAATGAAAATCGAACGAGGGCCTTGGGTATTGGTCTAGGCTATGGAGTTTATTCCTATTATTCCAATTTGCTTGTAACCGAGACTACAGACGATTTTGTATATAGCGTTTTGGAAAATGACGACGATTTCATACGAAACAAGATAGAAACCCATATGATTGAAATGCCCTTAGAGTTTCGTTGGCGAAATTCGAATGCCGTTTCATATAAATTTTGGCGTATTTATACGGGATTGAAATTAGGGTACGTCGTGGGGGCACGCTCGAAATTTGTGTCTGCTGAAGAAAAAATATCCTTCTATAATACCGATATCCGTCAGTTTCAATATGGATTAACTTTCAACTTCGGCTATAATACATTTAATCTGCATGCGTATTATGCCCTGAACAATTTGTTCAATGATGGGGTATCTCTCAACGGAAGCGATATCAACATGAAACCTTTAAGAATCGGGCTTATTTTCTACATTTTATAACCGCTCGGATATTTTCGTTCTTAGAGCCAGAATCTAATAGTAAGCAATTGTGAAATCAATCCGATAAGGAAACCGATCAATACTTCGGGCTTGGAGTGCGCTTTTAGATAAAGCCTAGATGTTGTTACAAGGCCGGTGGCCAAGGTCAAGAGGCTTATGGCCAAAGTGATGTTGATTTCAAAATGTATACTGAGGCAGACCAAGAACATAAAGAGACTCCCCATGCCCATAAGGTGCATACTGACTTTTAACTTAAAAAAAAGGAGCATTAGAGCTGTCATAGCCCCCGCAATCAGGCCTAGAAAATAGAAGTGGAGTTCTAGAATGTAATTGTTGGGTATTACCTTATAAATAATCAACAAAAGCAAAAGAATATGGACATACAACGGATACCTCCGTTCTTTAACCGTGGGCATAAAAACAGTGTTCACAACCCCCAGATTTTTTAAAATAAGATATGTTATTATGGGGATAATGACCGTGAGGATAAAAATGGGTAGAATATTACCGCTCTGAAGCTCTAGAGGACTGTACTTTGGAGTCACAATAAAATAAGCCAATGTGCCGGCCATGGGAATGAACAGGGGGTGAAAAATATAGGAAATTACTGTTAGGAAAGTCCTCATCAGATTTTTTTCCGCAACCTTGCCACAGGAATATCCAGCTGCTCCCTATATTTGGCGACCGTGCGTCTGGCGATGGGATATCCTTTTTCTTTAAGTATGGCGGCCAATTTATCATCGGTCATTGGCTTTTTCTTCGATTCTTCGCCAATAACAGTTTCAAGTATTTTTTTGATTTCCTTGGTGGAAACATCCTCTCCTTGATCGTTCTTCATCGATTCGGAAAAGTATTCCTTGATTAATTTGGTGCCATAGGGCGTGTCAACATATTTACTGTTCGCAACACGTGATACTGTCGAGACATCCATATTGATTTCGTCGGCGATATCTTTGAGGATCATAGGCCGTAAGTTGCGTTCGTCGCCACTTAGAAAATATTCGGACTGATAGTGCATAATAGCATTCATGGTAACGAACAGGGTCTGTTGCCTTTGGCGAATGGCATCGATAAACCACTTAGCCGCGTCAAGTTTCTGTTTGATGAAAAGTACTGTATCTTTTTGTGATTTTGATTTTTTCTTGGCGTCTCGATACCCCTTGAGCATATTGCTGTACTCGTTCGAAACGTGCAACTCGGGCGCATTTCTACCGTTAAGCGAAAGTTCTAGTTCTCCTTCTACGATACGAATTGAAAAATCGGGTACCACGTGTTCGACCATTCGATTGTTGCCTGAATACGAACCTCCTGGTTTCGGGTTCAGCTTTTCTATTTCGGAAATGGCGTTTTTCAACTGTTCTTCAGAAATAGTATGTTTTTGGAGGAGTTTTTTGTAGTGCTTCTTGGTAAATTGCTCAAACGATTTTTCTAGAATCGAAATTGCCAATTCGATACTGGGGGTATTTTCCTTTCTTTTTAACTGTATAATAAGACACTCCTCGAGTGAACGTGCCGCCACACCCGGGGGATCCAATTTATGAACGATGTTGAGTACCTTTTCAATGGTTTTTTCTTCGGTATAGATATTTTGGGTAAATGCCAGATCGTCTAAAATATCGGAGAGCGGTCTTCGAATATATCCGCTCTCATCGACACTACCAACTAAAAATTCGGCGATACTCCATTCCTCATCACTGAGATAGGCCGTATTGAGTTGGTTGAGCAAATATTGGTTGAACGAAATGCCCGCCGCATAGGGCACATTTTTTTCTTCATCGTCGGCACTATAGTTATTTGCTTTGGTACGGTATTCGGGTATTTCATCATCACTCAAATAATCATCGATATTAATATCGTCCGCACTTATGGTTTCATTATCCGTTTCTTCGTTTTCATATGGGTCTGCAAATTCATCTTCGAAGTCTTCGGATTCTTCTTTGCCGCTCTCCAATGCCGGATTTTCTTCAAGTTCTTGCTTCAGCCTTTGCTCAAAAGCCTGCGTAGGCAATTGGATCAACTTCATCAACTGAATCTGTTGGGGCGATAGCTTTTGCGATAATTTGAACTGTAAGTGTTGTTTTAGCATTGAGTTCCGATTCTTCTTGCCTTATAAAGTTAACGAATTAAGGTTAAAACTCTGCATTTTGAGGGGTTCTAGGGAAAGGAATCACATCTCTGATATTCCCCATTCCGGTAGAAAAAAGCACCAAACGTTCGAAACCAAGTCCGAAACCGCTATGAACGGCTGTTCCGAATTTCCGAAGGTCCAGATACCACCAAAGTTCTTCTTCGGGAATACCCAGGGCGGCCATTTTTTCTTTCAATACATCTAAACGCTCTTCCCTTTGTGATCCACCAACGATTTCGCCAATGCCCGGGAAAAGAATATCCATGGCACGTACCGTTTTTCCATCTTCATTTAAACGCATATAAAAGGCTTTTATTTTTGCGGGATAATCAAAAAGTATTACCGGACACTTAAAATGCTTCTCCACCAAAAAGCGCTCATGCTCACTTTGAAGATCGGCCCCCCATTCATCAATACGATATTGGAACTTTTTCTTTTTGTTGGGTTTACTATTTCTTAAGATGTCTATGGCTTCCGTATAAGTTACCCTTTTGAAGCTGTTCTCGGCAACAAATTTCAATTTTTCGATAAGGGCCATTTCACTTCGCTCTATCTGTGGTTTTGTCTTTTCTTCATCTAGCAGCCGTTTTTCCAGAAACTGGAGGTCTTCTTGGCAATGTTCTAAAATGTAGTTGATAACACTTTTTATAAAATCTTCTGCAAGATCCATATTGGCATCAAGGTCATAAAAAGCCATTTCGGGTTCGATCATCCAGAATTCGGCTAAATGCCTTGATGTATTAGAGTTCTCTGCGCGAAAAGTTGGACCAAATGTATAGACTTTGCCCAAGGCCATGGCATAAGCTTCGGCTTCCAGCTGGCCCGATACCGTGAGGTTAGTTTCCTTTCCGAAGAAATCTTCTTTATAGTTGACCTCACCTTGATCATTTAAAGGTGGATTTTTATCGGCTAAAGTTGTGACTCTGAACATTTCACCTGCACCTTCGGCATCTGACCCCGTGATTATGGGCGCATGAAAGTAATAAAATCCGTTTTCCCTAAAGTATTGGTGAATCGCGAAAGATAATGCCGAGCGTACGCGCATCACGGCCGCAAAAGTATTTGTGCGGATGCGCAAGTGGGCCTTTTCCCGTAAAAACTCCAACGAATGCTTTTTGGGTTGAATAGGATAAACCTCTGGGTCGGCACCTCCATGAACGAAAATTTCCTTGACCTGAATTTCAAGGTTTTGGCCTTTTCCCTGACTTTCGACCAAGATGCCCGTAATTTTTAGGGCTGCCCCGGTATTGATCTGTTTTAAAATATCTTCTTCAAATGTTTCAAAATCGACAACACATTGGATGTTGCCTATTGTAGACCCATCGTTCAGGGCTATAAAACGGTTACTTCTGAATGTTTTAACCCATCCGTTCAGGCTAACTTCCTGTAATAAAAGATTCCCTGTGAGCAGTTCTTTTACGCTGTACGATTTCATGTTGAATCACTTGAAAATTGAAGCGCAAAGATAAGTTTTTGGCTAAAAGAATCCGCTTCCGGATCGGTTAAATCGGGGTCATTTTTGGTTTTGACCATCTTCGCCTTTGGGAAGAATATTTATTTGCGGTTTTTTCAAGATTTCTTTACTGGCAATATTGCGTTCCAAAGACAATAATAATGAAGGCAATAGAATCAGGTTGGCAAGCATGGCAAACATCAAAGTAGCCGATACCAAGGCGCCAAGCGCAACAGTACCTCCAAAATCGGAAATAATGAACACAGAAAAACCGAAGAAAAGTACGATTGAGGTGTAGAACATGCTTACGCCCGTTTCACGTAAGGCGGCGTACACCGATTTTTTTATTTGCCATTTGCTGGCCATCAGTTCTTGGCGGTATTTGGCCAAAAAGTGGATGGTGTCGTCTACAGAAATACCAAAAGCAATGCTAAATACCAGAATGGTAGATGGTTTTATGGGTACCCCGACAAAACCCATTATCCCGGCGGTTATGACCAAAGGCAGCAAATTGGGAATCAAAGAAATTAGGATCATTCGAAAAGAACGGAACAGATAGGCCATAAAGAGGGCTATCAGAAATATGGCGAACGCCAAGGAAAGTACTAAGTTCTTCACCAAATATTTGGTCCCTTTCAAGAAAAGAAGAGCACTGCCCGTCATATAGACATCGTATTGGTCAGGTGGAAAATATTTATCGATGTTCTCCAAAAGCCCTTTCTCGATTTCCTCCATACGACTTGTTTTTACGTCTCGCATAAAGGTGGTAATTCGTGCCGTTTGACCAGTACTGTCTACAAAGTTTTTTAAGAGGTTTCCATCGCCCTGAGAATTCTGGACGACCTTCATAATAAAGTTGTTTTCTTGCGATGTCGGAAGCTGATAGTATTTCGGAATACCGTTGTAGAAAGCCTGCTTCGAATATTTGACCAAGTTTACCACCGAAATTGGTTTAGAAAGCTCTGGAATTTCAGTAATCACTTCGCTTAACTGATCAATTCGTTTTAAGGTATTGGGTTTTAAAACGCCTTTTGGCCTCTTGGTGTCCACTATGATTTCAACGGGCAAAATACCGTCGAATTCCTCTTCAAAAAAGCGGATGTCTTCAAAGAACGGGGCGTTTTTGGGCATGTCTTCAATAGGGCTTCCTGAAATATCGATTTGGTAAATACCGATAATGCTCGTTATCAAAAGTACCAACGAAACTACATATACAGAGATTCTTCGTTCGCGTACGATTCGCACCGTCCAATTGACAAAGGCATCTATCCAGCGTTTGTTCAAGTGCCTTAGATGTCTTGTCTTCGGAAGGGATAAATAGCTATAAATAATCGGGATGATGAGCAACGAGAGCACAAAAATACCAATGATATTCAAGGATGCCACGATACCGAACTCTTTCAGAAGTTTGCTGTCGGTGATGATGAACGTAGCAAACCCTGAAGCCGTGGTCATATTGGTCATCAGGGTAGCATTCCCGATTTTCGATATTACACGTTGCAATGAAAGAGCTTGGTTACCGTGTTTTTTGACTTCTTGTTGGTATTTATTGATCAGGAAAATACAATTGGGAATACCGATAACAATAATAAGCGGAGGAATCAAAGCGGTTAAAACTGTAATCTCGTATTGCAGCAGCCCCAAAATACCAAAGGCCCACATCACACCGATAATTACGACGCCCATCGAAATTAATGTTGCACGAAAACTTCTAAAGAAAAAGAAAAAAATCAAAGAAGTAACCCCTAGGGCGGCAAGAATAAACTTCCCGATTTCGTCGATAATGTTTTGGGAGTTCATCGTACGTATATAGGGCATTCCCGACACATGAACGTTAAGTCCGGTTTCTTCTTCAAAATTTTCAACAAGGTTGGTAAGGTCCTTTAAAATAAAGTCTTTCCGCACTGTGGTGTTCACGATATCCTTATCGAGATTGACTATGGTTCTAATAGTGCCACTTTCTTTATTAAAAAGTAGTTTATCGTAAAAAGGAAGGTCGTTGAATAAATGATTTTTAATGCTATCGATTTCCTTTTCGGTCTTTATTTCCGAACTTATTAGCGGTTCTAGTATAAATTCTTGTTTTTCGCTATCTTTTTTGAGTTCCTGAAGATTGTCTAGGGAGAGCACGAAATCTACCTCTGGAAAGGCTCCCAATTGTTTGCTGAACTTGTTCCATCGGTTCATTTTCGAAGGCGTGAAAAGCAAAGGGTCGCGTACGGCAAATACCACTGCATTACCTTCTTCACCGAACTGTTTCAAGAACGATTGATATTCCAAATTTATAGGATGGTCATCGGGCAGTAAATTGGCTTGGGAGGTGCTGAATCGCATATTTTCCCATTGAAAACCAAGAAATACCGTAAATGCGGCAATCAAAAGAAGTATCAAAATCCGGTTTCGGAGTATGATACCTGCTGTTTTTTCCCAAAAGCCCTTTGTGAGTTTTGCTGTCATCGTGGGGTTTTACCGAGTGCAAAGGTATAGAATGATCACGTGTGTTCCTAAAAATGTATGTTTGAATAAGACTATTATCGGACCATAAAAAGCAGCCAAGAAAACCGCTTTAAAGTTATGCTCGGTATAAGCTCAAAAATTACACTTTCATGATTTCCGCTTCTTTGGCGCCTAGAAAGGCATCTACTTTTATGCTGTATTTGTCCGTAAGTTCCTGTACATCGACTTCGACATTTTTTTGTAAGTCTTCGGAAACATCAAGTTCACGTATTTCTTTGTTCGCATCTTGTCGAGCACTACGGATACCCACTTTGGCATCTTCGGCCTCGGCCTTGGCCTGTTTGGTCAGTTGAATTCTTCGCTCTTCGGTTAAGGGCGGCACGTTGATAATCACAAAATCACCGTTGTTCATCGGGTTAAACCCCAAATTGGAGTTCATAATGGCTTTTTCAATTTCATGAAGCATGTTCTTTTCCCAAGGTTGTACCGAAATGGTCCGGCCGTCGGGCGTATTGATATTGGCCACTTGAGAAAGGGGCGTCTGTGATCCATAATATTCTACCATTACGGAAGAAAGCATTGCAGGGCTTGCCTTGCCCGCACGTATTTTTACAAATTCCTTCTCCAAATGCTTTATAGCGGCATGCATACTTTCTTTTGCGGAGTCGAGTATAAATTGTACTTCTTCGTTCATAATTAAAATTATTATTGTCCTTTAGATCAATTTCACATATTTTACCTTCGGTCCCGTTTGCCTGTCCGGCTTGGCAGTTTTCTCACGAAGAGAAAACCTAAAAGGTCGTGTAATAGATTTTTTATTCTTTTCTCTGGCATAAATTACACCAAGGTCATAGATTTACGACCGTTCCGATATTTTCGCCTTCGACCAATTTTAGGAGGTTTCCTTTTTTGTTCATATCAAAGACCACGATAGGCAACTCATTTTCTTGGCTTAACGTAAAGGCGGTCGTATCCATAACTTTCAATCCTTTCAAAAGTACATCGGCAAAGGAGATAGTATCGAATTTCGTGGCATTTTTGTCTTTTTCCGGATCGGAGGTATAAATACCATCGACACGGGTTCCCTTTAGTATTACATCGGCCTCCATTTCTATGGCCCGAAGTACTGCTGCCGAATCTGTTGTGAAATAGGGGTTTCCGGTACCTCCTCCAAAAATTACGACCCGACCTTTTTCTAAATGGCGCATCGCACGTCTGCGAATAAAGGGCTCTGCAACTTCATTGATTTGGATCGCAGATTGTAATCGAGTCTGCACACCCTGCATTTCAAGGGCACTTTGTAAGGCAAGCCCATTGATAACGGTAGCCAGCATGCCCATGTGATCCCCTTGAACGCGATCCATTCCCGTGGCTGCTCCGGTAAGGCCCCTGAAGATATTCCCACCACCGATAACGATAGCGACCTCGACACCTTTCTCAGCGACTTCCTTGATTTCTTTAGCGTATTCCGATAAACGTTTTGAATCTATTCCGTACTGTTTGTCGCCCATTAAGGCTTCACCACTAAGTTTTAAAAGAATCCTTTTATATTGCATTCGTTACAATTTCGTTACAGCAAAAATAATCAAAAAAAATTAGCGTTTCTAGTTGATTGTAGAGATATGATTAACCTTAATTATTTCCTAATGATGATGTCCGATTCTAGTAAATTTTATATTCTTGCAAAACCTCTGGAGTATGGATATTTCATATTCAGGGCATCAACTCAACAATCATGAAAAAAATATACACGCTTACCTTTGCAATAATAGTACTCTACGGCTGTGGTTCGACAAAAGCATTGTTAACGGCCGATAAGACTCCGATACTGACTTCGTTGGATTTGCAGAACATCATTGACGATAAAGTACAGGTTACCGTTGACCCCGGTGCTTTTACTTCCGATGATGTTGTCTTCTATATCCCCAAAACTGTACCGGGTACCTATAGCACTGACAATTATGGAAAGTATATCGAAGGTTTTAAGGCCATGGATTATGATGGAAAGGAACTGGCCGTAGTTCAAGAAGACGAGAATTCCTGGAAGATTGCCAACGGAAAAAACTTGGATAAAGTAACCTATCTGGTGAACGACACTTATGATACCGAGAGCGAGGTCGACGATAAAGTGTTCTCTCCATCGGGTACAAATATTCTAGCAGGGGAAAATTTTATGTTGAACCTTCACGGTTTTGTTGGCTATTTTGGTGGTTTGAAAGAGGTGCCCTACCAATTGACCATTACTCGGCCTGCCGATTTAAGACCTACAACCTCGTTGCAGAAAATGATTGTGGAAAATTCACCTGACGATACGGATGTATTTACTGCTGGCCGTTATTTTGAGGTTATCGACAACCCTATTCAATATGCCAAACCGAATACGGAAACATTTCAGATTAAGGATATTACGGTTACGCTAAGCGTTTATTCACCAAACGGTGTGTACACCGCAGCAAGTCTAAAAGACCGAATGGAGAAAATGATGGGTGCGCAAAAAGCCTTTTTAGGTGATATCGATGGCACGAAAACATATAATATTATTTTGTATTTGTCCAAAATGGATGAGGCCGATGCTTCTGGTTTCGGGGCATTGGAGCATCATACATCTACGGTAGTGGTTTTGCCCGAGGCAATGGGAAAAGAAAGGTTGGAGCAAGCTATGGTCGACGTTGTATCGCATGAGTTTTTTCATATTGTGACCCCGTTGAGCGTACATTCAAAAGAAGTTCAATTCTTTGATTTTAATGATCCAAAGATGTCACAACATCTCTGGATGTATGAAGGTACAACCGAGTATTTCGCCAATCTCTTTCAAATCCAACAGGGATTGATCGATGAAACAGAATTCTATAAACGCGTTATGGATAAGATTAACAATGCCAAAGGGTATGACGATGCCATGTCCTTCACTACCATGAGCAAGAATATTCTGAAAGAGCCTTATAAGAAAAATTACGCAAACGTCTATGAAAAGGGGGCATTGATCAACATGGCATTAGATCTTGAGCTAAGGCAGCTCAGTAATGGTGAAAAAGGAATATTGTGGTTGATGAAAGAACTTTCAAAAAAATACGGCAACGATACCCCGTTTGAAGACGATAAACTCATCGATGAAATCGTGGCGATGACGTATCCTGAAATTCGAACTTTTTTTGACGCCCATGTTATTGGAGATACGCCGATCAACTACAATGAATATTTGATCAAGGTCGGTCTGAAAACAGAAACTATTGAAAAACTGACCGGTTACTTTTTAGATGGCGACAACCCGTTTATTGATGTTGACGAATCGAACGATAATGCGGTCTTTGTCAGAAAGGGCATCGAGCAGAACAGCTTTTTCACAACTTTAGGGGCACAGGGTGGCGATGTCATCAAAAGTATCAATGGTACACCGATCAACTTAGAAGCTATTCGGCCCATTATAGGGCAAAGCTTTAGCTGGTCGCCGGATACCGAAATAAAGATGGTCGTACAGCGTGGGGACGAAGAAGTGGCCCTGGAAGGAAAAGTAGGCACACCTACGTTGAACGTCGAAACCATCGTGCCTGTTGAAAGTGCCAGCCAAAAAGATGCACAGTTACGTGAGGCGTGGTTGAAAGGTTAAAAACAAAATGGATATACGGATTTAAAAACCGAACACATTTATTTGGCCAAAATTATAAGGCGATACTGAATTCAGTATCGCCTTTATTTTTTGGGCGCTGCTTAGAAAAAAGCGAGGAATGCAACCTTTTCGATTTCATTTTGTCTTTTGTACTATCGGTCCATAGATTGAACGTAGAAAATATGCGTAAACCATAAAACCGATTAAAAACCTATTTTTAACAATGAGAAAGCGACTAAAATGATTGATTATCAAAAAATAACCAAGGCCTTTTTTTTCTTTTTTCTTTTTGTTTCTGTATTTGCCACAGCCCAAACCCTTACCCAAACGGTCAAAGGCAGAGTTTTGGATGCCGAAACGGAAGCTCCGCTATTTGGGGCCAATATTGTTGTCCTCAATGTTGGTTCTCAAAAGGGAGCCATAACCGATGGGCAAGGTTTTTTCCGTTTGGAAGGGATTTCAGTGGGGCGGGCTTCTTTTCAGTTTACCTTTTTGGGCTACGAAAAGTTTGTAGTTTCCGAAATTATAATCGGCTCCGCTAAGGAAGTAGAACTCACGATTTATTTGACCGAAGCCCTTAACGAGCTCGAAGAAGTGGTCTTGGTAGCACCGAGCGATAATAGAACTCCGAATAATAAAATGGCAACGGTCAGCGCACGCTCCTTTAGTGTAGAGGAGACAAAACGGTTTCCCGCAAGTTTAAGCGACCCTGGGCGTATGGCCGTTTCTTTTGCGGGAGTAACCAATTCTGATGATACAAGTAATGAGATTATTATTCGTGGTAACGCGCCCAATCAATTATTATGGCGTATTGAGGGTATTGAGGTACCCGAGCCCAACCATTTTTCAGAAGAGGGGTATTCGCCCGGTAACGTAAGTTTGATCAGCAGCAATATATTAGGGAAATCCGATTTTTTTACCGGAGCCTTTCCTGCAACCTATGGCAATGCACTTTCCGGTGTATTCGATATCAACCTTAGAAATGGAAATAACGAGAAGGGTGAATACGCCTTTCAATTTGGCCTATTGGGTACCGACTTGACTGCGGAAGGTCCTTTTAGCAAGAACTATAAGGGCTCTTATTTGATTAATTATCGGTATTCTACAATTGCGTTATTGAACCAAATTACCGATGTAACACCCGGAAGTACACCTACATATCAAGATGTTTCCATGAAACTGAATTTTCCTCTTGGTGAAAAGACGAATCTTTCCATTTGGGGTATCGGGGGAATAAGTGATGAGGATGAAGACCCTGAGGCCGAAGGTAATATCTCAAGTGAAGAAATTTTCAAATCCGAAACGTACATTACAGGTTTGACGTTTTCGCACTTCCTAAAGAATAATGACAAGTTGGAAACGCGGGTTTCCTATTCTGGGAATGCAAGCGATTTTATTTTCGAAGGAAGGAATACCGACACCGGCGATATGTTTGGAGATAGTGACATTCTTAGAAACGGTGCTATACGGGTAAGTGCCGATTACACTAAAAAGTATAGTGCCAAGACCACCCTGAATACAGGGGTAATAGCCAGTTTTTTGAAGTACGATGTGCTCACTACGCAGACCCTAAATGATCAAACTGCCGATGTGGTCAAAGAAGACGGCAGGGGTACCATGGCCCAAGCCTATATACAGGCAAAATATCGTTTCAGTACCGATATTTCGACCACTTTTGGATTGCATAGCACCTATTTTTCGGTAAATGATGATTTTGTGGTCGAACCACGGGTTGGTTTTGAATGGAAGGTAAATCAAAATCATACACTAAGTGCCGGGTTTGGGATCCATTCGCGAAGAATGCCCTTGAACCAGTATTTTATAAATATCCCTGAGGGAAACGGGTTTCGAACGCCAAATACCGAAGTGGACTTGATGCAGGCCGTACATTACATCATTGGGCATGATTGGCGTATAATCAAAAATGGGCACTTGAAAATAGAAGCCTATTATCAAAATTTAAACAAAGTAGCAATAGCAAAAGATCCCAACTTCACGGCTTCGTATGTGAACGGTCAGTTTATTCCGGCCGAATTAACAGATTCTGGCGATGGGCGAAACTATGGGGTCGAGTTGACTTTTGAAAAATTCTTTTCCCGCCAGTATTATTTTTTGACTACGGCATCACTTTACGATTCAAAGTACCGCGCCGCCGATGGTAACTGGTATGACAGTGCCTACAATTATAACTATACTTTCAACATCGTAGGTGGAAAGGAATTTACGGTAAGTAAGAAAAAGAACAATACCATCGGAATCAATGCGAAGACCTTATTGAACGGTGGTAAAAGAGCGACACCTATAGACCAAGAGCTATTTGAGCAAACAGGAGAAGTAAGAATTGACCAAAGGCTCAGAAACACCATCGAATTGGCTAGTTATTTTAGAGTGGATGCCAGTATTTATTATCGCCTCAACCGTCCGAAAGCATCACATCGGATTTCCTTGGATATTCAAAATGTCACGAATCGATTGAATGTCGATACTATTTTTTATGATGGACTTACCGGTGAAATTGGCACAAGCTATCAACTTGAATTGATACCCTTTGTCAACTATCGAATTGAATTTTAAGTACTTGGAAATTAATTCGCCAAGGGATATTTGCCTGCTCTCACCGGACCCTATCTATTTCTCTAATACTTCGTAAGTCAGGGCATTACTTTTTGTAATGCCTTTTCGTATTATTAGGGAATTAAAAAAAATCACTTTTTTTTGTAACCATTTCAGAAAACAGCGGTTTACCCTTTTGAAGACCTAAGATAAAATGCAGCCATTGACCGACAATGCATTAATGCTCAAAGTGAAATCAGGAGACCTCGATAAATTGGGGCTGTTGTTCGAGCGCCATAAAAAAAGGCTGTTCGGGTTCTTTTATAATATGAACGGCAATGCTTCGGTCAGTGAAGACCTGGTGCAGAATGTATTCGTACGGATCTTGAAATACAAGCACACGTTTACAGGGGAAGGTTCTTTCACTGCGTGGATGTTTCGTACGGCCCGAAATGTCAATTATGATTATTACAGAACGCAAAAGAGACATGATCACCAAAACGAACTGAGCTCAGTGGAATACAAACTAGAAGACGCAGAAGATTTCGATTCTAAAATGCATCAACTAGATAAAGTTTCACAGTTGAACCGGGCAATGCAAAAACTGCCTGTCGA